>NZ_QULF01000006.1:0-2500 GCF_003481465.1 Clostridium sp. OM05-9
TTCATGTACCTTCAGAATTTCATACAGAAAGTCTTGCGACTTCATTCTCTCCAATCTCTTCCGCTTATCTTTCGAACCTCTCAGGATAAGTCTTCGACCTATTAGTATCTGTCAGCTGAATGCGTTACCGCACTTACACCTCAGACCTATCAACCTCGTAGTCTTCAAGGGGTCTTATTTCTTTAAAGAATGGGATATCTAATCTTGAGGGGGGCTTCACGCTTAGATGCCTTCAGCGTTTATCCCTGCCGGACTTGGCTACTCTGCCATGCTGTTGGTCAACAACAGATACACCAGCGGTCCGTCCATCCCGGTCCTCTCGTACTAAGGACAGCTCCTCTCAAATATCCTACGCCCACGCCGGATAGGGACCGAACTGTCTCACGACGTTCTGAACCCAGCTCGCGTACCGCTTTAATGGGCGAACAGCCCAACCCTTGGAACCTGCTACAGCTCCAGGATGCGATGAGCCGACATCGAGGTGCCAAACCACTCCGTCGATGTGAACTCTTGGGAGTGATAAGCCTGTTATCCCCAGGGTAGCTTTTATCCGTTGAGCGATGGCAATCCCACGTTATACCACCGGATCACTAAGTCCTACTTTCGTACCTGCTCCACCCGTCGGTGTCGCAGTCAAGCTCCCTTCTGCCTTTGCACTCTTCGAATGGTTTCCGACCATTCTGAGGGAACCTTTGAGCGCCTCCGATACCCTTTCGGAGGCGACCGCCCCAGTCAAACTCCCCGTCAGACATTGTCCCCCAGCCGGGTCACGGCTGCAGGTTAGAAACCCAGTACTGTAAGGGTGGTATCCCAAGGTCAGCTCCATGACAACTGGCGTCATCATTTCCTAGCTTCCCACCTATCCTGTACAGACAGTACCGAATCCCAGTATCAAACTGGAGTAAAGCTCCATGGGGTCTTTCCGTCCTGGCGCAGGTAACCAGCATCTTCACTGGTATTTCAATTTCACCGGGTGTGTTGTCGAGACAGTGCCCAAATCATTACGCCTTTCGTGCGGGTCGGAACTTACCCGACAAGGAATTTCGCTACCTTAGGACCGTTATAGTTACGGCCGCCGTTTACTGGGGCTTAAATTCAAACCTTCGCTTGCGCTAAGCTCTCCTCTTAACCTTCCAGCACCGGGCAGGCGTCAGCCCATATACCTCACCTTTCGGTTTTGCATAGACCTGTGTTTTTGCTAAACAGTTGCTTGGGCCATTTCTCTGCGGCCACATCTCTGTGGCACTCCTTCTCCCGAAGTTACGGAGTCATTTTGCCGAGTTCCTTAACAACACTTCTCCCGCCGGCCTTAGGATTCTCTCCTCATCCACCTGTGTCGGTTTACGGTACGGGCACATACAAAACAATAGCGGCTTTTCTTGGCAGCTAGCTCACCAGCTTCGTTACTTATAGTTCACTCCGCATTACGTCTTCTCCTTGTAAGGGGGATTTGCCTCCCTTACGGATACCTCGCTTGCACCGGCTTTTCCATTTCCGGCTCTGGCTTTCTCTCTGCGTCCCCACAGTTCTGTTTGTATGTGGTACAGGAATTTCTACCTGTTATCCATCGACTACGACTTTCGTCCTCGCCTTAGGCCCCGACTTACCCAGGGAAGATCAGCTTTACCCTGGAAACCTTAGATATTCGGCCTTTAAGATTCTCACTTAAATCTCGCTACTCATTCCGGCATTCTCTCTTCTTAACACTCCACTGCTCCTTCCGGTACAGCTTCGTCACGTTAAGAATGCTCCTCTACCAATGTTTTCACATTCCATAGCTTCGGTGGTGTGTTTTAGCCCCGGACATTTTCGGCGCAGGACCTCTCGACTAGTGAGCTATTACGCACTCTTTGAATGTATGGCTGCTTCTGAGCCAACATCCTAGTTGTCTTCGAAATCCCACATCCTTTACCACTTAACACACACTTTGGGACCTTAGCTGATGGTCTGGGCTCTTTCCCTTTTGACTACCCAACTTATCTCGTGCAGTCTGACTCCCGTACATCATCTCTGCGGCATTCGGAGTTTGATAATCTTCGGTAAGCTTTGACGCCCCCTAGGATATTCAGTGCTCTACCTCCGCTAGACTAATACGAGGCTAGCCCTAAAGCTATTTCGAGGAGAACCAGCTATCTCCGGGTTCGATTGGAATTTCTCCCCTACCCACACCTCATCGCCACCCTTTTCAACGGATGTGCGTTCGGTCCTCCATTGCCTTTTACGGCAACTTCAACCTGGACATGGGTAGATCACCCGGTTTCGGGTCTTCTTATACTGACTTTACGTGCTATTAACACTTGCTTTCACTTCGGCTCCGTACCTGAGGTACTTAACCTTGCCAGCACAAGAAACTCGCCGGACCGTTCTACAAAAAGTACGCGGTTCTGCTTTATTCGCAGTTCCACAGCTTGTAAACACAGGGTTTCAGGTTCTCTTTCACTCCCCTCCCGGGGTCCTTTTCACCTTTCCTTCACAGTACTATGCGCTATCGGTCACTGAG
>NZ_QULF01000006.1:7500-323022 GCF_003481465.1 Clostridium sp. OM05-9
GAACTGACGATCCTGTTCTTCTCTAAAATTCTCATCCATAATCAATCATCCTTTCTTTCTATGTAACAGCAGCTTTCTTTTGTTTACTGCTCTCTTTCTTATTTACAGGTTATACTATAATCTGTAATTGTGTAAGAAGTGTGTTTTCCATGTAGAAGAAATGTGTTTTTCGTGTATAAAAATTTTGAACAACTTACATTTATTTATGCTTGACTTCATATGGAAATTGAAATACAGTTTTTTATGACAGATTACAGAATGATTTTTGTGGTATGCAATATTTTTACATATATTATATAGAAATTGAGGTTTTAACTTATGTTCCGAGTATGGGGTAAAATAATGAAGGATAACCGGCTGATAAAGGATACGGTTGTCTGTATAGATGATGCGTCTTTGACACGAACAAAAAAGGTATACAAAGCATTAGAGGAAATGTGCTATAAATTTGATCTTGCAAAACCGATCTGGCTGAAGAAAAATCAAAATGATTTTATTCTCCACGCAAGAACACGTTTCAATCATGATAATTTCGTGGAAGCGATTGAATTCGACTATCTGGATTTTCAGGTTATTGAAGAGGATTATTAATATGTTTACTGTAAATGATATTGGAAAAAATTATAAAAAGAAAATGGTACTAAATCATATCTCCCTGCAAGTTGCACCCGGTGAATGTATCGGGCTTCTGGGAATCAACGGTTCCGGAAAATCAACGCTGCTTGGTATTCTGTCCGGCGGACTCCGACAGGATCATGGCACTTATTCTTTTGACGAACCGGATAATACGGTCAGTTTTCTTCCACAGGAAAATCCACTGATTCCGGAGCTGTCCGGTCTGGATAATCTGAAGCTCTGGTACTCCGGCAGATCTGCCGAGCTAAACAGCACCTACAGCCTCTCTATCTTAAAAAAACTCGGTGTAGATGCTTTTCTTCATCAGAAGGTAAGTACAATGTCCGGTGGTATGAAGAAACGTCTGAGCCTTGCTATCTGTATGCTGGAGCGACCGGATCTTTTATTACTGGATGAACCACTTGCTGCGTTAGATCTTCTCTGTAAAAAAGGAATTCTGGACTATCTGAAGGAATATACCGGTAATGGAGGCAGCATTATCGTTGCAACACATGAAGAAGATGCGCTCTCCATCTGTAATCGCATCTATATATTAAAGGATGGTTTACTACAGGAAGCAAATGGTGCAGATTACGCAGCCATGCTTCGTGCCTGATTCAGATTGGATGTGAATGTTCTTATGTTTTTTCGATTATTTCTAACAGACCTTAAAAGAATAAAGCAGCGGTTTCTTCCGCTTGTCCTGATCACTCTCATTCTGGCGGTCGGACTCTCTGTCGTCGTTCTGCTGTCGAACCGGTTATTATATAATGAGCAGACCATCGAACCGGTCAATGTCGGGCTGGTTGCCGATGCATCTTCTCCTTATGCCAAGATGGCATATTCTATGGTAAGTGAAATGGACAGCTACCGGGCTACCTGCCATTTCATCGAGATAGCTTCCGAAGATCACGGCAGACAGATGCTTGCAAACGACCAGATCAAGGCGCTGATCATCATTCCTGATAATATCATCAACAGCATTATATACGGAGAAGACAATCCGATCACGGTCATTTATAAACAGGATGGTACTTTAGAGACATACACCCTAAATGAGGTGTTCAAATCCACCTCATCAATGCTTGCTACTGCACAGGCTGCAACTACGATCATTTATCAGGGAGCATATCAAATGGGGCTCCCGGATACTGCACTGGATCAAATTGCAACGGATGCCGATAATCTCTACATGGATTATGTTTTATCCAGAACAGAGCTTTATATCAGAGAAGACTTACAGCTTACCGGAGCTTATACCCCTTATCAGTATTATATAGTATCCGGGCTGCTGCTTCTGCTGTTCTTCAGCGGAATCGTCTTTTTATCTTTTATAAAAGGAAATTCTGATACATTACGTCTTCGTCTGAAGCTTCACGGAATCACCGGAGCGCATATTATAATCAGTCAGTATCTGACACTTACGATCACATTATTTATGATCTATACGATACTGTTCTTTAGCTGTATGACCGGAGGCACGATCGGTCATTTTGCCCCTTTGCAGTTTCATATATCGGGATTCTTTGCCGGAATACTCGCGATCCTGTTTATCGGATTCGTTATCCTGCTGATCGGGTATCTGCCAACCGGATATTCCGGGGCATGCCTGCTGTTATTTTTGACAGCTTTCTTACTGGCTTATATCGGAGGCGGTATTGTTCCGGTCAGACTTCTGCCTGACTTCATCCAGAATTTTGCTGAACATACCCCGTATTATCAACTGTTAAACCACTTATGTAATGGCTTTTACCATTAATCGATGAAAGGACAACTGCTTATGCTGTTACGTCAATACAGAATCCTGTTAAAACGGACTTCAAAAAAATTCATCAATCTTCTTCTGCTGCTGATCATTCCGTTCACGGCATTCTATATAAAAAATCTGCCGGTGGAAGAAAAAAGCACGGTATTCATCTGTGGATATTATATGGAAGAATCAAACAGTTACCTGGCACAGGTGGAGCAGGAGCTCTCCGGACATCAGGACTGCTTTACTTTCGAGAAATGCAGTTCTATGGAGGAATTAAAGGATCAGGTTGCATCCGGGCGGTATGACTGTGGATTTGCGTTTGACAATGGATTTTCTGACGCATTTATACATGATATCAAGAACTGCCACATTCGCTTATACACTTCCCCATCTTCGATGTTCCAGACAATCTTTTCCGAAACATTATTCGACCGGCTGTTGGATGCTTTCTCGCCGGCTATTGCTGCCAACTATCTGGCATCGAATTCTGCCACAAAAGACTTTTATCGGAGTTCTTTCCAGTCATATCTGGAAAATCAATACAGAAATTATATGAACAGTGATTCTGTCTTCCGGTTATCTGTCAATAATACAGGAGCCTACCATGGAACAACCGACAGCGTAGATTTGTTCCCGGTTCATGCATTTACCGGTTTTCTTCTGTTCTTATCTTCTCTGGTCGGTTTGCTGGTCTATTTGAAGGATCAGGATGACCACATCTATGACAGAGTATCCAAACGGAAAAGACTGCGTTTCTGTCTGACCGGTATTCTTGCTAATATAACACCGGTATGGCTGATCAGTGTGGTTACGCTCTACTTATATGAGCAGCCGGAAGCCATCTTGCCATTTCTGTTAAAGATGTCCGGATATGTACTGCTGTGTCTGCTGTTCACTTTTATCTGTCTGCTCATCTTCCGACATTATAAGCGGTTTGTATCGGCTCTGCCGGTTCTTGTGATCTGCACTTTGATCTTCTCGCCGATCTTCCTGCATCTGGAGGATTATGCGCCGATCCTGCGATATCTGTCCTACCTCTTTCCGCCGACCTTTTTTTAGGGAAAACAAAAATAAGCTTGCCTGTGACGCTATATGACGCTACAGACAAGCTTATCTTTTATTATTATAAAATAATTTGCGTAAAGAGTGAGTCCCATCTATACGAATTTCTCGCCATTTTCGTCGATTACAGCGCGGGCTGCTGTTGCTTCTGTAATCTTCTTTTCGATCATAGATACATCGGAGACAGGGACTGCTGTATGGAAGGTTACATCTGCGCCATATTCTGTATTCTCTATGCTGATCTCATTTGTTGATAAGAGATACTGTACTTTGCCGGAATCATTATAGGAGCAGGTGATATCCATAAGCTTCATGCGCTGCATCTGGTGAATGCCGGCATCTGCAAGGGCAAGCTTAGCGGCTTCTGTGTATGCCCGGACAAGCCCTCCTGTTCCAAGCAGAGTACCACCGAAATATCTTGTAACCACAATACAAATATCTGTTACCTGATTTCCCGATATCACTTCTAATATCGGTTTTCCAGCTGTTCCCTGCGGTTCTCCGTCATCTGAAAAACGATAAAGGGTATTCTCTTTTCCGATTGCAAATGCATGACAATTGTGTCGTGCATCATAATGTTTTTTCTTGACACTTTCTACAAACGCATATGCTTCTTCTTCTGAAGAAACCGGCTGTGCATAACCGATAAATCTGGATTTCTTCTCAACGATCTCATCGATGCCCGGTGTCAGTATTGTGTTATATGAATCTACCATGATTGTTCCCGTCTATTTCTTGTCAGAATTTGCAGATAATAACTTACTCAGCTCATTCATAAATGTATTCACATCTTTGAACTCTCTGTATACAGAAGCAAATCTTACATAAGCTACCTGATCCAGATCCTTGATCTTATCCATAACGATCTCACCGATTGTTGTACTCTCTACTTCTTTTGCCTCCAGATTAAAGATTTCATTCTCGATATCATCGATACACTTGGATATCTGTTCCGCAGATACCGGTCTTTTATGACAAGATCTTATGATACCGGATTCGATCTTCTTTCTGTCATAAGTCTCTCTGTTCTTATCCTTTTTGATTACGATAAGCGGGATCGTCTCAACCTTTTCATACGTCGTAAAACGTCTGCCACAGGCATCGCACTGTCTTCTTCTTCGAATCGAACAACCGTCATCCGCCGGTCTGGAATCTATAACTCTTGTATCATCAACATAACAAAATGGACATCTCATGTTTTTGCCTCCGTAAATCAGGGAAAATTATTTTATCCCCTCTATTTTCTCTGCTACTAACTTTTACATATTCGGGGTGGAATGTCAACTAAAATAATATCCGGCCCGATCTTTACTACATTACAGAAATCAATGCGATACTCCTCGCAAGATCCAAAGCACCAGAAAATTTTTCCCTGCTCTGGAACAATTATCGCCTCAATTCTTCCGGAGCAGGGATCAAATTCAATATCTGCAACAAAGCCAAGCCGCTGGCAGTCCTTGCAGTTTATTACTTCTTTTTCTTTTAATTCACAAAATCTCATCTATATTCCCTTTTCAACAAAATCCACCTTCCGTATCATAATATGAAGCAGAGAATATATTTAGACATATAAATTATCGGTTTCACCGATCTGCCTATGAATCAGTCACAGCAGTCAGATTCTGAATCCGATCACATTGATCAGCTTATGATCTTGACCGGACACTTTCTGGCACATGCGCCACAATGGGTACATTTATCATAATCAATGTGTGCAAGGTTCTGATCTACCGATACCGCATCAAATTCACAGGATCTGACGCAGAGTGAACAGCCGATACACCCTGCTGAACATACTGCCTTTACTTCTTTTCCTTTTTCCTTTGAATTACATCTGACACGATGAGGGGCATCGTATGGAACCAGCTCGATCAGATGTCTTGGACAGACATCTACACACTTTCCGCACGCTTTACATTTTTCCTCATTTACAACTGCAATGCCATCTATAATATCAATCGCACCGAATTCACAGACTGCCTTGCAGGAACCATATCCTGTACAGCCATATGTACAGCCCTTTGGCCCGTTATTTGGGCTGTTTTGTGCAAGAACACAGGTCTTTGGTCCAACATAGTCATAGACATCCTTTGCCTTCTCACAGTCACCTGCGCATTTGACAAAGGCTACATACTTAGTGCTTGCTGTATTCTCTACGCCGAGTGCTGCACTGATTGCCTCTGCAACGGCTGCACCTCCAACAGGACATGCAGATGGCGGCATCTCACCCTTTGCAATGGCTGCTGCAAGACCATCACAGCCGGGATATCCACATCCACCACAGTTATTTCCGGGAAGAAGCTCCCGCACCATAACAGCCTTTTCATCTACCGGAACTTTAAACTTTTCACCAGCTACACCGAGCAGAATACCAATAATGACACCAACGCCTGCTACAACAGCAACAGCGATCAGAATTGTTGTAATATCCATAACGATCCCTCCTTATATCAATCCGGCAAAGCCAAAGAACGCTATTGCCATCAGACCTGATGTGATCAGAACGATCGGAGTACCCTTAAATGCTTCCGGAATATCACTATATTCCAACTTCTCACGGATACCTGCAAGGATCGTAATTGAGATCGCAAAACCTACTGCTGAACCAAAACCATTTACTATACTCTCAAGGATCGTATATTCATTCTGTACATTTGAAAGTGCGATACCAAGAACTGCACAGTTTGTTGTGATCAGGGGAAGGTATACTCCAAGTGACTCGTATAAAGACTTCATATTCTTCTTTAAGAACATCTCTACAAACTGTACCAGTGCCGCTATTACCAGGATGAACACGATCGTATTCAGATAATCTAATCCCAGCGGGGAAAGAATTCCATAATAAACAATACTCGTTACCGCTGAAGCGATCGTCATTACAAATATAACTGCCCCGCCCATACCGGTTGCTGTGTTTACACTCTTTGATACGCCAAGGAAAGGACACAGTCCGAGGAACTGGCTTAATATTACATTATTTACGAGGGCTGCTCCAACTGCCAATAATAAAATATGCATTATTTTCTACCTCCCCTTTTCTTATTCTTTTTATCTATCGGTTTCTCATCAAATTCCTGATATTTGTTTACCTGATCTGCACTTGCAACATCTGGTCTTACAAGCTTTGATGTGTCAACCATATCGGATTCTTCCGATACTGCTTCCGCTTTCTCTGGCTCTGAAACCGGATTGTCTGTCTCTGAGAGAACAACTGCATGTGGTACTCTATTCAGATTCGCCGGAATATGGATTCTCGGTCTGTCAGACATCTCTTTTGCCACCTGAACCGGAGTCTGCTGTACGGTTGACGCTGGCTTTTCCTGTACCGGCTGCTGCTCTGGTTGTACTACCTGTGCTACCTGTATTTGTGGCTCCTGTGAAACCGGAGTAGTCGTAGTCTCTGATGAAGCTGCTATCTGTGGCTGCAGTGTACTCTGAGCAACAGCCTGCTGTACGACTGGTGCTGGTTGCTCTGGAACCGGCTGCTGCACTGATTGTACTGACTGCACTTGTTGTCCGTTTTCCTGCTCTACCGGTTTCTTTGCTATCTTGTCTGGGATCACAACTTTTTTCGGTTGTGGTGCCGGTGCTGCCGGAGTCTGTGCAGCGGATGCCTTGCCGGCATTTGTCTGAACATTAACCTGAGTATCCTGCATAGCAGCCTTTCTTCCTGCACACATGATGTTTGCGCATCCCATACAGGATTCCGGCTTACAGCTTGCAGGGATCTCTTCTCCAATTGCAAGTGCCTTTGCTGCCTTCTTCGCATTTCTCTTATTGATCGTTGCAATAATAAAAGCAAGTACAAAGAATGCTCCCGGTGCAAGTACAAAGATTGTGATCGGCGTATATGCTGCAAGCACATCTCCGATTGTTTTTCCTGCTCCTGATGTCTTCTGAAGAAGGTTACCATCTCCAATGATCTGGAATCCGAATACACAGCCTTTTCCGATCAGTTCACGGAACATACCGATCAAGGTAAGACCGATCGTAAAGCCAAGTCCCATTCCAAGTCCGTCAAAGATTGACGGAAGAACTTTATTCTTCGAAGCGTAACTCTCTGCACGTCCAAGAATAATACAGTTTACTACGATCAGTGGAATATAGATTCCAAGGCTGTCATTTAAGGACGGCAGGTATGCCTGCATTAAAAACTGAATAACCGTTACAAAGGAAGCAATGATAACAATATAAGATGGTATTCTGACCTTATCCGGTATCACTTTACGAAGCAGTGAGATAAACGCATTGCTCAACACCAGAATACAGGTTGTAGAAAGTCCCATACCTGCTCCGTTGATCGCTGATGATGTAACCGCAAGTGTCGGACACATACCAAGCATCTGTACGAAGGTTGGATTTTCTTTCACGATACCATTGTATAAACGTTCTGTACATTTACCCATTAGTTTGCTCCTCCTTTCAGATAATCTGCATAGGAAAGTCCCGCATTTACTGCATTCGTGACTGCATTTGTCGTGATCGTCGCACCACTTAATGCATCAATCTCCTCATCCGATGCCGCACCGGATTTTGTATATTTAAACTGTGCTACATTCTTGCCTGCAAACTGTGATTTGAACTCATCTGTATCTGCCTGCATACCAAGACCTGCTGTCTCACTTAATGACAGGAAGGAGATACCATTTGTAGTTCCATCCTCTGCTACACCAAGAGCAAGCTGAAGATCTCCGCCATATGCCTCATGGGATGTAATAACAAATACATAACCAAGTGCATTTCCATCTTTGTCACAAGCAGTTACTGCCTCATCTATATCTGCCTTATAGCCTTTATCCGAAAGCCATGCAGATGCAGTCTCACTGTCGAAGCCATCTACCGTCCGGAAGGCATCCGCATCTGTAAATACTTCCCGGTATGCGTCCTCCTTTGCCTGCTGTTCCGCCTGCTCGATCGGCTTCTTTGTGATCTGCTGTACATATGCAAGCACACCGCCGGCAACAAGTGTAATGACAAGGATCGCTACCGTTGCGATGACAATTGATTTCTTATCCATCTTCTTGCCGTCTGCTGCCGAGCCGCCTTCTTCCTTCTGAAGCTCAGCGCCCTTACCAAATGACTTCGGCTGTGTAAACCGTTCGATCAATGGAACGAGAAGGTTCGAAATAATGATCGCATAGGATACACCTTCTGCTGATCCGCCATAGATTCGGAACAGGAAGGTCAGAAGTCCGAGGATAATACCAAATACAACCTTGCCCTTCTTCGTAATAGGTGATGTTACATAGTCGGTCGCCATAAAGAAAGCACCTAACATCAGACCACCACCACAAAGGTGCGCTGCCAGATATAATGGCTCAAAGCCCATGCCGGATGCAAGGGAGTACAGGAATATAAATACGGAGAATGTTCCGATATAAACCAGCGGGATGATCGGGCTGATCACCTTACGAATAATCAGATATAAACCACCGATCAACAGACAGATCGCAGATGTCTCACCGATCGTACCTGCAATTCTTCCGATAAACATATCTAATACATCTACTGTTCCGCCACTCTTTAAAATCGCAAGCGGGGTCGCTGTTGTAACTCCATCATATGTAAATGTAGTCATCTTTCCCGCAAATGATATTAACAGGAAGCATCTGGCTCCAAGTGCCGGATTCATAAAGTTCTGACCCAGACCGCCAAATAACTGTTTTACTATAATAATGGCAAATGCGCTTCCGAGTATCGCCATCCATACAGGAACCTCCGGCGAAAGATTCAATGCCAGAAGCAGGCCTGTTACGACTGCACTGAAATCTTTTACTGTACTGTTTCTGTGCAGGAGCATTTCCACGCCCCATTCAAAAAAAATACAAGATGCTATACAGGTTAAGATCAGCACAAATGCTTTTGTTCCAAAATTATATACACCAAACACACTCGCCGGCAGTAATGCAATGATCACGTCCAGCATCAGGGATGATGTCGTTTTCTGATCTCTGACGTGCGGAGATGCAGAAATCCTCAATGTTGTTTCTTCCATGTCTCCACCTCCTACTTCTTCTTACTTGCCAGAATACTCTTTCTGGTTCCGGCTATTGTCTGTGTCAAATGTCTCTTGGCTGGACATACATAAGAACAACAGCCACACTCACAACATTCCATGCCATCATGCTTTAAGAATGCATCTATATTGCCATGTTCTGCATATTTTGCAAGATCTGACGGAATAATTCTTCCCGGACAGACATCCACGCATCTTCCGCAACGGATACATGCAGATGGCTCCCAGTCCTGAACCTCATCATGTGTCATACAAAGAAGTGCTGACAGACCTTTTACTGCCGGAACATCGAGCGAGAACATCGCTTTACCCATCATAGGTCCACCTGCAATGATCTTCTCCGGCAGCTTGCCATCCTTAAAACCGCCTGCCGCTTCTATGATCTCCCGACAGCTTGTACCATTACGAACCAGCAGATTACATGGATTAACGATAGCATCACCTGTAACCGTTACGATTCTGGTGTACAGTGGCTTACCCTCGATCACCGCTTCATAGATGGAAACAATCGTATCTGCATTATGTACGATACAGCCCGCATCTGCAGGAAGCATCTTGGAATTCACATATCTTCCTGTCGTTGCATAAATCAACTGACGTTCCGCACCCTGTGGATATTTTGTCTTTAAAACTTTTACCTCGATCTTATCGTTATCAGCCAGATGCTCTGAGATCTTTGCAATTGCTTCCGGCTTATTGTCTTCAATCGCGATAATTCCCTTTGCCTTATCAAACAGATTTACACAGATCTGAAGTCCAAGGATCAGCTTATCTGTCTCCTCTAACATTCTTCTGTAATCAGAAGTCAGATACGGTTCACACTCCGCACCGTTTACAATGATATATTCGATATCATCTTCATTTCTCGGTGACAGCTTTACATGAGACGGAAAACCTGCACCGCCCATTCCAACGATACCTGCCTCCTTGATCATATCCTTGATATCTTCTCTGTAAAGTGTGGAGAGATCTCGCACATTCTCTGAGAAATCAACCGTCTCAAATAAACCGTCATTTTCTATTACGATTGAATTTACTTTATTACCGCCACTTGTCATCCTCGGTTCGATCATTTTTACCGTTCCTGAGATTGAAGAATGGATATTTGCCGAAACAAATCCTCCCGCCTCTGCAATCTTCTGTCCTACCAGTACACGGTCGCCACGCTTTACGATCGGAACAGCCGGTGCACCTATATGCTGACTGAGCGGATAAACACACTCTCCCTTTGGAAGATATTCTCTGACAGGCTTGTCTTTTGTTAGATCTTTGCCTTCATATGGATGAATACCACCCGAAAAAGTTAATAAACCCATCTGCATACCTCTTTCTCTCGTTATTCTTATCAATTCATTCTCTGTTATCGAGAAAAACTAATCATATAATAATACTTCACAGGGTCAAAAACAACCCTAAAACTTGCCAATCTGGCCGCCAACCGCCCGCATGACAAATGCTGCCGCAAGACCGATCAGAACTCCCGTGATCGTTCCAGAGACCAGTAAAACCGGAGCATATATCAGGATATTTTGGTTCTTTATCACCAGATATGCAACGATAAGTTGACCAACATTATGTCCGACACCTCCAAGAATACTCGTTCCCGTTGTTGAAAAAAAACCAATCTTAACAGAGATCCACATAAACAGCATGCTGACTGCTGCTCCGGCAAGACTGTATATCATAACGGTAAAATTGCCAAATAATAAAGACGACAGGAAGATACGGAGCACGGATACCAAAACCGCATCCGCAAGTCCAAGCTTGCACAGCACTACAATAGTTACAATATTGGCAAGTCCGAGCTTGATTCCCGGTACCGCGATATCGATCCGGATAAAGGATTCGATATATGAAAACACCATTGCAACCGCAATAAACATTCCAAGCTGTGCTATTGTTCCTGCGCTGTTGTGCGTCTTTTTCTGTTCCTTTCTATTTGTGGATTTTTTTTGGGAAGTTTTTTGTTTCTGGCCCATCTTTTCTTTCTATTATACCTTTCCTGCTATACTATGAACGAATCTTACCGATTATCATATTCTGATTCTTGTCCAACATCACCTTCCACCTGAATCACCAGCTTATGCGGCAGGCAGACGATATTCTCTCCGGTCTTCGATATCTTCCCCATACGGATACATACCTGATCCGGACAGTCTGCTTCTGTTACATATGCCATTCCATTCTTTATTTCCAGAATATTTATTCCTTTTGCGGTCTGAATCTCTTTCGTGGCATCTGTATTCAGATCATATCTTCCAATCTCTTTCTGGTCTTCATATATAATAACCTGACTGCCTTTTTTCTGACCCAGCCGGATAACTCCATAGCAGACGATTCCTAAAAGAATCAGTCCAAGTGCCAGAATGATGTCTCTTTTTTTTATCATTTTACTTTATAGTCTCCATTTGCTATCGTGAACTGTTTTCCTGCCTGCTCGGTCATATATATATTCTTATCCTTATCGATCAGGATCACATCTGCGTCAAAGCTTTTTACAAGCTTAAGTGCCTGATCCGCCGGAAGCAGAATACACATCGTTGATAAGGCATCACTTAATGCACCACTTTCACAGATCACTGTCGCTGATATCGTCCCAGTGTCTGCCGGGTATCCGGTCTTTGGATTTAAGATATGATGATATCTTTTTCCATCCTGAATAAAATACTTCTCATAATCTCCGGATGTTGATATATAGACTGGATGCCTGTCTGACCGGACTTCTACGGTTCCCATCATATCATTTTCATTTCCTCTCGGGTCACGAATACCGATCCGGAAACCGGAACCATCCGGCTTTGCGCCGTAGCATAAAACACTGCCGCCGACCGCCACGCAAGCGCCTTCCGCCTGATTTTCTTCAAGGCTTTCTGCCACCCGGTCACAGGCAATGCCTTTTCCCATCGCACCGAAATCAAGGCTTAAGCCTGTTTCATCAAACAACACATACCATGTTCCATCCTCTGAAAGCTCACTTACCTGTGTCAGCTCTTTTCCCTGTTCATCTACGATATGCACTTTCGAATCGTTAACTACCGAACAGGCTTCTTCTATCTTCTGAGTCTCCGGTACTTCTTTCTTCCCATCTTCGATACCCCAGCAGGACGCTAACGGACGGATCGTGAGTGCCAGCAGATCATCCCCCGCTTCGCTTACCTCCTTTTCCTGTAAGACCGCATATGCCAGGTCATAGCTTATCTCATAAGGCTCTCCTGCCTTATATTCATGATTCACACGGTATACCTCTGAGCCTTCTATCCGCCATGAGATCTGTTCACGCTCCAGTCTGCTTACGCAGTCGATCACTGCATCCGCATCCTGTCTGCCCTGATCCGAATAGACCGATACCGTAACTGCGGTTCCCATGGCAAATCCGGCCGTCGTATACCCTTCCTTTTTCTGATTATCCTTTCCGGTATAAAAGATAAACGCAATTACCAGACCGATACACAATATACCTGATAATAATGCAAGTTTATTCTTCAAAGCATTTATTCCTCCATATAAACAGCCAACACGGGCTTAAACGCACTTTGCAAACTTATTCACAGGAACATCACCCGCGTAAATAAAAAGAGCTGTTGCCAACCACGGTTCCAGCTCTCTTTTTGTCTCTGTCTGCAAAGCTCCTCGCTCCGCAGCTTTTTCTATCCTCTGTAATATTTCAGGATCGCATCTACATCAAAATATCTGTTTCCAAAATCTTTATAAATGGCATTCTTCGTCATCGCATAGACAAATACATCACCCTGACCCTTGATTCCGTCTAAAGCAGATGGCTCGATCGCAACTGCAAACTCATCAAAGTGAAGTGCAAGTGTAAAGCCCTCTGTATAATATGTATTATACAGATTCATCACTGTGAGCTCTGTCTCCGGTGTGATCGTCATATCTGAGATCGTAAGGCTGTTACCTCTTGGAATATTCATATATATCTCAGCTTTCATTTCTTTACCGAAGGAAAGCTTTACGGATACAGGATCTTCTGTCGCACGAATGCTTTTCAGAACCTCTGCTGCTTCGGCCGGTATTGCTCCCGGTGTCTTCGTGCAGTCTACAACTTCACGTCCTGCCATATATTTCTTATCCAGAATGTTGACACATTTTACAATCTTGTTGTCATTTCCCGGATTCGGTAATATGCTTGCAACCTTGTAATAGTCTTCGTTCTCTAAGATCTCCTTGAACAATAAGCTCTTAATATCATAAAACTTTGCCAGCATTACAGGCTTGTAATCCATGTACTTGATCGCTGACCGTATTTCATTTATATCTCTGATTTCCATTTGTATATTGTCTCCACTTCATTCAAATTTGTTCCGCTCAAATCATACATCCATTTTCTGATCTTTGCAACCCGGTTTTTAATGGAATTCCTGACAGACCAGTTCTCGCAGTCGATATCGGAAAGCTTTCTCGTATTCCTCGTCTTCATCGACGCTGTGATTTACCTCCTCAAAACAGGCTTTGCGAATAGCTTCCTGTGTAAATATCGTAGGGCTTTCGTCGTCTCTGCCCCAGTAGAACACTGCACCATCAATACTTTCATTTCCATAGATCTCCTGCATCCGGCTGATGCAGCTCTCATCTCCCAGGAACACATGACAGATACCAGCTAATGATTTACAGAGAACCTCTGCATTGATCGTATATCCGTCAAAATCCTGCGCCCAATCCGGAATCTGCTCCGGCTTATCTACAAGGATCACCGGAAGGCTTCTACCATCATGCGAAAGAAGATTTTTAAGCTGGTCCGCGGATATCGGAACCGCTTCGGTGTCTTCATCCATAAATACACCCGCATCCAGGAATCCGACCTGATTAAATATATCCCGCATAAACTTCGGTCGATTATACCGGCGCTCTCTGGAATAGATATTCTCACAGATATGACGGCAGGTCAGATACAATCCATCGCTTTCTTTTCGGAGTTCTGCAACCACATGCCAGATCATACCGGCTTCTTCATTGCTGATCGTCTGCATATCCATTAGAAAATATTCCTTCTCTGCAACAACCTTTAACTTATACCCCATCACTTCATAAGAAACAGACTCCATTTTTTTTGGCATCTGTCCGAATATCAGGGAGATATGCTGGTACGCCCATTCGTATATGATCTCACTTGCCCGGTCAAATCCGTCATCCCGTATCCGTATCGTCTGGTCAAATACCAGATCCGATACCAGCGGCCGGATCTCCTGCTTGATCTCTTTGTTCAACACCCTGCCGAACTGTTCTCTGTCAAGCTGTGCTGATATGAATTCGTCATTTACCACTTCTTTATTAATGAGGTAGATTACCCTATTCGGCGACAATACCTTCTGATATTTTTTATTCAGCAGAATATTTACAAGCTGCTGCTTGGATACCGCCCAGAACTTCTCTACGACCTCCGGATGTTCATCAAAATATGCACGAACCTCAGGCTTAATCTTATCCTGTGTGATCTTTAACCGGTATTTGCTTCGGATCGCATTTTCCCAGTTTTTCTTGATATACTGATCTCTTGCCAGATTATCGAAGATCTGCACGATTGACCAGTCGCACAGCTCTAGGTTTGCGATGATGCTGTTCATCATGCGGGCATCCTTTTCCTGTCCATCCCACAAACTGCTTCTGTTATCATCAAAGCCTTCATCCATTTTATACTTGTACCGCATCTCATGCTCGATCTCATGCCAGCCCTCAAACAGAACCGTTCTGAGCTGAACCTCAAAGGTCCGGTCAAATGGCTGCTCCCACAACTGATCGGATATGTTGATCAGATATTTGCTTGGGATCTTAAATACACCATTGCACTTCTGGGCTTCAAACCGGTTCTCTTCCCATGCTGTCTTTGACCAATTATCTACCATAAAGGTGTCTTCGAGCAGTGCTTCACTAATCCTGATATCTTCTGTATAAAATAAATTAATACGGATACCGATCAGATCCTGAATCTTTTTATCATCTTTTCCTGTGCCATATTTCCCTGTATCTAACTTACGCTGTAATGACGTCAATGTCTTCACTCTCGACATACTGTGAAAATAGATTCCGGCATTTCTGAGCTTCGTCATCAACGTCTGTTCCAGCTTCGTTCTTATATCATTCAATTCCTGAATATCTTTGTCACTGATCAGTGCCAGAGACTCATTATTACGTTCCATATAACCACCTGCTTTTCAAATAACTTTCACCCGTAAAAAGCGCACAAAAATACACTATTATGATACCATTTTATTCCCTTGTCAGTCAATTTTTATGACATAACCTTTTTCTAAATTTTATGTGAAAATATTCCCTTTTTATTAAAATTCTATTTCAATGGATATTGCTTATTTCCTGACACACCGATATAATGTTATGAGATCTGACATGATATAAGAAAATAAGGAGGAATCTTATGATTCTCGATTGTCAAAATATAAGTAAAGCATTCGGAACCAACGTAATTCTCGACAATGTATCCTTTCATCTTGAAGATAAGGAAAAAATGGCGATCGTTGGTATCAATGGTGCAGGCAAAACAACATTATTAAAGATCATTATGCAGGAAGAAGAAGCAGATTCCGGACAGATTGTTTTATCAAAAGACCGTACGATTGGTTACCTCTCCCAGCATCAGGATATTTTCTATGACGATACGGTATACGGCGTGATGGAGGATGCCATGAAGCCTGTGATCGAGCTTCAGGATAAGATCCGCAAACTGGAACAGGATATGACAACACTGACCGGCGACGAACTGAAAGCCGCCCTCTCAACCTATAACCGCTATACACATGAATTTGAATATAAAAACGGATATGCCTACGAAAGTGAGATCACCGGAGTATTAAAAGGTCTCGGCTTCTCCAAAGAAGATTTCGACCGTCATACCGATACCTTATCGGGCGGACAAAAAACCCGGCTTTCACTCGGCAGACTTCTTCTTACAAAACCGGATATCATCATCTTGGATGAGCCGACCAACCATCTGGATATGGATTCGATCAGTTGGCTTGAAACCTTTCTAACCGGCTATCAGGGAAGTGTGATTCTTGTCTCCCATGACCGTTACTTTCTGGATAAGATCGTAACAAAGGTCGTAGAACTTGATCGTGGACACAGCACCGTATATAACGGAAACTACACCTACTTCTCTCAAAAGCGCGCCGAGATCCGGACAAATATGATGAAAGCCTACTTAAACCAGCAGGCAGATATCAAGCATCAGGAAAAAGTTATCACAAAATTAAAGCAGTTCAATCGTGAAAAATCGATCAAACGGGCAGAAAGCCGTGAAAAAATGTTAGACCGTGTGGAACGTCTGGACAAGCCAACCGAATTAAACAGTGAAATGCGGCTGACGCTGGAACCATCCGTTATCAGCGGTGAAGATGTACTTACGATCGAAGGGCTGTCCAAAGCCTTTGAACAGTATAATCTGTTTTCCGATCTGAATATGGAGATCAAACGTGGTGAGCATGTCGCCCTGATCGGCGGAAACGGAACCGGTAAGACTACGATCTTAAAGATCATCAACAAGCTTGTTCCAAAGGATGCCGGAACTGTCATCTTAGGCTCCCGTGTCAAGATCGGTTACTACGATCAGGAGCATCAGGTCCTGAATATGAACAATACGGTATTTGACGAGATCAGCAACGCCTATCCCGACCTGACCAATACCAGGATCCGAAACGTTCTTGCCGCCTTTCTGTTTACCGGAGAGGATGTGTTCAAACGGATCGCAGACTTGAGCGGGGGCGAAAAAGGGCGTGTATCCCTTGCCAAAATGATGCTCTCATCTGCAAACTTCCTGATTCTCGATGAGCCGACCAACCATCTGGATATCACATCCAAGGAGATCCTTGAAGAAGCGATACGGAACTATACCGGAACAGTCCTTTATGTATCCCATGATCGATATTTTATCAATCAAACAGCAACAAGGATCATCGAATTAAAGGATAAGCAGTTAACCAATTATATTGGAAACTATGATTACTACGAAAGCCACAGAGCCCAGCCGGCTTCCACCGGAAAGCAGGCATTTGCACCAGTATCTGATACTGTCTCTCAGGAAAAACAGACAGAATCCCAGGCAAAGCTCTCTTGGAAGGAAAGCAAAGCCGAACAGGCAAGACTTCGGAAAAAAGCAAATGATCTGAAAAAGCTGGAAGACAAGATTGAACAGCTTGAAAACCGTCTGGCTGAAATTGATGAAGAATTTCTGGTTCCTGAAAATGCAACAAATGTTGCACTGTTAAATGATCTTACAAAAGAACGAAATTCTGTAGAAGAAGAATTGAACACGATGTATGAACAATGGGAAGAATTATCTTCTGAGGAATAAACATCTAAAAAAGCATTAGATACGGACAATTTGCTGTTGTAAGTTACATACAACCATGCAATATCCGCATTCTAATGCTTTTGTATTATCAGTCGATCACATTTATGATCTTTCTTCCATATGTATATGTATTGCCGGATGCCGGAATACAATAAGTACTGTTACTGATATAGACCTGACTACTGCTTCCCATTCCACCGTGAATACACCAGTAAGTTCCATCATTATCATAATAAGCGCCCCAGTCCTTGACACAGGCTTCCGCCAACTGTTTGGAAACACCCATCCGGATCAGATATTTCTTAACCGCTGCCGCATTTTTAAACTTACCAAGAAACAGGGAAACATGGCTTGCCTCTGTCTCTCCGTTTTTATAATATACGATCACATCTCCCGGAGTTAATGCATCATATGAGAAATCTACAATATCTGAATTCAACTGAATCGAATCCTGTTTCATCCAGCTTTTCCCATCTGACAGAACAACTTTTCCGGTCACAGTTCCGGCACCGCCCCATTCCGTTCCGGTATACATCCGATCTAACAGGATACCGCCTTTTTCCGGACTTGTATACTGAACCGCAAGTTTCTGCGATGGATCATCTCCACCAGCAAGTGCAAATGCCTGATCGACAAATACATTGCAATATATATTTGTCTTACCCAGATATGCCAGGATCACGCGCTTCATCCATGCATCCGTATCCCAGTAAACAGAACCTTCCAGTCGTCTGCTATATGCACGTCCATATTTGTCAAAGTCATATAGATATCCATCCACGGACTGACTTCCAGATACACTCTGTCCCTGTTCATTCATCAGGTAATATACCGTCTTGCCATTGATCTGGACAGTAACAATCCCCGGAACGATCTGATCCAGCTTCTGTCCTTCTCTGTATATGGAATATTTTCCGGTCTTGTCATAATATATGTATTTTGATACTTTTCCGGAAGCATCCGTATAGACTGCAGTTTTTTTGTCAATGGTCTGCCAGCCCTCTTCTGCCTTTATCACGCCATCTTCCGGTATATAATAATAATCCGAATGAATATTTAATAATTTATCTGTTACCTGCTGCCATCCGGAACTTCCTGCATCATAGATCCATACTGTGTTCCTGTATTTGCTCTTTGAATAGCTGGCATTAAAATACCGGTACAGACTTGTTCCATTTTTATCATAGTAAAAGGTTTTTCCTTTATTATATGGCGCCCACATACTGGAAACTTTCTTCCATCTGACTCCATTTGCCTGATACAGCACATATCCGTTTCCGGACTGTTTTCGTTTGTAGAGCACTTCTCCCTTTCGGATATAATACATGGTCGTATCATTTGAGCTGTACCATCTGGTTGATGTATAATGTCTTCCATTTTTAAAATATACAAATGAGCCATCGATCTTATAAATGCCATCTGTTACAAAATTCCATTTGTTTTTACTGTAGATCTTATACATTCCGATCCGCTCGCTGTCCTTATATCCGTCCAGATAATAGGTCTTTGTATTACGTGCATTTGCATTAAAATACATCATGGCATTTTTTACATTTACCCATGTATCTCTTACTGCTTTGCCATCTTCGCCAAAATAATAGCCATAACGATCAACCTTTTTATAATAGTTCCGACGGCTTACACCATCCCGCAGATAATAATATTCTCCGCCGGCCTGTTTCATTCCCTGTGCCAGTGCACCCGTTGCATCAAACCAGTACACTGTGCCTTTAACGCTGATGTAACGATCCGTTACACGCTGTTTCTTGCCATTTGTGAATGAATAACAGGCATCTCCTGAAAAGCGGAATATTGCCTTTCCATCCTTTACATATACCTGTGATCTTCCATATGGATACCAGCCGGTTTCATCCACCCGCTTTCCTTTCCGGAAGAAATAATACGTTCCTGCTACCTTCTTGATTCCTTTTACCGGTGTTCCGTCAATGTAATATATATCCTTTGAAAAACCAGTTGTCAGAATGGAATAATCGTCACTATAGTAAAAGCATTTTTCAAGAGCCGTGTTTCCGGTTTTATTTTTTGAAAACCGAAGCACGGTCTTTGTCGTTGCCGGCTTAAATTTCAATGACATCTTGCCTGTATAAGAGCTGGTATCATAGGAACCATTAAACTCACTTTTCTTAGTTACTACAACCGCCCACAGCTTCTCATCATAACTGACAAGTGCATATTTCAGTCCGGTGCTCTCATCTACACCCATACCTTTATAGTAATCTGACTTTACTGCATAATCATATTGGAAGGAACCGTCACTGGCATTTGAAAATGTATGTGTGTTCTCGTCCTGTGATAATTCCTGTTTCTTTACTGATTCCGCAGCCTGCACATTTCCGGTATTTTTCCCGGCTCCCATAAACAATATCAACAAAGCTGCTATACATAGAAGTATTAATCGTTTATTCTGCTGTTTCATCTTTCTTTTTATCCGCCTTTTCTGTCCATAAATACGGGGTTATCTGGTATACGTAATAATTCAGCCAATTGGCATATAATGTATTAGCATGGCAGCGCCAAGATTTGATCGGTGTCTTGCTTGGATCGTTGTCCGGATAATAATTTACCGGAATATCCGGATTCAGTCCCTTTGCAAGATCACGCTTATATTCTTTATCAAGCGTCAGAATATCATATTCCGGATGTCCGGTTACGAATATATTCTTTCCTTCATCGCCAATGATCAGATAAGGACCTGCCTCATCGGACTCCGCTACGATCTCCAGATGCGGATTTTTTACGATCTCATCTTTGTCTACACCTGTATATCTGGAATGTGGTACATAAAAGATATCATCAAACCCACGAACAAGCGGTGTCTTTCTGTGGAAGGTATGATGCATATAGATTCCTGATAATTTCTTATCCAGCTCATACTTCTGCACCCCATACCGATAATACAGACCTGCCTGTGCGCCCCAGCAGATATGGATCGTGGAGGTTACATTTTTCTCCGACCAGTCCATGATTTCTTTTAATTCATCCCAGTATTCTACATCTTCAAATTCCATCTTCTCGATCGGTGCTCCTGTGATAATGAATCCATCCCATTTCCGATCTTTGATGCTGGAAAAATCGGTGTAGAACCGTTCCAGATGGCCTTTTGGTGCATGCTTGGATTCATATGTCATCGTACGGATCAGGGAAATATTCACTTGAAGCGGCGTATTTGACAGACTTCTCATAAGCTGTAATTCTGCATCCTGCTTTAAAGGCATCAGGTTCAATATCAATATATCAAGCGGACGGATATCCTGACGGATGGCTCTGTCTGAACCCATCACAAAGATATTCTCATCCTCCAGTATTTTCTTTACCGGTAAATCATCGTCAACTCTAATTGGCATTTTCTATCAAGTCCTTTCTGTTCCAACTGCCATTTTTCTGTTTCTATATTATCAGGAAAACTGTTCCAGAAACTGCGCTTCTGAAATGATCGGTATTCCCAGACTCTGTGCTTTTTTATTCTTCGAAGATGTGGATGTCTCATCGTTATTGACCAGATATCCGGTCTTTGAAGATACAGAACCTGCTACCTTTCCGCCCCGGTCTTCGATATACTGCTTCATCTCATCCCGGTTTGCAAATTGTACCAGACTTCCGGTTATTACAAAGGTAATACCTGCAAGCGTCTGTGGTACCGTTTCAGTCTCTGCTTCAAACTCTAATTCACGAAGCAACCTATCTATAATAGCACAATTCGACGGATTTTTAAAATATCTTACAATTTCCTCTGCGATCACTGTTCCAATTCCATCAATCTCTGTATATGCTTCTACATCCGCATGCATGATCTGATCCAGGTTATTTTTAAAATGTTTGCAGATCAGCTTCGCTGTTGCATCTCCGACCCCAGGAATTCCAAGGCCATAGACAAAACGGTTCATCGTTGTGTGTCTGGATGTATCAACAGCCTGAATCAGCTTCGCATAAGACTTCTCTCCAAAGCCTTCCAACTCAACGATCTCTTCTTCATGACGATTCAGGTGATAGAGATCATCCAGATGATCCAGATATCCCTGTTCAATAAATTTGTCTATCGTGGCTTCTGAGAGACCGTCAATATTCATAGCATTTCTGGATACAAAATGAGCAAATGATTTTAACTTCTTTGCTGGACAGAATTCATTGGTACAATAAAGGGTCTCTACCTGATCTACACCCTCTCCCTCCGTCACGATCTTTGTCAGGCCACCACAGGCAGGACAGGATTCCGGAATCGGTACATTTCCACTTCTGGTATGATTTTCGGCAATCTGCGGAATGATCATATTTGCCTTATAGACCGAAATCTCATCTCCGATCCCAAGCTGCAACGACCGAAGGATACTGACATTATGGATACTTGCACGGCTGACTGTTGTTCCTTCAAGGGACACCGGATCAAATACCGCAACCGGATTGATAAGTCCCGTTCTGGAAGGGCTCCACTCCACATACTGCAGATGGGTCACTGCCTGTTCATCCGCCCATTTGAATGCCATACTGTCTCTTGGGAACTTCGCTGTTCTACCGAGACTCTTTCCATATGCAAGATCTTCTAACACCAGTACCAGACCATCCGAAGGAAAATCGTTCTGCTCAATCTGTTCTGCAAACTTTGCTACACGCTCCGGCAGCTTATCAGCATTGATCAAATAATGCTCTACGACATCAAAGCCCTGCTGCTCCAGCCAGTCTAATTCATAGGAAAAGGAATTCTTAAAGTCCACATCTTCTCCATCCACCAGATTAAAGGCAAAGAAATGTACGTTTCTCTCTTTTGTAATGCGGTTATTCAACTGTCTGACAGAGCCGCTGCATAAGTTTCTCGGGTTTTTATATTTTGCATCTGCATCTGCGATCTGCTCATTTATCTTCTCAAAATCTGAATACTTGATAACTGCCTCTCCACGGATCGTCAGCTTACCCTTATATGGAATCTCTTTCGGAATATTTGCAAATACTCTTGCGTTGTTCGTTATAACCTCGCCCTCTAAGCCATTTCCTCTGGTTACTGCTTTTACAAGCGTGCCATTCTCATAGGTAAGGACAACGGTAAGACCATCTAACTTCCATGAGATCACACCCTGATGTGTGCCAAGCCATGCTGCCAGTGCTTCCACACTCTTGGTCTTATCCAGAGAAAGCATTGGATGCTCATGAGCCTCTTTCGGAAGCTCACTTACAATCTCATATCCGACATGAACCGTCGGACTGTTCGACATTACAATTCCTGTCTCTTTTTCAAGTTCTACCAGTTCATCATACAAGGCATCATATTCCAGATTGCTCATGATCTCGGTATCTTCCTGATAATATTTCTTTGATGCCTCATTCAGTTTTTCAACTAATTCTTTGATTCTGTCTCTCTTTTCCAACTGACATACCTCTTATTTCCAACAACATTCTGTTCATTTTTATTATCCGGCTGTGCTTCTTCCCGCTTTGTTTTCACTTCTTCTTTTCGTTCCACTAAACGTCTGAGTTCTGTTTCTTCTTCCTTTGTCAAATGGCGGTACTCACCCGGTCTCAGATTCCCCAGACGAATATTGATCACTCGAAGCCGTTTCAGATTTACGACCTTATATCCAAAATATTCGCACATTCGGCGGATCTGGCGATTCAGCCCCTGTGTAATTATGATCTTAAAGGAATAATTATCGATCTTATACAGACGACATTTTTTTGTCACCGTATCAAGAATCGGAACACCTGCCGCCATCTGTGTTAAAAATTCGTCCGTGATCGGCTTATTCACACGGACACGATATTCCTTCTCATGATTATTGACTGACTTCTGGATACTGTTTGACAGGTCTCCATCGTTTGTCAAAAGCAGTAATCCCTGTGAATCCTTATCTAATCTTCCTACATACTGCAATCGGATCGGATACTTAATATGATCAAAGATGTTATCCGGATCATCATGACTTGCCGTGCAGGTCAGTCCCAGTGGTTTATTGTATGCAAGAATAACTGTCTCTTCACGCTTTCTTACAGGCTTTCCATCGACCATTACCCTGTCATTTGCCTCTATCTTCTGTCCCATTGCCGCAGGCTTCCCATTTATTGTGATCCTGCCTTTTAATATATATTCATCTGCCGCACGTCTGGAACAAATGCCAGCTTCGCTCAGATATTTATTAATTCGAATGCCTTCTGCCATATCATGACCCTTCCTGTTCTGTCTCTCTGCTGCGACTGTTTTGCCGCTCTTTTTATCTGTTTTCTTTATAACCATATCTTTTTAATCATACCATTCTGATCATTAAAAGTAAACAATTACAACTTTTCAATTTCGGGGCTTGTTTTTTCTCTTTTTCCGACGTATAATAAGGCAAACGCAAAGGTGTGTTTCTACGGAAACGCACCTTTTTTTGTATTTAAATTTAGAAGCTGAAGTTATAACATTTTATAAAGGACGTGAATATATGGATAATATCGATAAGAAAATATTACATTTATTACAGCACAATGCCAGAACCCCTTTAAAGTATCTGGCAAATAAAGTATTTCTCTCCTCTCCTGCGGTATCCGCAAGAATCGACCGGCTGGAAAAGGCAGGTGTGATCACCGGATACCATGCAGGCATCAACCCGGAAGCTCTGGGGTATCACATTACCGCATTTATACACATGGCACTCGATCCAAAACAGAAACCAACCTTTTATCCCTTTATCGATGCCTGCCCCAATGTACTGGAATGTAATTGTGTGACCGGTGCCTACTCTATGTTGATGAAGGTTTGTTTTCCAAGCACAATGGAACTGGATTCTTTCATTGGCCAGCTACAGCGATTCGGAAATACAGAAACACAGATCGTATTCTCCACTCCTGTTCAAACTCGTGGAATCGACATCGGTATTGTATCTCCTGTAAATGAAGGAAATGCTATCTAGTATGTCTGCGGACGGTCGTCTGTAACTTCTATATTATATAAGGCAAATAATAAAACAAAAAAGTTCCGTATCAGAATTCTGTCATATCCAAAGAATTCTTTTATGGAACTTTTTATGTCTTGATATCTGCTTACAAACCTACTGCTAACTGGTTCACACATTTGCAGAATCAGCTAAAATATCCTTCCTATTGTGCATCTTCCGGTGTAGCTGCAGTATTCTCTGTTGTAGCCGGTTTGCTGATCAGATCATAAAATGCCCGAAATGTTTTATCTGTATCCAGAAGATATTCTGTATTCTCTTTTACATGAACATAGATATCCTGAATATCCTTTGATGCCTTAAAGCTGTTCAGATAAGAAAGCTGTGCATTTGACAGCTCCCCATTAGCGATCTTATACGAACCATCCTGGTCTGTTATAATATAGAAGGTCACGATATCAAGCGGCTTTGATTCTACGTCCGCAATGTCCATATAGGACAATTCAACCACAACATATTCTCCTTCTGCATAACCATCTGCCAGATAACAGGTCGTATCTTCAAAACCTTTTAGGTATTTTGCAGAGTTTTCCAATACTGACATATCATCAAACTCGGTTGGATCCGTCACCAGTGACTGTAACGTTGCCTGATCACAGGCTGCTTTTGCCGTAAGATACTTACTAACCAGATCATTGATCTCTGAAACATCACTTTTCTTATATGATGCATTCTCCGGAATCGTCAGCTCAACCGTATTATTTTCTCCCGGCACAATTTTGGGTTTTCTGATAAAAAATGCGTACACATAACAGGAACACAATAATGCAAATATCACCCAGCCGATCGCAAGCTTCATTCCAACCCGGATCACGATCTCTCCTTCTTTTGTCTTTATATATGTATCACCAAGAAAACTGTTTTTTTTATGATTCAATTTTCCTATGCTCCTTTTCATATTTTATATCGACAAAATTCTACCATTCTGTTCTGTATTTTGCAAGTTCATCCAGGAAGTATTCATAATTCAGCGAAGAAATATAAGAAAATATTTGATTATTTCAGCGAAATATTGTATTATATATAAGTCATGCACCAGTAGCTCAGTGGATAGAGCAACGGCCTCCGGAGCCGTGTGCGGTGGTTCGATTCCACTCTGGTGCATATTTTTTATGCATAAAAATACCGGCAGCCACTTAAAAGGAATGTGGCTGCCGGTATTTTCTTTTAATAAAATGATGATATTTTTACATTGTAACAAAGATGAACTTTACAACGAATAACGCTGCGATGATCGTTACAACAATATCTTTCTTCTTGTAGTTACCTGTGAATAAGGTAATCAGAACGTATGAAATTGATCCTACACCGATACCATTTGAGATAGAATAGGTTAATGGGATCATAAGGAAGGTAAGGAACGCAGGAACTGCTGAACGCATATCATCCATATCGATCTTGGCAAAGTTCTTAGCCATTAATACACCTACAAAGATCAGTGCCGGAGCTGTTGCACATGTTGGGATCACACCTGCGATTGGGCTTAAGAACAGACATACTGCGAAGCAGGCTGCTGTAACTAAACTTGCAAGACCTGTTCTACCACCTGCTGCGATACCGGATGCAGACTCAACGAAGGTTGTACATGTCGATGTACCAAGAATAGCACCTGCTGCTGTACCGATAGAATCGCACATCATACTCTTATCTAAGTTGATCGGGTCACCATTCTCATCTAACATATTTGCCTGTGATGCGGTTCCGTATAAGGTTCCGATCGTATCAAACATATCTACCAGACAGAATGCAACGATCAGCATGATACCTGAGAATACGCCACCAACATATGGGCTTTCAAATGCATTTCTCCATGCATCCGCCTTGAAGCATCCAAGGAAACCGATCTCGCCAAAGTCTTTGAAAGACTGACCGATGCTGGATACATCAAAAGATGGTGTCTCCAGATTAAATACATAATAAAGAACTGTGGAAACAATGATACCGATTACGATATTTCCCTTTACATTTAACTTTGCAAGAACTGCGATCAGGATAATACCGATGATAGTTACAACCGGTGGAATAACTGCTTTCCATGCAGCTGCCGGTGTCTCTGCGCCTGAAATTGCTCCATGGAAATCAAAGATCTGTACCAGTGTATACTTATTCGCCTGTACAAGACCTGAACCCTTTAAACCAACCAATGCGATGAACAAACCGATACCGGCCGGTATTGATTTCTTCAGGCATTCCGGCATGGCTGTCGCAATGTACTTACGAAGTCCGGTTACAGACAGGATCAGAAATACGATACCTGATAACAGGATGATAACAAGACCTGACTGATAACCTTCAATCACGCTACAGCCTGCAAAGAATGCACCGGACACAAATGAGGTACAGAAGAATGAATTCAGTCCCATACCACATGCCTGTGCATACGGCATTCTGGCAAGGAATGCCATAAGAAGTGTACCGATAACAGCCACAAGAACGGATGCGATAAATACTGCATTCCAAACCCTGCCTACTTCTGCTGCGCTTGCGCCTTCTGCAACAAGCCATCCAGCCTTACCATCTGCTGCTACCTGATTTGGGTTTACCAGGACAATGTATGCCATGGCAAAAAATGTTGTGAGTCCGGCCATAATCTCTGTACGAACATTAGAACCGCGCTCTGAAATGTGGAAAAATTTATCCATATTTCCCTTCCTTTCTTTTGTTTATTCTTATTAAAAGCATTGGTTGTCTACCTGTCCCTCACTACAGATATATGCCATGCTTTATAATCAAAATTCTGTGTGCCGTTACCGCACTGTTTCTTCCAGAAATTCGGCTACACTGTCATCCAGATAATCACCGATCACAAGATCCGCCGCTTCCTTGCAACGCTCTGTCGCATTTAAAACCGCAACTCCAAGTCCGGCTTCTGCTAACATCTCACTGTCATTATCTCCATCGCCGAAAGCAATTGTTTCTTCCATTGATATTCCAAGGAATCGTAAAACTTCCTTTAACCCATTATGTTTGCCGGAATGACGATCAGATATCTCAATCAATCGCGGCGCTCCGGATGTTACATAAACAGTATGGATATTTTGCGTTAATTCATGCATGATACGGTATTTTTTCTCTGTCGGTCCTACAATTGAGATCGAATCCAACTCCGTATTATGCTGTAAAATAAACTGCCTTATATCAGGCACCGGCGTTCTGGTGCTTCTTACATAAGCACTGATATCCTCTGACTCTCCAAAATTCATTGGATTCTCATAATATATCTCAGATGTATATCCTCTACCGTCTATAAAACATTCAAAGAATACATCTTTATCCGTAACCAGATCAAATATCTGCTCCGGTACTTCCGGTCGTAATTTTAAATTATATACTGAATGATCATCTGATAAATCATAGATTGCTGCCCCATTGGATGTGATCGCATACCGGACACCCCGAATCTCCCGGATGCATTCTGGAATGGAATAAACAGATCTTCCACTTGCCGGAATAAAAATAACGTGGCTGTCTGCCAGTTTTTCAAGAACTTCCTTTGTTCTATGGGAAATCCCATCCCGTCTTAAAATCGTTCTGTCCAAATCTGAAACCACGCATCTGTACTTCATATGCTTTTCCTCTGTTTTCGAATTTACTTTCATATGTTACCATATTTCGTAAGGGAAATAAAGATATTATAAACTTTTTTACATAAATACAGAAAAAGGAGCTATTTTCATTACATTTTTACCCGGTTGTATAAAAACTGTGATAAAATAAATACACATCAGAAAGGAGACCACTATGTTGCATGAAATATCCGATGAACGCTACTGCTTTATTGAAGATACCATTTGTGATGCATTTTTATTGGTATTGAAAGAAAAAGGAATAGAAAAAATTACCGTGACCGACATCATAAAAAGAGCCGGAATTGTTCGCAGTACATTCTATAACCACTACGAAAATATTCCAGCTCTTATAACTGCTGTTGAAGATAAAACTATCCAGGATATTTTCACCCTCATGGAAGACTTTCATCCTGAAAACAATCAGGATATATGCAAATCTTTCTTTCTGACAATTTGTAATTATACCAAAACGAATCCGTTTCTGGCAAATATTCTCCGGAGTCCAAGAGGCGATGAATTCTTTGAAAAGGCTTTAACTATGTTCCATCGTTATGTAACAGATGCCACCCGGAAAACAACGCCTTCCATGCACTCCAAGGAAGAGGTCTCCTATATGATCGCATGCAGCATTGGCAGTACCTTGGGTGTTCTCCATAAATGGACAAGAGAAAATTTTGAGAGTTCCGAAGAAATCATTGCCGGGATACTGACACAGTCATTTCTCACAGGTATACTCCCTTATCTGTCTTAAAGTGCTTCATCAATCAGAACTTCCTGCCTTTTTATCTTCTTAGTTGCACTCTTGATAAATGGATATTTACGAATAATCAACCCCGTAATCCGACGATAGGTCGGCTGCGTATTATTATAACTGTCAATAAATGCCTGAAGCTCTGATCTGATTGTTTCCTCGTTCATCCGTTTTGCCGAGACAGCATCCTGATCCGGATAGATTCTTGCAATTAGGCCATTGTTCTCTCCTGTCACAATCACCTCTCCCACCAGTTTTCCAAGAGCAAGTTTATTTTCTATTTCCTCCGGTGATATATTTTCTCCGTTTGAAAGAATGATCAGATTTTTTATTCTTCCATTGATAAATAAGAATCCGTCTTTATCCAGATATCCTTTATCTCCCGTATGCAGCCATCCACCTTTTAAGGTCTCTGCAGTCTCTTCCGGCATCTGATAATAACCCTTCATAACGCTGCTGCCCCGTACCAGAATCTCGCCATCCTCAAAAGAAATCTCAACATTGGAAAGCGGTCGTCCTATAGAACCGGTCTTATGATCTTCCGGTACATTGCTGCTGATAACAGGCGAACATTCCGACATTCCATATCCCTCATAAATATTTACACCATATTCTGCAAATTTCTCAATATAAAACGGATCCAGATGTGCTCCACCTGTAAATATTGTTTTCAGCTTTCCCCCAAATGCCTTGGCTGCAACTATTTTCTTTGGGATCAACGGGTTCATTGCCGAAAGACGTTTGTAGATTGTTTCTACCATCAAAGGTACCATCAGCATAATATCAGGATGAAAGACGCCCATATTTTTTACCATATGCAACAGTGAATCATTGATACATACCGTTGCTCCAAAGGAAAAACCTTTGAGCCAATCCATAACAAGGCAAAATGCATGATGAATCGGTAAAACACTTAATACTATGGTTCCGGGCTCTGCAGTATAATTAACAGATTTTACATTTTCTGCCAGATTTCTCTGTGTCAGCATAACACCTTTACTTTTTCCTGTAGTTCCGGAGGTGAAAATAATCGTAGCAATATCTTCCGGATCCGGTGCTGCAAAATCATCTGTACCGTTTATACCTGACGTCATTAATTCTGCTACAGATGCAACTTTTTTCTGATTTGTTTCGATGTTTTCTTCCTGTAATATCCAGATTTTTTTCAGTTTTGGACATTCCTCCAGTATCCGTTCCGACAAGGTCTGAATTTTAGGACTTAAAAAGAGTGCTTCCGCATCTGAACGATTCAGAAGATCTATCAAATCCTCTACCGGAAGTCCTGCATCAAGAGGAACGGCTACTGCCTGACCTGTTATAATTCCCAGATAAGCTTCTATCCATTCCACAGAACTACTACCGATCAATGCTATATGCTTTCCCTGAAAGCTTTCCTCACACAATCCTTTTCTGACAGACTTGGCATTCTCCATCAGCTCCCGGTAGCTTCTATCACAGATCTCCTTTTTCTTCAACCATTTTACTGCCTTTATTTCTGAAAACTTTTTTTCGCTTTCTTCCAAAATATCACGAATCAACATATCTTATTATACCTCCGCACATACTTACTGCGATCATATACTTATATTCTCTGATTATACAGTTTCCTGCTGTAATCGCTCTAACAGATCAAGTGCTTCTACAATTGTGAATACATGCAGTGCATCGTCTTCCTCCAGTTCAATGTCAAATGTGTCTTCGATTTCTCCCAAGAAAGACATAAAATCAAGCGAACTAAAGCCCAGATCTTCTCTGAACTTCATATCGTTTGTCATCTCCTCCGGCTTAACATCACAATACTGTGCTATGATTTTCTTAAATTGCATTTCCTGTGTCATAATAATTTCTCCTTTATATGTTTTATTTTATACCTGTTCCATGATTTCTCCGATACTCATATCAGGTTCCGCGATTCCTTTAAACAATATCCGCATCATATAGTAATATAACAATTCCATATCATGTTCTGCCAAATGTGCGGTCTGGTAATGATATGAAAAATTCATACCTCCATTATCTGTATGAGATACTGTCAGATACATTTTCTTTGTAGCTGCACCATTTGCAAACCATTTTGCATGCTGTGGAATTTGTACCAGATGAGGATTATCCAATTTTACCGGCATCGGCTGATAAGTAAGGTAACAGCTTTCATAGGCTGTATTCTTCGGTGTATGATATCGTTTCTGCATCTCCTCTCTGATCAACGCCGGATCATAGTTACTGTGCATATAGATCCGATTCTGCATATTCTGGATCTCATATGCTGCCGACAGGAAATCAGTATCTGCCGAAATCACAGTTCTACATGGAAACATAATAGTCCGACTACCACCGGAGGTCCATTCATCATGAGTAGACCGTCTTGAAATGAAGTTTTCTATCGTAATATCTTCCTGTCCATGATTCATCTTTGACAGATATGTACGAATACCAAGCAACAACAGATTTGTCATTGAAAGCTGATGGTTCATACAAAAATCTATCAGATTTTTCGTTGGCTCCGGCTCCAGTTGATAATCCTTTACTGCCACAAACAACTGATCTAATTCTATATCGGCAGCCCTGAGTGTTTTATTCCTATGTAACTTTCTTGATGTTTCCAGTACATCTGAACCCTGGATATCAGAATAAAGGGGTTCCCCCCATGCATCCAGCTGATCATCCCAGAACTTTTTATCTTTGGCAAACCGTTTTTCATTATTTGCACGATTCAGATCTTTAACCAGCACTTCCTCAAAATCAGCTAACTTCTGCGGATATGGTGTATCGAATTTATAATGCGTATATAACTGCATCAGGTCATTGATCATCACAACCAGTCCACAGGAATCAATCAATCTATGATCCATATGGATGAAGAAACCATTATATCCATCCGGCAGTTTAACCATCACTACATCGCAAAGCGGAATATCATCTCCGTCAAATGTCTCATATGCCCACTGCTGCATTAGATTGTCTGCTTCTTTCATACGCATTCCTGATAAGTCTTTTAAAGGAATGTCACGGGTTTCTTTTTCAGTAAGATATTGCTTCACATCACCATTTTTATCACGTTTCGTAAAACGAATACGCATACATCCATATCTCTCATATTCCAACTGAATACATTTTTTTAAAAGTCCGAAATCTAGTTCTGCTTTTAAAGATGCCACAACACTGACACCGGACACCTGCTGTGTTTTATATTTTTTTATCCAGTCATCATGCATTTTTTGTGCTGCTGTTAAGGGATATTGTTTCATCATCATGGATAACCTCCTGTATTCTTTATTCTTTTGTGAACTTATCACATTTCATTTTTGAATTCCACCCCTTGTACAACTTAACAAACACTTTACATGAAATTGACCGAAACTTTAAACGTAATCTATAGATCAAAATTATCCTGATATAAAAATCCCCCTTAAACAGATTCGGCATTTACCTTATCTGCTTAAGAGGGATCCTGTTACTTCCGGTGATTCTATTTTAATTATCATATTTTTCAAAAAAATCAAGCATCTTTTGTCGGTAAAGCCCCGGAGCTGCATATGGCGCACATAGATGCCGTGCTTCCGGTATAATGACCAGTTCTTTGGGAGCACTGCATAATGCATAATTATATACAGAATTCTCTGGAACTACATAGGTATCTGCTTCCCCATGAAAAAACAAAACCGGACGTTTATTTTTCTTCATTGCTTCTATCGTGTCAGCATCACTCATACGAAATCTTCCAAACATCCTGCAAAACAGATCTACACGGAACAAAAGCAGCTCTACCCAGCCCAAATGGAACCAGTTAGCTGCGATATCCTGAAGCTGACGCTTCATCGAACAAAATCCACAATCTGCAATCAAGCCTTTCACTTCTTCCGGCAGCTTATGTCCTGAAGCCATAAGCACCGCCGCAGCCCCCATGGATTCTCCATAAAGATAGATTGGGAGCTTCTCTTTGTTTCTTGCAGCAATATAATAACTCCATTGCTGTACATCCCATTGCTCTTTTGCACCAAATGTAATATATTCACCCTCGCTCAAACCGCAGCATCTCTGATCAATAAACAATAAATTACACGCATTCTCATGAAGGAAACGTGCTGTATATGCAAAATCGCCAAAGCCACTACCTTTATATCCATGACTTAACAAAACAAAACGTTTCGCTTCTTTTGTCGGAAGATAATAAGCATGCAGATACAGTCCATCTCTGCTTCTGATAAAGCAATCCTTCATCTGCTGCTCAGCACACCACAGTTTTCCTTCTTCATATTCCTTTTCGTATTTGTCTCTTGGATGATTTTTCTTTATATGAGACAGTTGAAACCATTTCTTTTTCTTCTGTCGTTTTTTTCCTTTGCAACGAACAAGCATATCAAAGAAAGACCAACCAAATGCAACAAACAGACCAAATGCACCGGCTGTTATTTCCAGTAATCTTAATATTTTCTGCTTATTCCCTGTATCATTCATAATCGTTATCTTCTCCGCTTCTTTTTCGCGTATTTGTAAAACAGCCCTTGAAAACATAATGTTTTCAAGGGCTTGAAATACTTTATTATCATTCAACAAATAAAATTATACATTCATCTGCTTAGCAACTTCTGCTGCGAAGTCTTCGTTCTTCTTCTCCATACCTTCACCAACTTCGAAGCGAACGAACTTAGCGATCTTAAGAGCAGGATTTACAGACTTCAGGTATGCTGCAACTGTCTGCTTGCCATCTTCAGCCTTAACATATACCTGATCAAGAAGACAGATTTCCTTCATCTGCTTAGAGATACGTCCTTCAACAAGTCCTGAGAAGATCTTGTTGCCTGAGATCTCTTCCTTATCAGCACAAGCGATCTCTGCTAACTGAGCCTTAGCTTCCTTTGAAAGGAAGTTCGGTAAGAAATTCATGTTTGACTTCTTCTCTTCGTAGATAGCTACATCTTCTGCGCTCCATACACCGGCTACAGCCTTCTCGATCAACTTGGAAAGAACCGGCTTTGGAAGTGAGAACGGATCATTTAATGCACTGTCAATTGTGATCTCTTTCATCTTAGCAAGCTCATCTGCTGAGATCTCGTCTCTTGAGATGTACTGTGGGTTCATAGCAGCGATCTGCATTGCAATGTTTGTAAGTGCTTCCTTAGCTGCATCATCTGAAGCACCGTTACCGGCTACAAGAACACCGATTCTTCCGCCACCATGGATATAAGAAGCAACAACATCTGCTGTAACCTTCTCAAATCTTCTGATGGAGATCTTCTCACCAATCTTGAGAATCTTATCATCAAGATCAGCCTTCATATCAAGGATTGAAACAACGTCTTCGCCATCTCCAGCCTTTTCTGTATCTACTGTAAGTGCCTTATCTGCAACTGCCTGTACAAACTCCTGGAAAATTGCATTCTTTGCAACGAAGTCTGTCTCTGAGTTAACTTCAACAACTACTGCTGTATTACCATCAATTGCAACCTTAGCGATACCTTCTGCTGCAATTCTTGCTGCTTTCTTCTCAGCCTTAGCTGCACCACTCTTTTTGAGTACTTCCACAGCGGCATCCATATCACCGTTTGTCTCTGTAAGTGCTTTCTTACAATCCATCATACCAGCACCTGTGAGTTCTCTTAACTCTTTTACCATGCTTGCTGTAATAGCCATCGTAATAACCTCCAAAATTCTAGTATTTATATTCTAAAATATTACTCTTCTACTGCTGCATCCTCATCTGCAACTTCTTCAGCATCTGTTGCATCAGCACCCTGCTGAGCTTCGATAACTGCATCTGCCATCTTTGAAACAATAAGCTTTACAGCTCTGATAGCATCATCGTTACCAGGAATAACATAATCTAATTCTTCCGGATCACAGTTCGTATCAGCAATACCTACAAGCTTGATTCCAAGTGAATGAGCTTCCTGGATACAGATTCTTTCCTTCTTAGGATCTACAACGAAGATCATGTCAGGAATTTCCTTCATTTCCTTGATACCGCCAAGGTTCTTCTGAAGCTTCTCCATCTCCTTCTTGATCTGGATAACTTCCTTCTTAGGAAGAACATCAAATGTTCCGTCAGCTTCCATAGCTTCGTACTTCTTAAGAGTAGCGATTCTTGTCTGGATTGTGCTGAAGTTTGTAAGCATACCGCCTAACCATCTCTCGTTTACATAGTACATACCGCAACGCTCTGCTTCACTCTTGATTGAGTCCTGAGCCTGCTTCTTTGTACCAACGAAAAGAATCTTTCCACCATTTGCTACGCAGTCACCGATTGCATTGTAAGCATCGTCAACCATTCCTACTGACTTCTGAAGGTCGATGATGTAGATACCATTACGCTCTGTGTAGATGTATGGCTTCATCTTAGGGTTCCATCTTCTTGTCTGGTGTCCGAAATGTACACCTGCTTCTAATAACTGTTTCATTGAAATAACGCTCATTTTTTCTACCTCCATGGTTATATTCTTCTGCTGATCTCTCTTTCACCGAGTCACCCGAGCTATAGGCACCACTTCAGGAATCAACCAGCATGTATATTATTTTTATGAGCCTGCTATATTCAAGCCCACACACAAAATCGATAATAACACAAAAAGAAAGTGCATGCAAGCACTTTCTTTTTATAATCTCATGTCACTTAACAGTTCCATGTCTTTTTCGCATTATGCTGGTATGTGCGAGCACATTCCAGCGCAATGCTCATTATCTCATATTTTGTTTTAATTCATGCTATAACTATCGTCCATCTCTCATAATGGTAATCATCTCATCGTAGGTTTCATCACCCTTGAATGTGAAAGTTCCACACATCAGTTTCATGGAATTACCGGAGCTTACAAGGTAATCATAGAAATCCTGTACACTGTCTACCATTCCGATATCATATAATGCCTGAGAGATTGCCTCTGCATACATACCCGGCTTGATCGTAATCGAACCACCCTTTTTCTTTTCTTCTGTAGTTGTCTCTGTCGTAGCTTCCGTAGTTGTTTCTGTTGTCGTCTCTGTCGTAGCTTCCGTAGTTGCTTCTGTTGTAGCTTCCGTGGTTGCCTTGGTTGTACTTTCGGTTGTGGCTTCCGTGGTTGCCTTGGTTGTATTTTCCGTTGTGGTTTCCTTTGTCGCCTCTGTTGTAGCTTCTGTCGTCACTTCCGTCGTTGCCTTAGCTGCATCCTCTTTTGTCGTTTCCGTTGCAGTCTCTGTCGTTTTCGCTGATTCAGTAGTTTCTTCTGATGCAACAACTTCTACCGCATCTCCTTTTGACGGATCATTCTTCTTTGTATCTGCAAAGCTTCCGGACTTAATTCCAACCATCATAACGAGCGCACCAATGATAAGTCCAAAGCCTAATCCTCTGAAAAAATATTTTTTCTTCATACTGCCGTTTCTCCTATCGTATAAAACAATTTCAATTTACTGCTTCTGATTCTCAATATTTTTAATGATCACCTTGGTTTCACCAACACCGATTCCAAGCTGGTTCGCGATCTCCATAATTCCAAATCCCTGCTTGTAAAGCTCTGCCACTTCTTCATCGATATTTTTCTCATCATCCCAGATTTCTTCCGGTGCAGGAGCTTCTTTCTTTGCCTCCTGTGCACGATTCTGATTTCTGTTTGTTCTGTTCTTCTTGCGGTTCTTCTTTCTGGAACGGTTGCCTCCCGCCGGCTGTTCTGTCTTCTGTACAGGCTCAGTACCGGTTGCTTCTACGACTGTTGTTTCTTCTGTAATTTCGGTTGCTTCTGACTCAACAGCAGGCTCTTCTGCTTTCTTAAAGGCAACAACATTGGATTTTTCTTCTGCTGCTTCTTTCTCGGCTTCCTCAGCAACAACTTCTTCTGCAACAGCTTCCTCTACTTCTTCCTTTGGTTCCTCCGCATCATCTTCTGCTGTGTTCTCTTCAACATCCTGTTCCGGTACAGTTTCGGTTATATCACCATTTGCAACTGCATCACCGGAAATAACTGTCTCCGTCTCACTTGCCTCTAATGCTCCGAGAGAATTCTCATCCGGCTCTTCTTCGATTTCTTCTGTCTGCTCATTTTCTTTGGGAGCTTCTTCTGTCTGCTTCTCTTCCGAAACAGCTTTTTCAGCCTGTTGTTCTTTTTCTTTTGCGATCTCTTCTTCGGTTTCCTTTACTTCCATTTCAAGAAGTTCTTCATAAGTAACCGCTTCCGGTTTTTTCTCTGCATCCGGATTATATTCTTCATAGGCTTCTGCAAGGCTCTGATTGATATAATCGATCATCTCCTTCTTTGCCTTTTCAGACAACTTGGATGCCCATTTTTCAATCTGTTCCTTCAGTTCCTTTTCTGTCTTCTTGCGAACATCTTCGCTGTATTCGTCTAATGATGTCTTGCTCTGCTCAAGAAGAGAATCACATAATTCCGTGATCTTTCGTTTTAATTCTTCTGAGCTTTCATTATATATCTCATCTTCCTCTTTAAAATCATGACTATCCAGAATAAAAAAGCTTACACCTACAACTGCTACGCCAACTAATAATGTTATGATTGGTAATATCATTTCTCTACTCTCCTTTGCAAAATTTTATACGGCTTTTAATTCGTCAAATACAACATCATTCAGAACCTTAATGTAAGTTCCCTTCATGCCTGAGGATCTTGCTTCTATAACACCAGCACTCTCAAACTTTCGAAGTGCATTCACGATTACGGAACGGGTAATTCCGACCCGGTCTGCAACCTTACTTGCAACAAGGATTCCCTCATTTCCATCCAGTTCTGAGAAAATATGCTTGATCGCCTGTAATTCTGAGAATGATAAAGTACTGATCGCCGAACGCACAATTGCAATCTTACGATCTTCTTCTGCATTTTCTTCATTTAAAGCCCGCATCATCTCAAGTCCTACAACCGTCGTTCCGTATTCCCCGAGAATAATATCATCAATATCATACTGTGCATCCAGCTTATACAGAAATAACGTTCCAAGCCGTTCTCCTGCTATATCGATTGGAAGCAGAAGTCCCTGATATTTCTCTATGTTATCACTGTCAAATCCGAGCGTAGTCAAATTTACATTTTCTTTTGTTGACAATACAAGGAGAAGTCTCTCATTCAGCATACTGTCGATCAAAAGACCGACCTTATCCTCGATCAGTTCATGGATCTCAGGTATATCTTCACGGTTCTTAATTCCCAGAACCTTTCCTTTTTTACTGATAACCAGTACATTTGATTTTAAAATATCACTCAAAACATCACAAATATCATTAAAAACAACCTTATGCGAATTGTTATTGTGCAATAATTTGTTGATTTTTCGTGTTTTATCTAATAATTGAACACTCATTTCTGTTCCTCCGTATGTAAAATACAAAAAAGTTGTTTTTGCATAAAAAAATCTACACTATTTGACATTCTATCACAATGGTCTGGAGATAACAATAGTCTTTCCTGTCAAACGAGAGATTTAATATTTAAAAACAACTTTTTTTATATGGCAGACCGGACAACTTCATCCGATCACTTATGCCTGTTTTTCCTTTTCGGTATTATCTCTGGAATATCCACAGTTTTCTGCTGAACAAAGTAACTTATTACCCTTTTCAACCATATAACTGCCACATACCGGACATTTTTCCTTTGATGGTTTTGCCCATGACATAAAATCACACTCAGGAGCATTGATACATCCATAGTATCTTCTGCCCTTTCTGGTCTTCTTTATTACAATGTCACCGCCACACTTTGGGCAAGGAACTCCAGTTTTCTCAAAGAACGGCTTGGTAAACTTACATTCCGGAAATCCCGGGCATGCAAGGAATTTGCCATGTGGACCATACTTTACGACCATATTGCGCCCGCACTCGTCACACACCTCATCCGTTACCTCATCCTCAATCTTAATGGACTGCAACTCACTCTCCGCTTTCTTAACCGCCGCATCGAGATCCGGATAGAAGTTTCTTACTACAACTTTCCATTCGATAGCGCCCTCACCGATTTTATCGAGAAGGGACTCCAGATTCGCTGTAAAATTCACGTCGATAATAACCGGAAATGCCTGTTCCATAATCTGATTCACGGCTTCTCCCAATTCTGTTACATATAATTTCTTATTCTCTTTTGTTATATAACGGCGATTCTGTATCGTTGAGATCGTCGGCGCATAGGTACTTGGTCTTCCAATGCCAAGCTCCTCTAAGGTTCTTACAAGAAGGGCTTCTGTATATCTTGCCGGTGGCTGTGTAAAATGCTGCTTCTCATCAAAATCTTCTAATTTTAGCAGATCGCCTTCATTCAGATCCTTAATTCCCGCAATATGCTCACTCTTCTCGTTGTCCACATTATAAACCGTTGTAAATCCGGCAAATGCAATCTTTGACACCGAAGTCTGGAACCGATAACCTGCCGCTTCTGCCTTTACAGTCTTAATGCTGTATACTGCCTCTGCCATCTGACTTGCAAGGAAACGATTATAGACCAACTGATACAGCCGGAACTGTTCTCTGCTCAACTGATCCTTGATAGCCGCCGGTGACAATGTAATATCTGTCGGACGGATTGCTTCATGCGCGTCCTGGATCTTCTTACCCGGTTTGTCTGCCCGTGGTATTCCGGCTGTATAATCTTCTCCAAAATTCTTTATGATATAATCCTTGGCTGCTGCCGCCGCTTCATCTGATATTCTGGTAGAATCCGTTCTCAGATAAGAGATCAAACCGATGGAACCTCTGCCCTTGATCTCCACACCTTCATATAACTGTTGTGCGATACGCATCGTTTTGGATGTCGCAAAGTTCAGCTTGGAGGAAGCTTCCTGCTGCAACGTACTGGTTGTAAATGGAAGTGGCGCTTTCTTATGACGCTCACTGTCCTTGATCGATGCGATCTGAAAGGACTGCTTTCCGATCGTTTCTATGATATGATCCAATTCTGCTCTGGAAGATATTTCCTCCTTATCACTTCCATTTCCCATGTATTTGAATTCAATGCTTCTCTTTGCCTTTTCCGGTACCAGCATAGCAGAAAGTGTCCAGTATTCCTTTGGAATAAATTCGTTGATCTCTTTTTCTCTGTCACAGATCAGCTTCAATGCCACTGACTGTACACGTCCGGCACTTAAACCTCTCTTGATCTTTGCCCAGAGAAGCGGACTGATCTTATAACCAACCAGTCTGTCCAATACACGTCTCGCCTGCTGTGCATCCACAAGTGCCATATCAATATCGCGTGCCTGCTTAATTGAATTCTTTACTGCATTTTTCGTAATTTCATTGAAGGTAATTCGCTTGTACTTCTTATCATCCAGTTTCAGTGCTTTTGATAAATGATAGGAGATCGCTTCTCCCTCACGGTCGGGGTCAGTTGCAAGATACACCTTGTCAGCTTTCTTTACTTCTTTTCGAAGCTGTGCGAGTATATCTCCTTTTCCTCTGATTGTTATATATTTTGGTTCAAAATCATTATCAACATCAATGCCCATCTGGCTTTTAGGCAGATCACGCACATGACCATTCGACGCAATCACTTCATAATTACTGCCTAAAAACTTTTTAATCGTCTTGGCTTTCGCCGGAGACTCTACAATAACAAGATATTTAGCCATGTACTCTTTCCTTTCCTGTTCGTTTAAACGACACAAACTATACACCATTTTTCCCTGCCATGCAAGTGAATATTTTATTACAATTTTCTGAAAAAATGCCCCGGATCCTGTTTTCATCCCTGTGTAACAGCAAAATAATACCGTACCGGCTGCCGAATTATTCCTTTTCTTTCCATATCAAATAACGCTGTCAGGATTCTTGCAGGAGGCTGATCCACGCGGGCACAGATTTCCTCTATATGCAGCACTTCCCGCCCCATACAGACACATATCTTCTGTTCCAGAGCGGTAAGCCGGCTGTTCTCCCGACATTCTGCTTTCCCTGCTGCAAGGATCCTCCGTTCAAGTTTTAAATCCTCCACAATATCCTCAGGATCCGTCACAAGCATAGCCCCCTGCCGGATCAGATGATTGCAGCCCTCACTGCTTCTGTCTCCAATCCGTCCCGGAACTGCATACACCTCACGCCCCTGTTCCAGCGCCTGATCGGCGGTGATCAGAGATCCGCTTTTCTTCTGTGCTTCTACAACCAGCACCCCTTTTGCAAGTCCACTGATGATCCGGTTCCTAAGTGGAAATCTCCATGCCGCAGGCTCTATATCCAACCCATATTCTGACAGGATCACACCCTGACGCCCAATCCGTTCAAACAAATTGTAATTTTCCTTCGGATAACAGATATTGATCCCACAACCTAGTACTGCAACTGTAAATCCATTTTCTACATTGATTGCGGCACGCTGGGCGGCGCCGTCGATTCCTGCTGCAAGTCCGCTGATAATACCAGTCCGATATTCTGCAAGCACAGAAGCAAACTGCTCCGCCATCTCTTTCCCATATGCGGATGCCTTTCTTGCACCTACGATCGCTATACCGGTTCTGTCTGTTTTAAGCGTCTCCACACACCCCTTTGCATACAGCAGAAACGGACAATCCGGAATTTCCCGCAGGACTTCCGGAAAATAAGGATGTCCTGGATATATATATGTAATATTCCGCTCTTTTAGTCTGTTTTTATAGACGATTATTTTCTTTTCATCCCGTGTGCACAGGATCCGTTCACTCTGTTTTTCTGTCAACGTTTCCCGAAGCACATGTTCTGGAACATTCCACAGTTCTTCAGGTCCTCCAAAATAATCAAGGATCCTGCCAAGTGCTGCATTCCCCATATCCGATATCATCCCCAGCCACAGCCTTATAAGATCATACTCCATATCTGTCCCCCCCTTTCATTCCTTTGTACTGCATATTTCCCTCTGCCTCTTCTGTAAGATTCTGATACCGGAAAAACAATGCCTCTTTTAAATGTTCCTCATGGATCCCGATACTTCCTGCCAGATCAGCGATCGTCCTTGCGATCTTAAGTACCCGGTTATAGCCTCTGGCAGAAAGTTCTGTATGTTCAAACGCTTCCCGCACCAGCTCCTGCTCTGCCCTTCCCAGGGAAATATATTGCTTTGTTCTCTTTCCATCCAGTTGGGAATTAAAATTTATCGACTCTGAACGGTAACGCTCCTTCTGTATATTCTGCGCCGCAAGCACCCTTTCCCGGATCTCAGCCGAAGTTTCTGCCCGTTTATCCTCTAACAGGTCAGAACAGTCAATCCTGCGGACATTTACGTTGATATCAATACGATCGAGCAGAGGTCTGCTAAGCCTTGCATTGTATTGTCGGATCTGCCTACAGGTACAGGTACATTTATTCAGATCCGGATACATGCCGCAGGGACAGGGATTTCGTGCCGCAACCAGCATAAATCCTGCCGGATATATATATTTACCCTGGATCCTTGCAATCGTTACTTCCCGATCTTCTAACGGCTGCCGCATTACTTCAAGAACATTTCTGCCAAATTCCGGAAGCTCATCCAGAAACAACACCCCATTATGACTGAGACTGATCTCTCCCGGCTTCGGTATTGCTCCGCCACCGGTTAGAGCAATGGCAGATACGGTATGATGCGGTGCCCGGAACGGACGCTTTGTTATCATCGCCTGTCCTTTTTTCAGCAGACCTGCCACACTGTATATCTTGGTAATATCAATACTCTCCTCAAATGTCAGACGTGGAAGGATCGTTGGCAGGCATTTTGCGATCATGGACTTTCCTGAACCTGCTGCTCCTGTCATCAGAATATTGTGCATTCCGGCTGCTGCGATCTCCATTCCGCGCTTCAATATTTCCTGCCCTTTAATATCTGCAAAATCTCCCAGTTCCCCCATATCCTCCTGGTCGAGCAGAGCCTCCACATCTACAAATGCAGGCTCGATCACCGCTTTTTCATTCAGATAAGATTCCGCTTCTGACAACGTCCGAAGCGGGATCACTTCTATATTTCGGATCAGTGCCGCCTCCTCTGCATTTTCCGCCGGAACAAGACAGCGTGTGATTCCTTGTTTTACTGCATGATGAACAACCGGGAGTATTCCTGATACAGCATTGATCCTGCCATCCAGCCCCAGTTCACCCATAATCAAGGTATTTTCTATTTTATCGTTTGGAATAAGCCCCATAGATACCATAATTCCTATGGCAATGGGAAGATCGTAGGCAGTTCCTTCCTTCCGGATATCTGCCGGTGATAAATTGATCGTGATCTTTTTCGGTGGTATCTGAAATCCAGAGTTTTTGAGCGCTGTTCTCACCCGCTCTCCGGCTTCCTTTACGCATGCAGACAAAAAGCCTACCATATGAAACATTGGCAGTCCGTCATTGATATCTGTTTCCACCTGAATCAGAAGTCCCTCTACTCCAAGGACTCCTCCACTTGTTACTTTACTGTACATCTGTATCTGCTCCTTTCGACATTTCTGCCGTCTCTCCATGGAGCATGCCTGAACAGAATCAGCGAAAACAAAAAGCTGCCACCTGGCAGCTTTTTATACGCCTGCATTTATACTACCTGTATCCATACAAAAAGTCAAATGCATTTTTATATTAACTGAAGTATACAACCTCTTCTTCCGGCGGACCGGTCAGCACAACCTTCTCTGCATAGAGAACCGGACCATCTCCCTCAAAATCAGGATAGTATTCTTTCTTGATCGTTGCTGTTACATCTACCCACTGTCTGTCAATCAGATTCTTAGAGCCATCGTAATAGCATTTGAAGCCTACAAATGTAATATCCTCTACACAGCAGGTCATCGCAAAACGTCCCGGTACAAATGCATTCTTACCATACTGTTTCGGCTTGAATACCATGCCACGGAAATGGATCTTCTTACCGACATAACGATCCGGCTGATCGGAGGCATCCACATACCAGATACCAAAATCCTCATCGTTCAGCTCGATCACGTCAGCCTTTACATCGTATGGCAGATCTTCTTCGTCATTCTCATCCGGTGCGATCGAACCATCCTTCATCTCAAAGATGATCTGTGCCCGTCGGTTGACTGCTTTGATTCCTCTGCGCCATTCTGCGCGCTTGGACTTCTCATCACAACGGTTAAATACAACCATATCCGCACTGTTAACCTGATCCATCATTGTTGCTTTCATATTCTGCTGATATACATCATATGTCTCAGCATTTACAAAGGATAATACCTGGACAACGGTCCATCCTTTCGGCACACGGATATCAAAGATCTTGTCCAGCTTCCACATACCATTGTATTCGATCATAACCTGCTCCGGCTGATATTTGTCCTGCAGATCTAACAGATGCTCTGTGTTCAACTGATCTTCTTCTATGAATTCCAGAAAAATATTTTTCTTTTTCAGGTCTTTCTCATCGTACTCTTCTTCACCGTCTTCGCATACAAGAAGCAGTGTCTTGGCGCCTCCGGTGAATTCCCGGTCTAATAATGTCTCCTTCACAAATGTAGTTTTACCACTGTCAAGGAAGCCCATAAATACATAAACCGGAATCTCTGTTTCCTGTTGTCTTGCCATCATTTTCTCCTATACCTCAAACAGCTCTGCAAGCTTGTCTTCTGCCAGTTTGCTTCCGATCACACATAACTTACCTGTGATATCCGGATTTCCCTTACGGATCTCATACTCACCCGGTACAAGATCAAAGTATAACCAGTCTGTACCATCACTTGGAACGATACCCTTTGCACGAAGGATAATACCATATTCCTCTGTGTTAGCAAGCTCATCCAGAGTCTCTTTTAACTTATCTTCATTAAACTTATGTGGAGTTTCCTTACCCCAGCTTGTAAATACCTCATCTGCATGGTGGTGATGATGATGATCGTGATCATGACAGCCACAACTACATTCGTCGTCATGGTCATGATGATGATGTTCATGATCGTGGTCATGGCAGCCACAGCCACATTCGTCGTCATGGTCGTGATGATGATGTTCATGATCGTGGTCATGATCGCCACAGCCACATTCATCGTCATGGTCGTGATGATGATGTTCATGATCATGGTCATGACAGCCACATTCGTCATCATGGTCGTGATGAAGGTGGTGATGCTCATGCTCATCTTCATCCTCAAATAAAGCGTCCTTAACGGTTTTATGATTCTGCATAGCTTCTTTGATCTTAGAACCGTCAATATCATCCCATGGAGTCGTGATGATCGTAGCATCTGCATTGTGCTCACGGATCATGGCAACTGCCTTTTCGATCTTATCCTGGGAAGCTGTCTGTGTTCTGCTCAGTACGATCGTATTTGCACTTTCGATCTGATTATTGAAGAATTCACCAAAGTTCTTCATGTAAATCTTGCATTTGGATACATCTGCAACTGTTGTATAGCTGTCAAGCTGTACTTCAACTTCTTCTGCAACATCCTTTACAGCCTTGATAACATCTGAAAGCTTACCAACACCGGATGGCTCGATAATGATTCTGTCCGGTGCATATTCTGTAATAACCTTCTTTAAAGCCGTACCAAAATCTCCAACTAAGGAGCAGCAGATACAACCGGAATTCATCTCAGTAATCTGTACACCGGCATCCTTTAAGAATCCGCCGTCAATACCGATCTCGCCAAATTCATTCTCAATCAGCACAAGCTTCTCGCCCTTAAAACCTTCTTCGATCAGCTTCTTGATCAGAGTTGTTTTTCCGGCACCTAAGAAACCGGAAATAATATCAATCTTTGTCATTTCTAAATCACTCCTAATTTATTAAATGTACGGATAATTGTGTGATAGTAAACTCATCACACAATTATCTAGTTTTCATATCACAACCGATTATTATACTCGATTATCTGTTTTTTTGCAAGAATCGAGGTTGACATCCAGTTTATTGTATGGGATAACGATGCCATTTTCATCAAATGCTTTCTTGATATTCCATCTTGCCGACCAGAGTGCATCCCAGTACTGGTCGATCTTCGCATAGAACCGAACACTGACCACAATGCTGCTATCTGCGAATTCATCAATGAAGAAATCCACGACTTCATCCTCCAGATATCCCGGAACTGTCTTTACCGCATCCAGTACCACACGCTTTACCTTATCCAGATCTTCATCGTAACCGATACCGAGCTTGATCTCTGCCCGCCTCTTATCATGTAAAGTAACATTCACCAGTGACGTATTCGATATGCTTCCATTTGGTATGACTACGGAACGATTATCGATCGTCTTAAGCTTTGTATAGAATATATCGATTGATACAACCTCGCCTTCACATTTGGTATTATTCTCGATAATATAGTCACCTACATGAAATGGTTTCAATATCAGGATCAGCACACCACCGGCAAGATTGGACAGGCTGCCCTGCAACGCAAGACCGATCGTCACACCCGCCGTTCCAAGCAATGTGACAAATGAAGTAACCTGAAAACCGACAATGGATGCCGCCGTTATCAATATTATAAAATTCATCAGAATACGGATGGCAGACAGTAAAAATCCTGCGACACTGACATCCATATTGGAACGGTCAAAGGTTCTCTTTATCAGCTTGATGATCCATTTCACAACCCGAAATCCGATCACCATAAAGATAACCGCCACTACCAGGCTTCCAACCTTTGACATGCACCAATCCAGCAGATCTGTCATATACTGTCTGAGCAATCCAGCTTTTTGTTCTGCATCCTGTACGATCTCCGATGCCGTTTCTGATGCTGACTCTGTAGTATCTGCCAGCTTCTCCGTCAATGCTATACCTATCACTTAATTATTTCACCTTCTTAAATACTGTGATTGAAAGTGCAGGGAGAACAATCTCGATATCACCGTCCTTCGTCACCTTCTGCTGTCTATTGTTATTACCTTCTCCACCATACTTTGCCGCATCACTGGAGAAGATCTCTTTATAAGTTCCCGGAGCTCCGGTCTGTAATACATAGCTCTTCTGATCTGAAGTTCCAAAGTTCGCAGCTACATAACAGACAGAACCCTTGCTGTCTGTTCTTGTGAAGCATACAGTATGTGGCTCCTGCTCTCCTGCAAATACAAATGGAAGTTTGTCTGCTTCATAAAACGCCGGTTCTGCAAGATATAAAGCATTCAGATCCTTTACATACTTCTGAAGATATTTATTTGCTTCAAACTCCAGAACGCTCCAATCAATAACATGATAGCCATCAAAGCCGCCAAACATTCCAATCTCCTGTCCCATAAACATCAGTTTTTTACCGGGAAGGAACATATTCAAGCCATAAAATATACGAAGATCTGCATATTTGTCTTCATAGCCACCCGGCATCTTCTCTATAAAACTTCCCTGACCATATGCCACTTGATCATGTGATAATGCACTTACCTCCTGATGCTCGGATATAAATCCGGTTACAGAAGATACATAGTCTACAAAGTTCTCTCTGCGATCTGGCGCAGTCTTCATATACTCTGTAAGCTTTGAAACGCCCGTTGTGTTCCATGTAAGATCCACCATAACATCCGCATATCTGTCTCCGGTCACCTTTCGGAAGGAACGGATCAGCTCTTTATTATCCAGACGGATGCCATCCAGATGATACGCTTCCAACCAGTAAGTCATACAGTCAATATCCATCACAGGCACCATATCAAGGATCACACCAATACCTTTTGCATGCAGATAATCAACCATTGCCATGAAATCAGTTGGAGAACCAAATCTGGACGTTGGTGCATAGATACCCGTCGTATCATATCCCCATGTATCCTCACCGGAATATTCCATGATCGGCATAAGCTCGATGTAATTATACTTCATGCTCTTTACATAAGCTGCGATTTCTTTTGCAAATGCCTGATAGGAAAGCCGTTCTCCATCTTTGTCGGTCTTAAATGTCTGCATATGTACCTCATAGATATTCACAGGTTCCATGCTGATATTCTTCTTTTTCCGCTCTGTCATATATGCTGCATCCATCCATTCATATGTCAGCTCTATAAATAAGGACGCATTGCCCGGAACCGGTTCAAATGCTGTTGCATATGGATCGGAGAAAATATCGGTTTCTCCATTTTCATATAATACTTCAAATTTATATCTGGTCTGGTTAATGTCATATGGTATAAACAGTTCAAACAGATCGGTATACTCGATCTTCCGCATCTGGTTCACTCTGCCGTCCCAGTTATTGAAATCTCCGACCACGCTGGCTCTGACGCAGCCCGGAACCTGAATACAGAATGCCACTCCTTCTGTGCCATCAAAGTTCAGCTTTCTGGCTCCAAACAATTCTTTGATCCGGAAGCCTGATTCCACGTCATCTTCTCCATTTACCACCTGCATTACTTTTTCAAGATCCGCAGAATAGGAAAAGCTGTATGCATCCTTTATCAGACTGACTTCATCTGCTTCTTCTCCGTCTGCATCCCATACCTTCCGGACAATCTTTAGCAGATATGCAAATGGCTGCCGGTTCTCAATCTTTACTGTAAAAAATCCATCGGCGTATTCTACATGCATCGGATATTCTGTCTGATCCTTTTCATCCACTACATAAACTTCTGCTGCATCCGGCAGAAATGCATTTACATATACATCAGCCAGACAGGCATGCATACCAAGTATGTGATGTGGATTGCCATGTCTCGCCCCCGTGATCGCCATAACCTCATCCTGATTCAGAACGAAAATCTCTGTGTTCTTTGTCATAACCCATTCTCCTCATGTGTATTCTTTTCTATATGCAAAATACGAAATACCTGCACCGTTTCCCTGTTCAATTTTCTCATTTGCATATGACTGTTCATCTTTATTCGTTTATCTTGTGGATAAAGATTCCGCTTCGAAGCTTTGGTTCAAACCATGTAGACTTCGGCGGCATCAGTTTGCCTGCATCCGCAATATCAAATAATTCTGTAATGGAAGTCGGATACATGGAAAATGCTACCTTCTTTCCTCCATCCACCAGTCGTTCCAGCTCGGAAAGTCCACGGATACCACCGACAAACTGGATCCGTTTGTCCGTTCTCGGATCTCCAATGCCAAGCATCGGTGCCAGAACATTTTCCTGAAGCACAGATACATCCAGACAGCCGACAACATCCTCCGGAACTACTCCGTCCTTTACCGTTAACTGATACCATCTGCCATCCATATACATGCCAAAGCTGCCTTTCTTCCCCGGTGAAACAGCCGCATCACATGCTTTTACTTCAAATTTGTCTTCCAGTTTCTTTAAAAATTCATCATCAGTCATACCGTTCAGATCATTTACAACACGGTTATATGGAAGGATCATCAACTGATCATGCGGAAACAGAACGGACAGAAAATAATTAAATTCTTCCTCTCCGGTATAATCCGGATGCTGTTCTCTCATATGGAGGCCTGCTTTTACAGCAGAAGCAGAACGATGATGTCCGTCTGCTATGTAAATCTCGTTGATACCTGCAAATGCTTCCTGAATTATCTGAATATCATCTGCTTCATCAATGATCCATACATTATGTGTGATACCATCCGGTGAAGTAAAGCCATATAACTTTTCTCCTGTCTTTACCCGGTCAATGATCTGATTTACAATATCAATTGAACGATAGGCAAGGAAGATTGGTCCGGTCTGCGCACCACAGGCTTCTACATGGCGGATACGATCCTGTTCTTTGTCTTCTCTGGTATTCTCGTGTTTCTTGATCACACCATTCACATAGTCATCAATCGAAGCACAGGCAACCAGACCTGTCTGATGACGTCCATCCATGATCAATTCATATATGTAGTATACCGGCTTTTCTTCCTCAATATAAGTACCATCCTCCATCATCTCATGCAGAAGATCTCCTGCCTTCTTATACACTTCCGGTGCATAGGTATCCACACTGTCATCAAATGATGTCTCTGCACGATCTACCTTTAAAAATGACATCGGTTCCCGGCGTACTTCTTCACAGGCTTCTTTTCTGCTATACACATCATATGGTAATGCTGCCACTCTGTCGCAGATATCCGGTCTTGGTCTGAATGCTTTAAAGCATCTGATTGCTGCCATGTTCTGTTCCTCCTGATCTCTGTTTGTCTATATAAATATTGCAACAGAAAACATTGCTGATTCCTGTTGCAATACTCAAAATCACTATCAACCTCTGATTGCCTTAACAACCTTTTCTATAGATGCCTTAAATTCTTCATCGGAAGAATTCTCAAATATAAAGAGCTCTTTGATATTTGTTGGCGGATTGAAGTTCTGACTGTTGATATATTCATCCCAGTGCTCCAATTTCCAGGTATCTCTGTCTGATGCACGCTTGATCATTCTTTCGTGGCAGACATCTTTTCTGGTATTTACCCAGATCACAAAGAGTTCTGCACCTTTTTCTGCAAGCTTTGCACGGAGATTGTCAAGATATTCGTCATCTCTGATCTCATCTGTGAATGGTGCATTTATAAGAACTGTATCATTGTATTCCAGTGCTTCAAATGCAAGATCCAGTACACAATAATATTCGTAGTCGCGGATATTTTTCTGGAAGAAATCGGATGAACGGTTATATTCCTCACCAGCCACTACAAAGATCTGCTTTGAAAGAACAATTAATGTATCCTTATCCAGATATACACAATTTGGCAGTGCCTTTGCCACCTGTTTGGAAATAAATGTCTTTCCACAGGCTGGTGGTGATGTAACTAAAATTAATTTCTTCATGTGTGTGCCTCCATTTTTCTCATTATCTCAATCCTGTTTGATTTTAGCACAATTGTATGATGGTAGCAAGAATTTGTTAGCGAATTTGGTGTTATTTCTTATTTCTTAATAATTAATACATTGTACATAAATTGACTATTCCAGTAATATGGATTTTCAACAGATGTAAATATCAATTCACAACCATGCTTTTGTGAAAACATTTCAAACATGGATTTTGAAATAAATAACTTATCAAGATTTTTATATTTTTCATCATAATTCTGTATTTTAGCTCTTCTATACTGCATGCAGGCATCTTCCAGCTCTTTATCAAATATCTCTGTGATCAGCACAGCCTTATGCGCTTTTTCATACATCTTCTCCAGAACATCAGATACATATGTTTCATCTGGAAAATATGCAAATACAGAATCAGCCATCACAACATCAAATTTTTCATCTGTTGAAATATGGTCAGCTTCCATACATGCTATCTCCGCTTCTTTTAATACAATTTTTGCAATTTCTGTACTCTGTCTGGAATAATCAATTCCACCAACCTTTTTATTCTGTCTGGAAAATAAATATAAGGTTGCTCCTGCTCCGCATCCTACTTCAAAAATGCTGTTCCACAGACCAACATGCATATCCAGAAGTGCACATTCTTCTTCCCAGCTATTATAAAATGCATTATAATATGCATCTGCCGAATCTCCCAGATCCACATCAAATCCATCAATTCGTTTCAGCTCCCGCCAGATTGCTTTAGGATCTTCAAGCGACTGCAAAAAACGTTCATCCGCTTCTCTTCTATTCCAGATTGCTTTCCAGTTATTCAATATATTCACCTCCAAATTTTTCCAACAATTCAATCAGATGCATATTCTCTTCATCCGTCCGAACTGCAAGTCTGATCATTTCCTTTTGGTTATTTAATTTCTCATTCAGCACTTTGATCAAAATATTATTTTCCAGTAAAAATGATGCAAGTTTCCTGCTTTTCACTCCATCTGAAAGTTCACACATAACATAATTTGCCTGCGATGGATATACCTTCATATATGGGATTTTTTCCAGCTCTTTCCTGAAAATCTCACGGGACTTTCTAAGACGATCCAGTGACAGTCTGTAATCCTCCTTGTACTTTTCTATGATCTGTAAAAAGAATTCTGCATAAGAATTAATATTCCAGATTGGCAGTTTGCGCTGGATCTGATCAAGTTTTTCACTGTTTTTTCCAGCTAATATTCCCAGTCTGCAGCCCGGAACCCCATATGATTTTGAAATACTTTTTATTACATAAAACTCATCATACAGTTCCAGATACGAATCAGCTATACAAGATTCTGCCTCATCCGAAAAATCCGAAAAACTCTCATCTAATATAAGACATATCTTTTTCTTCTTACACCAATGGATCAATTCATATATTTCTCTGGAATCAATATAATTCCCACTAGGATTATCCGGATTTATCAGCACAAGCATTTGAATATGCTTCTGTTCAAAATAATCCTGAATGTCCTGTCCAGAATATGAAAAATCCATTTTTCTGGTATCCATAATAACTCTTTGTTCCTGCTTACAGCAATTTATATATTCCTCAAATGTCGGAGTCACAAAACCTATTTTTCCATTCGTTTCCTGCATCATTTCACGAATTAATTCCGCTGCTCCATTACCAACTATAATTTTCTTATCTGATATGCCAAACAGTTTGCCTGCCAATAACCGTATCACTCTTGCACCAGAGGGATACTGCATGATCAGCCGGTCACTGTTGGCACGGATTTCTTCCAACATGTGTTCTGTTGGGAAATACGGATTTACAAGATAGCAATAATCAACCAATTTAGGATATCTCCAAAAACCACCATATCTGGCAGTTATTTTTTTATACTGTTCCTCTGTATTATCTGTAAACAGGCTTTCTGCAATATCCAGATCCTGAATATCATCAATCTCATACCAGCGCTGACCGTTAAGCCGTCTGGCCTGCAGCTCTTTCGTGTCAAGCATTGCGATCAGGCGGATAACAGACTCATAATATTCATTATTTCCCATTGCCATTGCATACGCCTTTAGAAAAGGCACATATGTATACTTGGAAAAATGTCTGCTGAATTTATATATATTCACTGTCTTATAGTATTGATCCGCATTTACAAAATGAAGATTTTTTTTTGCGACCATATCCACAATACAGTCATTCTCATCCAAAAGCATACATGTACCATCCATCCAGCTTTCAAACCGATCAACAAGTGCAAGGTTCTCTCTTGGATCACATAATATCAGATCTATTACCGTTTCATCAAAAATCAGATCTGATTCCAGCAAGAGGGTGTCTTCTTCCTCCAGAAAAGTGGCTGTTAAAGACAGGGAATAAATATTATTTGTTTTATCATATATTGGATTTTCCACAAATATGATCGGTGTATGTATTGTTAATGACGCAATATATTCCTTTAATGTCTCTTCCTGATACCCTGTCACTATAATGATCCTTGACAGGTCTTTTCTGTCAAGGATCTTCAGCATTCTTTCAATCAGAGACATTCCATTTACTTCAACCATACATTTAGTCTTATTCTTTGTAATATTCTTTAATCGTTTCCCCATTCCTGCCGCTAATATTATACCCTGCATTCTCCTACCCCTCTCTATTCCATAAGCCGTTTCATAATATATTTTCCACTTAATATCCGGCTCTTTCCGATATTAAAAATATGTTTCTCTCTGGCATCCGCAATCTGCTTTCTATACATGTCCTTTTGCTTTAACATATCTGTAGATATTTCAAGTATATTATCAATATCATTTACAGATATCGCCTTTCCAATCACATTTCGCAATGTCACATTAATTGGCTTCTGCTCAATCTTATCATATTCAGGATTCATGATTTTCATTGGCGTATCAATAAACAGCACTGGTTTCAATGTTGTAAATGCATATTCAAATGATATATCTGACCAGTCTGTTATCAGCAGATCAGCATCCATAACCGTACTGTTAGAAGAAAAGTCCGTCTGTATAGTTATATTATCATCCTTTGCATATCGCTCCTGCATTTCCACAAACCGTTCCATCTGATGTCTCACCTGCTGCGGATGCGGCCGTACAATGACCTCATATGGTGTATTCTTATATTTATCTAATATCTGCTCAATACACAGATCAATAATATTTTCCGGCTGCCACGATGGTGCGATCAGTATCTTTTTCTTTTCATTTTCTTTTCTGTTTTCAATCTGATACTGCTCGATCATCTGATCCAGTAACGCATATCCTGTCTCAACCAGAGTTTTAGGCTGTGTCACATACAGTGCTTCCATTTGCTGTATTTCACGTACCGAATCGATTCCTACACAAAAAACCGTGTCATAATAATCTAATGCACCTTTCCGTAATGTAAGTGCATTACTTCCCATCCCATGTGCTACATAAATATATTCAATATCTGATCTTACCTTGGAACGCTTGATATGATATTTTTCCAGATCTGGCATCGTCATCAGACAGATATCACAATCCAATTTCATAAACAAAGGAATCAGATACTTGTCCTGTGCTATATAATATGCCCGGACTGCCGACTGCTCCTGCTTCAGGATCGGATCCTCCGGATCACTGGTAACATAATCCATTTTATAATCAGACCGTTCAGCCAGATACTCTATGATCGGCTGATAATATTTATAAAAGCCCCGGCCCTCTGCATAAAATACAATTCTCTTTTCAGTCTTCTCAAACCGATGATAATCCTGTTTCTCTGTTCTCCCATACTTTTTTCGTATCTTTTCTTTTTCCTCTGCTGTTTCATTCAAGATCCGTATGTAATCCATATCAATATATTTTTCAGGCGGCATCACAATATTTACCAGATACATGGATGGAATTGCGAACAAATTTCCAAAGATCCAATATACCCCGACTCCAGCCGGAACAAGGAACGCAAAATATGTGGAAAATGCTATCATAAATACCGTCATTCCTATTTTATTCCATTTTCCGGCATATAACTGCAGCACATTTATTTTATTTTGAACAACACACATGAGCCATGCGCTCACACCCGATAAAACAGGAATCAAAACCAGTTTATTATGTAATGATAATTGTGGTTTCTCCGATAAATTAAATCCGATAAAATTCATATCAAAATCTGATATCTTTTCTATCAGTCCCATAAGGTTTTCAGGCACACCGCTAATACCATTCTGTATTTCATGGATCATTGTCAACTGGTAAGAATTATCCTGCAGTGTCCATCCAAGCCCCTCAAACCATTTTTGCAGCATAGCGATATCGGGGTCCTGTATCCGCAGGATATATGAAAGCGGGCAATACATAACACCCACCAATCCAAGAACGATCAGAATCTGGATCAGCAGTGGTATCATATCCAGTAATGGATGATATTGCATTTTTTTATATAATTCCAGTTGTGCATCTGCATACCGATCTTTATCATCCACATATTTTACTTTTAAAGCATCAAGTTCCGGACGCATCTGTGCCATTTTTATCGAATTTTTCTGTGTAATCAATGAAATAGGAAATAATACAAATTTTGTAAAAATCGTAAACACGATAATCGACAATCCATAATTATTTACAAAAACATAGCACCATCTCATTATAATCCCGAAAAAATCCGAAACATAATTAATTATCTGATTCACTTCTATTCCTCATCATCTAACAAATCATCTGCAGTAACAATTTTCTTTTCTTCATTTCTTGTCTTTTTTACGGGCTGTTCTTCTGTTTTTCCTTTTTTTAATGCTCTTTTTATTTTACTGAATGCAATTCCTGCTACCGCACCTGCTGCGATCACTACTCCGGCAATTATCTGGATCAGATAACTTGTCGTCGCCGGATCAATATATAATTTCATTGTTGGAAATTCCTGTACTAATAAATTCATTTCATTAAACATCATACTATCTCCTTTTCTTGTTTTTTAATACCAGAAATCGATCAACGGTATCTTCTGCTTCGGTTTTGCACCTGCATATTTCCTTAATTCATCCTTGTCTCCCTGATATGTATACTTATACAAACAAGCATAATTTGCTGAATCATTTTTCAGAAGATCAGATATATTTTCCTTGTACTGTCGTATATATACACTTCTTGACCGATTTTCATCCGCTTCATAATCATAAATGGTTTTATCTTTGCTTTCACCTGTAATAAGCTTCATGATCGTTGGCATAAACTCTTCCGCACTTACCGGAGAACTGCAAACTGCAAGCCTGTCATTCTTTTTATAGGGTTCTTTGATAAAGAAAATAGGCTGAATACCATCTACCGTCATGATTTTTCCATGATCTGCCGTTATTATGATCGTTGAATTATCATAAACTCCCATATTTTTCAATTCATCAAGAAAAACGTACACATCATTTAGATTATCGTAAGCCGCTTCTGGCAGATTTTTTCCCTTTCCATCCCCATAATCATGCATTCCGCTAAAATGGTAAATTGTAAATGTTCCAGAACTGCTGTTATATTCTAGTCCCTGTGTCTGTAATTTTAAATAAAAATCATCATCCAGGTCCGGCGAATCTTCCCCTCCGCCGGAAGAACTGACCGCACCATCAAAATCACTGGTAACAACTAAAGAAAATCTCTTTAATGCCAGCGGCAATACTTTATACATTGCCCCCTTTATAATATTTTTCCGGACTGCGTGGTAATCGACTAAGATCTCACCATCTGCATTTTCCTGTACATTATCATAATATTCATATAGATTCTTTGCATTAAGAAAACTAACTGTTGCTTTATCCGTATATATATTACAAGAATACTGTTGTTCTTTTAGTGTATTATAAAATTCGACAGTCTTTTCTGAATGAAATGCTTCTTTAGAATATTCCCGACAAGGAATCGTATTATCAAATTCCTGTCCCGTTAACAGATAATTCATTGCCAGCGCTGTTCCGTCATATTTGCTGTCATAATTATCATAATATGTAAAATCATGCAGCGGCTCTAACGCATCCGGATATTGCTCTGTCATTTCGTCAATAAAATCATTGCTGTATGTATCAAGAACAAATACAAAAATATTTTTTTCTTCCGATACTGTATATTCATTTTTACCTGAAACATAGTAATTTGTAATCTCTGCTTCTGAAGTATTCCTATAACCTCCAGATTTTATAACCAGATATATAGTTGCCGATATCTGAATACATAATAAACACACTGCTACATATTTCAAAATACTGAAGAATTTATTTTTAAATTTTGCAAACAAAATAACCGGAACTACAATACAGATTCCCCATACAATTCCGGTCATGATCATCTTACCGGAATAATCACTCCATTTAATTGCATAAGCATCCGTAATACCAAGGTCACGATCAAATATCATAACCTGAATATAGGAAGCTACCGCTAATCCCCACAAACAACAACTGATAATCTTTGTTACATTCGTTTTCAATAAACTGACCAGAACAGATATGATAACGGATAAGAAAAAAGACTGCACGATCATACTACCCCAGAAATCAGATAAGTTAAATTCCAAGGTCTTTCGATTGGTATAATAAAATTCCAGTGTATTCTCTATAAATACCCAAAACATCAACAAAAACAGGGAAAGGAAGATATTAAAAAATCTTTTTATAATTCTTTTATATCGAACAACCTGTACTTTTCGGTTTTCTGCTGTTTCTGTAAACAGCCAGTATAACATTCCCGGATTTTTATCAACTGCTCCAAAGGTAAACAAACATAATAAAACAAGCCAGATGATCAATAATAAAGCAAACAGCCAATTTGAAAAATATTGAAAATCATCTGATCTTGCAACGATCATACATATAATAAAGGCAAAGAAGCCTGCAATATTCTGAAGCATATGCATTTCCCAAATGGATTCCCGCAGCTTTTTCATCACCATAAAGAAAGCATTTACCAGATATGACATAATAAAGAATCCCCCGCTGATCCCCCATTCGCCATTTGGAAGATATAACAGGATCAACATTCCCCAAAACATAAACGAACTCATCACTTGTTCATGCCAGTTCTTCAGCACTTTAATTACCCGATTATCTCTTCCAATATGATTGAAAAGGAATGGTAATCCTATTTGAAGAATAACCATGAAAAGAACAATTAGCAGATACAGTATTTTTACACGGCATTTACCAACAAGCACATAGTAAAACAATCCAGTCACATCATACAAATATAAAAAATACGAAAATAACATACATGGATTATTTTCCTTTCTTTTCCATATATAACGAAACACTGTAAGAAAAATAACACATATAATAAACCAGACCCCCAGCATTTTATCCTCCTCATACAAATCTTGCATTATGTTATGAAAGAAAAGAGGCTCTTTTTGTATATTCTAAAAGAACCTCCTTTTTTCAACTTATTGCTATGAACATTTATTTCTTTGTGATATATCCCTGTGCTTTTAATAACTCTGCGCAAAGGACAGCACCACCTGCTGCACCTCTGACTGTATTATGGGATAAACCAACAAACTTCCAGTCATATACAGTGTCTTCACGAAGACGACCAACGCTGATTCCCATACCATGTTCAAAGTCAACATCCATTGATACCTGTGGACGATTGTCTTCTTCCAGATACTGGATGAACTGCTTTGGTGCGCTTGGAAGCTCAAGCTCCTGAGGAACGCCCTTATATGATACCAACTTTTCGATCAACTGTTCCTTTGTAGGATTCTTCTTGAACTTAACAAATACAGCTGCTGTATGTCCGTTTAATACAGGAACACGGATACACTGACATGTGATAACCGGTGTTGTTGCAGGAACGATCACTCCATCCTCGATCTTACCCCAGATACGAAGTGGTTCCTTCTCTGACTTTTCTTCTTCTCCACCGATATATGGAATGATATTTCCAACCATTTCCGGCCAGTCCTTAAAGGTCTTACCTGCACCTGAGATTGCCTGATATGTGGTAGCAACCACCTCATATGGCTCAAACTCTTTCCATGCTGTAAGAACCGGTGCATAAGACTGGATGGAGCAGTTTGGTTTTACTGCTACAAAGCCTCTGGTTGTTCCAAGTCTCTTCTTCTGGAAATCAATGACCTTCATATGCTCCGGATTGATCTCAGGTACTACCATAGGAACATCCGGTGTCCAGCGATGTGCTGAGTTGTTGGATACTACAGGAGTCTCTGTCTTTGCATATGCTTCTTCAATCGCCTTGATCTCTTCCTTTGACATATCAACTGCACTGAATACAAAATCTACAGTTGCAGCAACCTGTTCTACTTCATTTACATTATGAACGATGAGCTTCTTAACGCCCTCCGGCATCGGAGTATCCATCTTCCATCTATCGCCGACTGCCTCTTCATATGTCTTTCCGGCACTTCTTGGGCTTGCAGCCACTGTTACAACCTCAAACCATGGATGATTCTCTAATAATGCTATAAATCTCTGTCCCACCATACCGGTAGCACCAAGAATACCAACTTTCAGTTTATCACTCATTTTTACTAATCTCCTAATCTTTTTTCTTAGATCGCGCGAACCTTGATAACACCATCAATTGCAAGCAATGCATTGATATCGTCTTCTGTAGGAACCTTATCAATGTCAAGGATTGAGTATGCATATTCACCCTTTGCCTGACTGATCATTCCCGATACATTTCCGCCCTGCTTTGCAAATACGCCTGTAAACTGTGTCAGCATGTTAGGAATATTCTTATGGCAGATTGTAACTCTGGCAGTATCACCACATACGCCCATATTTACATTTGGATAATTTACGGAGTTCTTGATATTACCATTCTCCATAAAGTCTGTGATTTCTTTACATGCCATGATCGCACAGTTATCTTCAGATTCTTCTGTGGAGGCACCAAGATGTGGTAATGCAATTACATTTTCTGTACCTGCGATTGCCGGATTAGGGAAATCTGTTACATATTTTGCTACCTTGCCGCTTGCAAGTGCTGCCTTGATATCTTCATCATTTACAAGAACATCTCTTGCAAAGTTCAGGATTCTGACACCATCCTTCATCATGGCAAATGCATCTGCATTCAACATTCCCTTTGTTGCAGGAAGTGCTGGAACATGGATCGTGATATAATCACATTCCTTATAGATATCTTCTACATTTGTAATATGTTTGATGTATTTGGATAAGCCCCATGCTGCATCAACGGATACAAACGGATCATAACCATATACTTCCATTCCAAGTCTGACTGCGATATTTGCTACCTTGGCACCGATCGCACCAAGACCGATAACGCCGAGCTTCTTGCCGGCGATCTCATTACCTGCATACTGCTTTTTCTGCTTCTCAACTGCTTTTGCAAGGTTCTCGTCAGAAGCATTGTCCTTTACCCAGTTGTATCCGCCCATCAGATCACGGGAAGCAAGAAGCAGACCTGCTACAACCAGTTCCTTAACACCATTTGCATTTGCACCTGGAGTATTGAATACTACAACGCCCTTTTCTGCGCATTTATCAAGTGGAATATTATTTACACCTGCACCTGCTCTTGCAACACACAGGAGTTTGTCTGAAAGTTCCAGATCATGCATGGATGCACTTCTTACCAGGACCGCATCTGCGTCTGCATAATTATCCGTTATTTCATATGTATCCGGTAACAGCTTCATGCCACATGCAGCGATCGGATTTAAACAATTCACTTTAACTGCCATTTTTATTTAACTCTCCTTTATATCCGCCTCCGCATGCAATCCCAAAGGACTGCATGCAGAATGCTCTTATTATGAATTCTTCTCTTCGAAATCCTTCATGAATTCTACTAATTTCTCAACACCTTCGATCGGCATTGCATTGTAGATCGATGCTCTCATGCCGCCAACCGTTCTGTGTCCCTTCAGATTTACAAAACCAGCTTCTGTTGCAGCCTTTACGAACTTGGCATCTAATTCTTCATCACCTGTAACAAATGGAACATTCATTAAAGAACGATCCTCTTTTACTACAGTTCCCTTAAACATCTTGGAGCTGTCTAAGAAATTGTAAAGGATTGCTGCCTTCTTCTCATTGTGCTCCTTCATAGCTGCAAGACCACCCATCTCTTTTACCCATTTGAATACCTTGCCACAAATATAGATACCGTAGCATGGTGGTGTATTGTAAAGAGAATCTGCATCTGCCTGTGTCTTATACTTTAACATGGTTGGTGTAAATGGCATAACGTCATCACGGATCAGATCTTCACGGATGATCGCAACTACTACACCGGCCGGACCTACGTTCTTCTGTACGCCAAAGTAGATCACACCATAGTCAGATACATTGACCGGCTGAGACAGAATGTCGGATGACATATCTGCTACCAGAATCTTACCCTTTGTATTTGGAAGCTTGTGATATGTAGTTCCATAGATTGTATTGTTGTGACAGATATATACATAATCTGCATCCTCATCAATCGGAAGATCAGAACAATCCGGGATATAGGAGAATGTCTTATCTGCTGATGAAGCAACAGCATTTACCTTTCCATATTTTTTAGCTTCTTCGTATGCTTTCTTTGCCCACTGACCTGTGATGATGTAATCCGCTACACCATTCTTCATAAGGTTCATAGGTATCGCAGCGAACTGCTGGGAAGCACCGCCCTGTAAGAATAATACTTTGTAATTATCAGGGATTTCCATGATATCGCGAAGATCCTGTTCTGCCTCTTTGATGATCGTATCGAATGCTTTCGATCGATGACTCATCTCCATAACACTCATGCCTGTTCCTCTGTAGTCAAGCATTTCTTCTGCTGCTTCTCTTAATACAGATTCAGGAAGCATGGATGGACCTGCTGAAAAGTTAAATACTCTTGCCATTTTTTATCTCCTTCTTTTTTAATATTGTTATTTTTAATTATCAAGATCTTTGTCTGTGAAACAGGTGTCGATTGCAGCACCTGGAGCTACCATAGGCCATACCTTATCATCGGAATCGATCATAACATCCAGTACGGTCGGACCATCTGCTGTCAATGCCTTCTTAAACTCTGTTTCAAACTCTTCGATCGATGTGATCTTACTTGCATTTGCCCCAAGTGCTTTTGATACTGCTACAAAATCAACAGAATCATCTAATACTGTATTCGAATACCGCTGTCCGTAGAACAGATTCTGCCACTGTCTTACCATTCCGAGAACGTGATTATTTAATACCACCTGAATGATAGGTACTTTATAACGGGCTGCTGTCGCAATCTCGTTCATATTCATACGGAAGCATCCGTCTCCTGCGATATTTACTACAGTCTTATCCGGTCTGCCATATTTTGCGCCGATAGCTGCACCGACACCGTATCCCATAGTACCAAGTCCGCCTGATGAAAGGAAAGTTCTTGGCTCCTTATAAGTGTAATTCTGTGCCGCCCACATCTGGTGCTGACCTACATCAGTAGTGATTATAGCATTTCCTTCGGTAATTTCATAGATTTTTTTGATAGTTGCCGGTCCATTTAAGTGATTCATGTCGTATGTGACCGGATTTTTCTCTGTTAAATCCTTGATTTCTGCCATCCAGGAACGATTTGACTGAGTTGGAAGTTTACTGTTTAATATCGTCAGAACTTCTTTAGCATCACCCACAATGCTTGCATTTGCCGGAATATTCTTATCGATCTCGGCTGCATCGATATCAATATGAATGATCTTTGCATTTGGTGCGAACTTGGAAGCATTTCCGATTACACGGTCGGAGAAACGTGCTCCTACCACGATCACAAGGTCGGATCTGGATACTCCAAGATTCGATACCTTGGTTCCGTGCATTCCGATCATGCCGGTATAACGCTCGCTTGTACCATCATATGCGCCCTTTCCCATAAGTGTATCACATACAGGTGCATCTACCTTCTCGGCAAATTCTTTTAATTCTTCGGAAGCTCCTGAAATGATCACTCCGCCGCCTGCCATGATATATGGTCTTCTGGATACTTTGATCATCTCGATCACTTTATTTATATCTTCTTCCCGGATTGTATCTGTCTTACGCTCGATCACTGCCGGTTCTTCATATGTATACTCTGCCTCTGCAGCCGTAACATCCTTTGTAATATCAACAAGGACAGGACCTGGTCTTCCACTCTTTGCGATCTTAAATGCACGTCGGATCGTCGGTGCCAGATCTTCTACATTTTTTACGATAAAGCTATGCTTTGTGATCGGCATTACAACACCTGCAATGTCGATCTCCTGAAAGCTGTCCTTACCAAGCATATTTACTCCGACATTTGCGGTGATCGCAACCATCGGAACGGAATCCATATATGCAGTTGCAATTCCCGTTACAAGGTTTGTTGCACCGGGACCGGATGTAGCCATACAGACACCGACCTTACCTGTTGCTCTTGCATATCCGTCAGCGGCATGTGCTGCCCCCTGCTCATGTGATGTAAGTACATGCGTGATCTCTTCCTGATGCTTATATAAGGCATCATAGACATTTAAGATTGCACCCCCCGGATACCCGAACACAATATCAACACCCTGTTCTTTTAAACATTCAATTACTATCTCAGAACCTGATATCTTCTTTGCCATTTTCCTTTTGCTCCTTTAATACTCTCTACTTATCAGCCTTTGGTACCTCTAAGATTGCTCCACGATTTCCTGATGTTACCATAGCGGCATATCTTGCAAGATAACCGGTTGTTACCTTCGGTGTTCTTGGCTTCCATGCAGCCTTTCTCTGTGCAAGCACATCATCCGGTACATCTAACGTGATCGTAGTATTGTTAATATCGATCTTGATGATATCTCCCTCTTCTACGAGTGCGATCGGACCGCCAACTGCTGCTTCCGGTGAAACATGTCCGATGGATGCGCCACGGCTGGCTCCTGAGAATCTTCCGTCTGTGATCAGGGCTACCGATGAGCCAAGTCCCATACCGGCGATCGCTGATGTCGGATTTAACATCTCACGCATACCGGGACCTCCCTTTGGTCCTTCATAACGGATAACAACGACATCACCAGATACGATCTTACCGCCCTTGATTGCTGCGATTGCATCTTCTTCACAGTCAAATACTCTTGCAGGTCCTTCATGCACCATCATCTCAGGCACAACAGCGGAACGCTTTACAACAGAACCGTCCGGTGCAAGATTTCCCTTTAATACTGCAAGACCACCAGTCTTACTATATGGATTATCCAGTGTACGGATAACTTCCGGATTCTTATTTGCTACGCCGTCAACAGCTTCACCGATCGTCTTACCGGTTACTGTCATACAGGCTTCATTTAACAGACCTGCGGATTTTAATTCATTCATAACAGCGTATACGCCACCAGCTTCATTCAGATCTTCCATATAAGTAGGACCTGCAGGAGCCAGATGACATAAGTTTGGTGTCTTGGCACTGATCTCATTTGCATAGGAAATATCAAAGTCAAACCCGATCTCATGTGCGATAGCCGGAATATGAAGCATGGAGTTGGTAGAACATCCAAGCGCCATATCAACGGTTAATGCATTGATGATTGCTTCTTTTGTAATGATATCTCTTGGTCTGATATTCTTTCTGTACATATCCATAACAGCCATACCTGCATGCTTTGCAAGCTTCAGACGCTCAGAATACACCGCAGGTATCGTTCCGTTTCCAGGAAGTCCCATACCAAGTGCTTCTGTTAAGCAGTTCATGGAATTCGCTGTATACATACCGGAACAGGAACCGCAGGTAGGACATGCCTTACATTCAAATTCATTTACATCTTCTGCTGTCATGGTTCCTGCCGAATAAGAACCAACAGCCTCAAACATACTGGAAAGACTGGTCTTATGACCTTTTACATGACCTGCAAGCATTGGGCCACCGGATACAAATACGGTAGGTACATTTACTCTTGCTGCAGCCATTAACAGACCAGGTACATTCTTATCACAGTTCGGGATCATAACCAGTGCATCAAACTGATGTGCAGTTGCCATTGCTTCTGTAGAATCAGCGATCAGATCTCTGGTTACTAATGAATATTTCATACCGATATGTCCCATAGCGATACCATCACAGACTGCAATTGCCGGGAACATGACAGGTGTACCACCAGCCATAGCAACTCCCATCTTAACTGCCTGTGCGATCTTATCCAGATTCATATGTCCCGGAACGATCTCATTGTAAGAACATACAATACCTACCAGCGGACGTTTCATTTCTTCCTTTGTCATACCGAGTGCATTAAACAGGGAACGATGTGGCGCCTGCTGCATTCCGACTTTTACATTATCACTCTTCATATCTATACTCTCCTTTATTTTATGCGTTCTGCAATTAAATCTCCCATTTCAGAACAGCTTACCGGTGTCATTCCTTCCGAAATGATATCACATGTTCTGTAACCATCTACCAGTACCTGTTTTACAGCCTGCTCTACTGCATCTGCTTCCTTATCCAAGTCAAATGTGAAGCGAAGCATCATAGCTGCCGACAGGATCGTTGCGATAGGATTGGCCTTGTTCTGTCCTGCAATATCCGGTGCTGATCCGCCGCTTGGCTCATACATACCAAACTTCGTCTCATTTAAGGATGCAGACGGAAGCATACCGATCGAACCTGTGATCATGGATGCCTCATCGGAAAGGATGTCACCGAACATATTCTCTGTTAATACAACATCAAACTGTGCAGGATCCTTTACAAGCTGCATTGCGCAGTTATCAACTAACATATGCTCATAGCTTACTTCCGGATAATCCTTTGCCACTTCTTCTACGATCTTTCTCCATAATCTGGAAGAATCCAGAACATTTGCCTTATCTACAGATGTAACTTTCTTTCTTCTCTTCATTGCGATATCAAAACCCTTGATCGCAATACGACGGATCTCGTTCTCATTATATACAAGGTTATCATGTGCAGTTAACACACCATCGATCTCCTCTGTACTTCTTGTTCCAAAATACAGGCCACCTGTCAGTTCACGCATGATCATCATGTCAAATCCACGATCTGCGATCTCTTCCTTTAACGGACAGGCACTCTTTAACTCCTCATAAAGATTTGCCGGTCTTAAGTTTGCAAATAATCCAAGCTCCTTACGGATCTTAAGAAGTCCTGCTTCCGGTCTTAAATTTGGAGGAAGCTTATACCATGGCGAGGTAGAAGTATTTCCACCAATGGAGCCTAACAATACGGCATCCTTTGATTTTGCTACTGCTACTGCCTCATCTGTAAGCGGCACTCCGGTTGCGTCGATCGAGCATCCACCCATCAGGATCTGCTCATAATCAAATGTATGACCATATACTTCACCGACTTTATCCAGAACCTTCATTGCTTCTGTTACGATCTCAGGGCCAATACCGTCACCCTTGATCACTGCTAAATTACATTTCATCTTTTATTCCTGCCTTTCTTTACCAAGTAATGCAACCTCGCCTTTCGGCTCGGTTTGTGCTGCGCACTATACATTTGAATAACTCCTATGCTGTATGCAAGCAAGCTTGCATAGCATAGAGTTATTCAAATGTGCATTACTTGTTGTTAATGTAGTTAATCAGACCTTCATTCTTAATGATCTCCTGCATGAATGGAGGAAATGCCTGCCCCTTATACCGGGTATCCTTTGTCTTATCGTAGATGATACCACTGTCAAAATCGATCTCTACTTCATCACCGTCCTCGATACCTTCTGCTGCTTCCGGACACTCAATGATCGGAAGTCCGATATTGATCGAGTTACGATAGAAAATTCTTGCAAATGTATCTGCGATAACACAGCTTACACCGGATGCTTTAATCGCGATCGGTGCATGCTCTCTGGAGGAACCACAGCCAAAGTTCTTCTTTGCCACAATGATATCTCCTGCTTTTACGTTGTTTACAAATTCCTTATCTATGTCTTCCATACAGTGTTTTGCAAGCTCCGCAGGATCTGATGAATTCAGATATCTTGCAGGGATAATAACATCTGTATCTACGTTGTCACCATATTTGTGTACTGTACCATATGCTTTCATTCTGCGTACCCTCCTTAATTATAATCCAAGTTCTTCCGGACTGCTGATCTTGCCTGTGATCGCTGATGCTGCTGCAACAGCCGGGCTTGCCAGATATACTTCTGAATCAACATGACCCATACGTCCTACAAAGTTACGGTTGGTTGTGGATACGGCTTTTTCTCCTGCTGCCATAACACCCATATGTCCACCAAGACATGGTCCACAGGTAGGAGTGGAAACTACAGCGCCTGCCTTTACAAATATCGTCATGAGTCCTTCTTCGATACACTGTAAGTATACTTCCTGTGTTCCGGGGATCACGATGACACGAACACCCTGTGCTACCTGTCTGCCCTTGATGATATCTGCTGCAATACGCATATCGGAAATACGTCCATTTGTACAGGATCCGATCACAACCTGATCGATCTTGATATCGCCAACTTCATCAATTGTCTTTGTATTCTCCGGCAGATGTGGAAATGCAACTGTTGGACGAAGTGTAGAAAGATCAATCGTATACTCTTCATCATAAACTGCATCTGCATCTGCTTCATACTTCTTGTAAGCCTTTGTGGAATGTTCCTTCATGTATGCTTCTGTTAATTCATCCACCGGAAAGATTCCGTTCTTGGCACCTGCTTCGATTGCCATATTTGCGATAGTAAAACGATCATCCATGGTCAGGTTCTTAATACCGTCACCAACAAATTCCATAGATTTGTATAATGCGCCGTCTACACCGATCATACCAATGATGTGAAGGATAACATCCTTACCGCTGACCCAAGGTGCTTTCTCTCCTACAATATTAAACTTGATCGCAGATGGTACCTTAAACCATGCTTTGCCTGTCACCATACCGGCTGCCATATCAGTACTTCCAACACCGGTTGAAAATGCACCAAGTGCACCATATGTACATGTATGAGAATCTGCACCGATACAGGTCTCGCCTGCAACAATCAGTCCCTGCTCCGGTAACAGAGCGTGCTCAATACCCATAGAACCTACATCAAAAAAATTCTTGATCTGGTTCTCTGCCGAGAATTCTCTGACACATTTACAATGCTCTGCACTCTTAATATCCTTATTCGGTGTAAAGTGATCCATTACAAGTGCAATCTTATTCTTATCAAATACTTCTTTCTTATTGAATTTGTCCATCTCATGAATTGCTACAGGTGTTGTAACATCATTTCCAAGTACAAGGTCCAAATCTGCCTCAATCAACTGTCCGGCTTCCACGCTGTCAAGTCCTGCATGTGCAGCTAAAATCTTCTGAGTCATTGTCATACCCATGTGCTTTGTCCTCCTGATCCTAAATCTTATTTTGTAAATAACTGTCGCTATTTCACGCATTTTGTTATTGAATATTTTTATTGATTTTACCACACCGACTGGTATAATTACAATATATAATAGTAATACATTGTATAACTTGTATTTATATATTGGAGGGACGCCATGATCAATAATCTGAATTATTATAATGTGTTTTACACAGTTGCTAAAACCGGCAGCATCAGCCGTGCCGCAAACCAGCTTTATATCAGCCAGCCCGCAGTCAGCAAGGCGATCAGCAATCTGGAAGAAAGCATAGGGATTGCACTCTTTGTCCGCAATTCCAGGGGCGTTGCCCTGACCGAAGAGGGGACGATCCTGTATGACTATATCGAACGCGCGCTGGATAACATTGTAAAGGGAGAAGAAAGTCTGAAAAAATACAACGAACTTGGGATTGGTCATATCCGTATCGGTGTCAGCACCTCTCTCTGCAAGCATATCCTGTTGGACTACTTGAAGCCCTTCATCAAAGATAACCCGAATATCAAGGTCAGCATCGACTGCCACTCTACCAAAAATACGATCCGGCTCTTAAAAAATGAAGAAATCGACATCGGTCTGATCTGCGAAACGGAACTACCTAAAAATATCACTTATTCCCATGTACGCTCCATCCATGATATTTTCGTGGCAAATAGTGATTATATCGATAATTTTCCATACCGGGAAACAGAAGCCGGTCTGGAAGCAGGCGAAGGAACCGCCGATATACAACCGGAAACTACCGGCTATCCGGTATTTCCCGGCTCGATCATAGGGAACCTGATCCCGCTTATGAATGTACAGCAGTCCGTTTTGGATTCTGAAGTCCTGACCGAAGATCATATCCGGGATATCTTCCGCCACTCTACACTTATGATGTTAGAGGAGGCAAATGTAACCAGAACCCATGTCGATAACTATCTGAATGAACATTCATTCCACTGTAACCAGCTTCTTGAGATCAATAACATGGATCTCCTGCTTGACTTCGCAGCGATCGGTATGGGAATCGCCAGTGTTGTCCGGGAATTCTCTGAAAGCTACCTGAAGGATGGACGTATCGTAGAAATCCCCCTTCCAACACCTATTCCAAAAAGAAGTGTCGGCTTCGCCTATCTGCAAAACCGACACCAGTCAAAAGCGTTATGTACTTTTTTAGATTATTGTAATATTTCGTGATTTCATCACTTAATACATTCCACAAAATCAGATGTATTGTGTGTCTGTATTTTCCCGTCCACTTTTATGCTTTGTAAGGAACTGGATCACACCAAAAGCAACGATAAGCAACAGACTAAGCAGAGATATCCATTTCGATACTGTCTGCATTATGGTTTTTCCGTACCAGACACAAATCGTTCCGCTTTTCCCATTCAGTTCCAGTCTGACCAGTCCGGTATCCGGATCTTTGGAAACCGGAAGTAGTTCCTGACTGCCGGCCGGATCGGCTACAGTTGCTTCATATCCTTTGTAGTAATATTTCGGAACAACACAACTGTCATAAGTACCATTTACATCAAAGGAATAGCTTCCATCTGAATGATATTCACCTGTCTCCGTCTTCTCATTCTCTCCATACAACCATATCGTTCCACTGTTATCACTGAACACTGTCTGTCCTCTGTCTGCTTCTGATGGCAGCCATTCACAAAAGCCGATCTCATTTGTATTTGCCGGTGTCTCGATATAGTCATATGAATAATCCATGTGCCGAAGGATCTCCACCTGCCATACGACACTCAGATTAAAGACACCGACCAATACGCAGAGCACAAAACACAGTTTGCAGTTTTTCTCGGATAAAAGACTGTGTTTGTATAATGCATATAACTGGTTTCCGATTCCAAATGCTACAAAAAATTCTGTGAACATATTCAGTCTCCATGGAAACTGCAGACTGATAAGCGGTGTTTTATCTATTAATTTCCATGGGAACAACCGTGTTTCTATGAGTAACAAACCAACTGCAAGGCAAAGGCACAGAATTGCCTTTTTATTTTTTATCTGTGACCGTAGTCCAAGCATTACCAGTAACAGGAAAATACCAAGCTCTGCAAAGGAAACTGACAGTCTTCCACTTACAATACCAAGCATCGTCATCATCTCATCCTGTGTCTCAAATGCCGGATTCGTACTGACATAAAATGTTCCATCCGCAAATTGTTCCAATACCGGAATCCAGTAAAATGCAGTCAGCAGTACACAACCTAAAATCTCAGCCAGCACGCCCAGAATATGCTTTTTATCCCATACCTTTCGGATACAGATCAGCACCCATACCACAGCGATTCCAACACATAACACGAAGCTGATCGTGTGACAGAGCAGCAAACCGGAAAATACCAGACATAACAACCCTTTTCTCCGTTCTTCCCGTTCTGTATAATCATACAATGCCAGAAATACCAGAGGAATGAATGCCATAGCGACAACTTCTCCCATTGCCGACCGTCTGTATATATCTTCCAAATGATAATGTCCCATTGTATAAAGTACCATCGTAACAAGCCCCACAAAATGACTTTTTCCAATTACTTTTCCTGCCCGGTATGATGTATAACAGGTCAGTAACAGCAACAGGAAAATATATCCCTTCATGGCTCCTGCCGGTGACAGTCCCATAAAACGAAGCAGGATTGCAGGAAGCAGCAGGATATCCGGATAAAAGATTCCTGCTCCATAACCATACCCCTCCAGCAGTTTATCATAAATATATGCAGGGAAACCCTGTCCGGTCTTTATTGCATGATAAACACTTTCTATTCTCAGAATATGAAAAGTCATATCGTCTCCCTGCGGAAGCAGTTTCCCCATACATGGTATCATGCACAGCAGACTGACAACCAGCATTATAACCAGCCATTCCATTCGTTCTCTTCTGCTTTTCTCCATAAGATCATTAATCAAAAATAGAAGAATTTAATTAATTTTCTACTCTTGTTTTTCCTTCCTTAATTATTTGAAGTTTTCTGGTATTCAACCATATAATAAACGCTGTACACAGCAATCCTAATATACTACAGATAATTCCGGCTTTTAGTCCATATGGAAAGTAAGTAATACGAATATCATGTTCTCCTGCCTGCATCTCTATACCGATTAGCGCTTTTCCGATTGGGACCACTGATTCTCTTTTACCATCTACATATATCTGAAATCCCTTGTAATATGGAATTGAGGTATATAAAATGCCATCTTCTTTTGCCGATATGTGTCCCTCAATCCGTGTATCATCCAAACGAGACACTTCTAATTTCTGCGCCCTTAATTGAGTCAAAGAAGTCTGCATGAGAACATCATCCAAGCTATAAAAATTAATCATCGTTTCCCCTTTGACTCCAGGACTCGCAAGTGTATATACAAGAAGACTCACCTTCTGTCCTTTTTTCAAATTACCAAGGTCAAGGATCTCGCCATTTGATGGATATGTATCAAGTGTACTATATTCTTTTCCATCAATATATACATTTGTCATAACTCTATATGCATCACTTAAGTGTACATACAAATGTATATCTTCTGGAATAGTAATTCCTAATGACAGATTCATTACAGAATCATTCAAAGCTGTTGATAAATATGGGAATAAATTACCTTGTTGTTTAAATGGCAGGCAATAATTTCCTGAAATCTCTATAGACGGAATGGTAACCTCTGTAAACAAATCAGTCTTTTCCCCTAAGGCACTGCTCATAAAAGCATTCTGTACTTCAAATGCATTTCCATTCATCCAATCATTCAATTCAAGTTCATAAGAACACATAAATCCAAGTCCGGCTAAATAATCATTTTCCATTAATTGAAGTACATCCGAAGTCTGCTGATAATCATTATATATTTTCTTTTGTTCTTTACTGGTATATCCACCATAATGCGCTGGTGAATCCGTTAAAACATTTCGTACATTAAACATAGCTGCAGTTACAGGTGTTGTTCCACGATATACATAACATCCACCATTATCCTGATAAGAGAGTCCTAACCTTCGAAACAGCCACACCATTTCTGTATTTTTCATTGACGAAAACAAATTTGTATCTGAATCAATCATATTGTTTGTTGAAAATACCCAGCTTGTCTTTCTCTCTCCCGCCTGCAATTTAATTGCTTTATAATCGTCTTCCCATTCCGATGCAGCAATATTAGGAAGAACTCTTATATCTACCTTTGAGTTATCATTGATCAAAAACGAGTTTCCCATAACTTCAAGCAAACATAAAACAATTACATTTATAAGCATACTTTTCCCTGTTATGCTATTTCTTTCATACAAAAATAAACATATTAAACTGTAAACAAGGATCAGAATTGTTCCCATGTAACATATAATATTTTGTACATCATTATTCCATATAAATGCACAAATTGTTAAACCCATCAGAATGATTGCAACTATTGACATTCTAATAATTCCAAGTTTTTTTAATTTACAAACCTGTTCAAATGCAGATATTATAATAAATACTGTAAGTAAAAAAACATCTCTATTGGATATACTATGCGGATATGAAAAACCATGCATCACATAGATCAATCCCGAAACACACAGGGAAGCCGCCAGAAACAGCAATATCACACAGCGGCGTATACGATTGCCAGGCGTTATCTCCGCATTAAGCAGATAGCAGACCATCAGTACCACAATAACAATTCCACAATACGAGTTAACTGTAAACAAATCGTGTCCAGCTATATCCAATGCATGTCCCCAGAAAAAGCTCTGAATAAAGTTTCCTATATTTCCAATCGTGTTCCATGTATAAGAGGATGCATTTGTAAAATTATCATTTCTGGAACGTACTAATATGTAACACGGAATTAATACTGCTGCTGCCGCAAGTGCAGCACAGACAGATACCAGAAACCATTTGACAAAGCATTTCATCCATGCTTTGCATCCTCCCCGGTTCTGATCAATAAACCAGAAGAAGGATAACAGACAGACAAACCATGCAAAATAAAAATTCACAACAAATACAAGTATCATGGTTACGATATACAATCTGTAATCTTGTTTTCTGACAATTTTCTCAATTCCAAGCATAACAAAAGGAACCAATACCAGGCTGGTAAGCCACATCAGATTATACTGATAGGCTAAAATATAATTGCACATTGCATAAACAATGGAAAATACAAATGTTACTCCATCATTTATCCTTCCATGCTCCATAGAATTAATATATGTATGTCTAAAATAATACAATGCAGAAACAGCACACATACCAATTTCCACTGCCATGGTTACGATCATGCCCAGTTCCATACTGTATCTGCCAAAACAAAGCGTGATCAGGTTGAATGGGCTCATCAGATAATACATCATATTGCAATAAAAATCATAACCCATTCCACCATTCCAACTAAAAAGCAGTGACTGGCCGTTTTTTAACCGGTCATATAATTCTTTAAAAAAAGAAAGGTACTGATCTTTGGCATCCCCAAGTAAAATAGAATTATCACCAAATGGATAACATTTTCCAATCAACATATGTACCAGAAGTCCGATAACCGGTACACAGAATGCAAGAACATAAAGTCCCCAACTTCTTTTTTTCCCTTTCTCTTTTTTGTCCATAGTTCCAATCTCCTTTATATTTATACCTAAATCTGTAAAAATTCTTTTTCTCATTTTTCTGACTACATCATGAATCTGTCAAAACCTCATGATTATACAAGTCTTTAACAAATAATAAAGCCCGCATAATCCTCTCTCAGCCACCAAACGGTTATGCCTCAATCCTATCATGCGGGCTTTTATTTATGATCTATTATTCTCTTACTTGAAGTAATCTACACCACTTTCAAAGATCTTCTGGTTCTGGTCGCCATAGATATTGACTGCAACCGCACGACCGGTACGCTCTGAATGTCCCATCTTACCAAGTACACGACCATCCGGGCTTGTGATACCTTCGATCGCATAGTAAGAACCATTGACATTGTAGTACTCATCCATTGTCGGGTTACCATTCATATCAACATACTGTGTTGCAACCTGACCATTTTCAAACAGCTTCTCGCACCATTCCTTGCTTGCAACAAATCTTCCCTCACCATGTGAGATTGGAATTGTGTATACGCCGCCAAGTTCAGCTTCCTTTAACCATGGGGACTTGTTTGTTACCACCTTGGTATAAACCATCTTGGACTGATGACGACCGATACTGTTGATCGTCAATGTAGGTGAATCATCTGTCTGTGGACGGATCTCACCGTAAGGAACCAGTCCGAGCTTGATCAGTGCCTGGAATCCGTTACAGATACCAAGTGCAAGACCATCTCTCTGCTGTAACAGCTTCATAACCTCGTCTGCGATCTTCGCATTACGGAATGCTGTTGCGATAAACTTACCGGAACCATCCGGTTCATCACCTGCGGAGAAGCCACCCGGGAACATGATGATCTGTGACTGGCTGATTGCCTTTGTAAATGCATCTACAGAATCACGAATGCCCTGTGCTGTCATGTTGCGGAATACGATCGTCTCAACCTCTGCACCTGCACGTTCAAATGCCTTTGCAGAATCATATTCACAGTTTGTACCCGGGAATACAGGAATGAATACCTTTGGCTTTGCAACCTTATTCTTTGCTGTATATACGGTCTTTGCATCAAAAAGACCGGTCTCGATCTTCTTCTGTTCTACACCTGACTCTGTCGGGAATACCTTCTCCAGTGTCTTTGTCCATGCAGCAAGTGCTTCATCCATTGTAACTGTTACATCACCATAGGTGAATGCTGCACTGTTATTTACAGTACCGATCTTCTTAACCGGAATACCAAGTGTATTTACATTCTCCGGCTTCACTTCAAGGATGATTGAACCATAATCCTTGGAAACCAGTTCTCTCTTTGTAATACAGGTATCAATATCTACACCCAGTTTATTACCAAATGCCATCTTGCTGACAGCTTCGATCATACCACCAAATCCTACAGCGTAAGCAGATTCTACCTTGTCTGCAAGGATTGCCTGATGTAACAGATCGTACATGGCAAGTACATTCTGATATACCGGGATATCATTTTCATCTTTTTCTATATCAAGCTTAACAAGCACATTGCCTGCTTTCTTAAGCTCCGGTGTTACTACGTTCATGTAACTTGCAACATCAACTGCAAAGGAAACCAGTGTCGGAGGAACATCGATATCATTGAAGGTTCCTGACATACTGTCTTTACCCCCGATAGATGGAAGTCCAAGTCCGACCTGAACATCATATGCACCAAGCAGGGCTGCAAATGGCTGACCCCATCTGTATGGATCTGTTCCGAGTCTCTTGAAATACTCCTGGAAGGTCAGACGGATCTTTGAAACATCACCACCAGCTGCTGCGATCTTTGCTGCAGATGTTACAACTGCATATACAGAACCATGATATGGGCTCCAGCTTGACAGATATGGATCAAATCCATAACTCATCATTGTGATCGTATCGGTCTTACCCTTCATAACAGGAAGCTTTGCGATCATTGTCTGTGTCGGTGTAAGCTGATACTTTCCACCATATGGCATCGTTACTGTGCCTGCTCCGATTGAGCTGTCGAACATCTCAACAAGACCCTTCTGTGAACATACATTCAGATCTGATAATGTGTCGATCCATGCTTTCTTTACATCTTCCGGTTCTTTTACAGAATCGAAATAATTATCTGCCTTTGCAGGAATCTCTACCTTAACATCTGTTTCCTGATGTGCGCCGTTTGTATCAAGGAATGCACGGGAGATATTTACGATCTCTTTTCCTCTCCATGTCAGAACCAGTCTTGGTTCTTCTGTTACTTCTGCTACAACAACGGCTTCCAGATTCTCTTCATCCGCATACTTAAGCATCGTATCTACATCTTTTGGATCTACTACGATAGCCATACGCTCCTGAGATTCTGAAATAGCAAGCTCTGTTCCATCCAGACCTGCATATTTCTTTGGAACCTTGTCCAGATCTACAACCAGACCAGGTGCAAGTTCTCCGATCGCTACGGATACACCGCCGGCACCAAAGTCATTACATTTCTTTATGATAGAAGCAACTTCTTCTCTTCTGAACAGTCGCTGGATCTTTCTCTCTGTTGGAGGATTACCCTTCTGTACTTCTGCACCACAGGTCTCAAGAGACTGGCTGTTATGTGCCTTGGATGATCCGGTTGCTCCACCACAACCGTCACGACCGGTACGTCCGCCGAGAAGGATGATCTTATCTCCCGGATCAGAATTCAGACGTTTTACCGCACGTCTTGGAGCTGCACCCATAACTGCTCCGATCTCCATTCTCTTTGCTACATAATCCGGATGATATATTTCATTTACAAGTCCTGTTGCAAGACCGATCTGGTTACCATATGAGCTGTAACCTGCTGCTGCGGTCGTAACGATCTTTCTCTGTGGAAGCTTTCCAGGAAGAGTATCCTTTAAAGACTTTGTAGGATCTGCTGCTCCGGTTACTCGCATAGCCTGATATACATATCCTCTACCTGACAACGGATCACGGATCGCACCACCAAGACAAGTAGCAGCACCACCAAACGGTTCGATCTCAGTTGGGTGGTTATGTGTCTCATTCTTGAAGAATACGAGCCATTCCTCTGTCTCACCGTCTACTTCTACAGGAACGATGATACTGCAGGCATTGATCTCATCGGATACTTCCATATCGTCTAATTTGCCTGCTGCCTTTAACTGCTTCATACCCATAAGGGCTATATCCATCAGACAGATGAACTTATCATCTCTGTCCTTGTACATTTCTTTCATCTCTGCCCGGTAAGCATCAAATGTCTTCTCAAGCATATCCTTATAATCACCATCATCAAATTCAACATTTGTAAGCTCTGTTGAGAATGTGGTATGACGGCAATGATCAGACCAGTATGTATCCAGCACACGGATCTCTGTCATAGATGGATCACGCTTCTCTTCACCCTTGAAATACTTCTGGATATGAAGGAAATCCTTAAATGTCATCGCAAGTCCGAGGGAATCATATAACTCCTTTAACTTGTCCTCTGTCATATCCTTAAAGCCATCAAAAACAATAACGTCGGCCGGTTCTTCATACTCGGTAACAAGTGTCTCAGGGATCTCCATACCACAGGCTCTGGAATCTACCGGGTTGATACAGTATTCCATAACTGCTTTTAACTGCTCATCCGTTACATTACCGGATAAAATATATGTTGTGGCTGTCTTTATGATAGGATCTTCATCTTCATTTAAAAGCTTAACACATTGTTCTGCTGAATCTGCTCTCTGATCGAACTGTCCCGGAAGGAACTCAACAGAAAATACCTTATCTGTATCTGCCATTGGAAGATTATCTCCCTCGTAGATCATATCGATCGGTGGCTCTGAAAATACTGTAACCAGTGCTTTTTTGTATGTTTCTTCAGACAGATTCTCAATATCGTAACGAACCAGTACTCTTACATACTCGGCATCGATATTCAGATAGTTCTTGATCTCGTCATGAAGTTCCTTTGCCTTAACTGCATAGTCAGGCTTCTTTTCAACATAAACTCTCTTAACTGTGCTCATAAAAACCTCCATTTTTATCATATGTTTTTTCCCATATTCCGGGAATTCATATTATTACAAGCGTTTTACAACGCCTATGATACCACTTTTGAAATTCATTGAATAGCTTTTTTCAGCTTTTCTTTTTAAATTGTTGCTGTTTACCGAATAAACCTCAAAACAGCCATCTTTAATTGTGCAGTCTGCGGATAAGCTTGAATACCACTGAATTCTGATAGATCATCGGTGCATTCTGCGCATAGAAAATAATTCCATCTGTCGGTGCGTAAATATCGGCTGCGATCTCTCCGGTCATCGGATTTATAACATTTGCAATAACATTTCCCCGAACCACTTCATCTCCCGGACTTACAAACCGCTTTAAAAAACCACCGGATTTATCTGACTTTACAGACAGCAGTTCCTCCTCATCAAGAACAGTCGATATATAACCTGCATGACAGTTGTACCGGATGATTCCCATTCTGGTCAGGAATCGGAGTACCGCTGAAACCGCATGTGCTGCACTCTCACCGTCAATCTTCTCCGTCACACCGGAATACACGGAAAACGCCTCGGTTCCTCCGATCTGCCAGTTATAATTTAAAGTTGCCTTATCATATGCCCTCGGTTCTGCTGTCAGAACATAAGGAAGACCAAACAGATTGGCCAGACTGGTACTCTGCTTTCCCGTCTCCATCATTCTGACATGCGGGATAAATTCTCCATCCATATAAAAGCTTGCAAACTGTATTCCATACGCATAATCTTTTACATGATCCATAACCGCTGCCGCTATCCTGCTGGTCGCCTGTCCTTCCGGATTTCCCGGAAAAGCACGGTTCACATCAGAATTATCAGAGATCCAGTATTTCTTACCGACATTAAAGGAACTGTAATTTAAGGATGGAATCAGCAGTATCTGTTTTCCCGATACGATTGCTCCTCTTGTCTCAAGTTCGCTTAATTTTTTCGACAGCAGGGAACAGATGTATAACTGCTGGAATTCATTTCCGCGCATAGCTCCCATGATACATGCCGCCTTTTCTCCTGTTCCGAAGCTGAAGCCTTTAATGGAATATTCTCCACGATAGGCGGTGTTCATCGTATATATGATCTCTTTACGCATTATTTGTCACACCTCCAAATATTCTGGCAACCAGCGAGCCTTCCTCGATCACCGGATAAGCGCGAAGTGAGAATACCACGCCTCTTCTTGGTGACAGGATCGTCTCTTCGACAGAACCGGTCAGTACATTTACGATCTGTCCGATCACATCTCCCTTTTCGACTACGCCTGAGTGCTTTACCTTTGGTATAAAGATACCACTGCTCTCTGCATTCACAAAAGAAACATCCGTATCTCGGGCAATCTTCGGCATATGTGTATTATATGCGCAGCCGTCCCAGATCCCCATATATTCCATCAATGAAAATAATCCTTCAACGATCTGATCCGCATAGTCATAATCGATCATAAGTGCAACACCTGATTCTACGACCATACTCTTTACTCCGATCTCATTTAACGAGTATGCAAGGCTTCCTTCCATAACGGTAGAGGATGGATGCACCCATACAACATCCGTATTCATTCTGGCAGCATACGGAAGAATATCATCGGCAATATCCGAATTCACCCGTACCTGTGGTAATTCTTTCAAATATACGCTGCTGGAATGCAGATCGACGCAGATATCCGAACCTTTAATATCCTGCAGCACAAGTGCCGCCGTATACTCCCCGACCGTTCCTTCTGTAGAACCCGGAAACAATGTGTTCATATCAATATCAAACACGGGAACATCTCTCACCTGTGCTTCTAAGCCCATTGGATTAATAAACGGATATATGTCCACGATTCCTTTTAATTTATCAAAATCCTTTTTGATCCGTCGGATCACCTCATAGCAGATATACTGTCCTGCCACTTCATCTCCATGTACACCGGATACAATACTTAATCTTTTTTCTTTTCCTGTGGCAAAATCGGGAGCCAGACGATTTTTCTTTACCCGCATTACCTCATCGATCAGCATATCTGCTGACGCTACTGTTTCTATCATTTCTTCTTCCTTTACAGCAAAAAACAGAGCCCCCATGGCGCTCTGTTTTGTTTTTTATTTATTAGGATCCCTGTCTTATACAGGATTTCCATCTTTTATTTCAGCACCTTATCTATTATACACGTTTCTCTCATTATACGTCAACAAACAAGGAACTTTTTATACACATCATGCTCTTTTTCGATATTCGATCCGGAGCTTATCTGCGATCAGTGCAATAAATTCTGAATTCGTTGGTTTTCCTTTACCAGCATTCACCGTATATCCAAAAATATCATTGATCACATCGATCTGTCCTCTGCTCCATGCAACCTCGATCGCATGACGAATCGCACGTTCTACGCTGGATGATGTCGTTTTATATTTCTTTGCAATCGTCGGATATAAAAGCTTCGTTATGTAATTCAACATATTGACATCGTTTACTGCCATAATGATTCCTTCACGAATATATTGATAACCCTTTATATTAGCTGGAATTCCTATATCCCTGATAATATCCGTTACATCACTCTCAATATTATTCGCTGCACCAGACAATTCCTCTCTATTCTGGATGCAGATCAGATCTTTTGAGATCTCAGTCTGTACCTCTTTTCTTCTGTTGTAAATCTGATGAATTCTTGCAATGAGCTGCTCAGAATTATATGGTTTCAATACATAAAAAGATGCCCCCAGTTCGAACGCGCACCGTATCAGTCTCTGCGAACCAACCGATGTTACAATGACAAATAATGTATCTGGGCATTCGCCTGATTCCCGGATCTGTTCCATTACCCCTAATCCATCCAGAACCGGAAGACAGATATCTAAAAGTACAACATCTGGCTGATATTTTTTTATTGATTCGATCGCACTCTCCCCATCACTTACCTTATCAAGAACCCTCATCCCTGTTCTTGTGTTCGCTGCTGTAAGCTGACGTGCTATTAATTCACAGTCGCTATCAGCAATAATAATACTGATTTCTTGATTGTTCATTATTCAATCCCCCTTAATCTTTTTTGTTTGAAAAATCGACTGTTTCTAAAGTATATTTGTGATTTCGACAAATGTCAAGAACTTACCAGGTTCACAGAACCCCCTCTGATAAGTGAATTTTTATCCATTTTTCGACATATTTCGTCGTCACCTGATGGAATGCACCATATTTCTAAGAAATACTTTGCAGGGAATACTCCGTTTTCTGAAGCATACTGCGATTATCCAGTCGAATTTTGTCTGCAATCAATGCAATAAATTCCGAATTTGTCGGTTTGCCCTTTCCCGCATGGATCGTATATCCAAATAATTCATTGATCGTATCCATACTGCCTCTACCCCAGGCAACCTCGATTGCATGACGGATCGCACGTTCCACTCTGGAGGCTGTCGTTCCATATTCCTCTGCAATCGATGGGTACAACTGCTTTGTAATTGAATTCAGGATGTCCATATCGTGAACTGCCATCAGGATCGCACTGCGAAGATACTGATATCCTTTTATATGTGCAGGGACGCCAATCTCATGTATGATATCAGTCACTACAGCTTCCAGCATGGTTCCATCCGAACCTGTTTCCACCAATTTCTGATAATTATCATTTCTTTTAGCCTTCATAACATCCTCAATAATCTCCCGGATCTTTCGTTCATCATATGGCACATCAAGAATTCGCAATACAAGGCGGTCTGCGATCTTATAGTAGATGAAGTCAAGATATTCTTTATGTGTTTTCGATCCACACAGAAGAATCCTTGTATTCTTCAGATTCTTATAGTGCATGATCTCTTCTGTTATCTCCAGGATATCTTTGCCCGGCAAAACCTCATCCATGATCACAACATCCGGTTCCCGTTCCAGAATCTTCTTCACGGCTTCCTGTCCACTGTCACATATCCCCGAAATCTCATACCCCGGAATCGACTTCACGATAGATACAAGCTGTTCCACTTCTCTTTTGTCGCGCTTTACTATCATTATTTTTACATAATTCATAATGTCCCTCCTGCTCTTCTGCCTTGGACAACATTATATCTCTATGATACCTGCTTTGGAATATGCTTCTCTCCGCAAGTTGCGACAGCTTTTCGCCTCTGAGGAACAATTTTGTACCGTCTCGACATTTTACAAGCAGAACTCCGTAGAATTATGTCTGATCTGGGTAATAAAAAGAAGATGATGTTCCATCTTTCTTTTTTTCTATATCCGAAAAGGCTCCGTCCGGATTAAAAGAGTTCTTTATATATCTTGTAAACTCTGTCCCGGTCAAGTTCCACGAAGTTATTCGCCATCAGACGACCCTGATTCGTCATAACGGAATCGGTAAATTCGACAAGATCCTGCTCCGTTACCCCATATTCATGCAATGCTTTCTTTGGAATCAGAATATTTAAAAGATCCTCCAGAGATTCATAGACATTTTCAACATCGCAGTCAAGGATATCTGCAATAAATGCATTTAATTTTGCAATTTCTCCATCCTGCCTGATCTCCATATAATTCTTCATGACTCCGGTAAACATGGCATAGTTCGATTCTCCATGTGCAACATGATAGGTTGCTCCAAGTGGATAGCTTAAGGCATGTACTGCCGCACAGCCAGCATTGCCAAATGCGATTCCGGCGTAGTTTGAAGCTACAAGGAAACGGTCTAACAATGGAATTCTGGCCTCCGGTCCTTTCTCACGGATCTCCATATATCCATGAAGGATCATATCGATCGCCTTATAGCCAAACATACGTGTATATTCATTTCCTTTCGGAGACAAACTGGACTCTACTGCATGGACAAGTGCATCGATCGAACTGGTTGCAAAGAAGCGGAACGGAAGCCCCTTTAACAGCTCCGGTATCAGGACCGCAGAATCTCCATACATCTCATCGACTGCCAGCCCCTTCTTCGTTCCCCTGCTGTTTAATGCAAGGATCGCTATATTTGTTACCTCTGAACCGGTTCCACAGGTAGTTGGAACCAGTACCAGTTCTTTATCTTTTTCTATCGGAAGCTTGCCATCATACAGATCAAGAATCGGGGATACATACTTTAATGCAAACAGCTTTGAAATATCAATTACCGTTCCTCCACCGATTGCTATAATTCTTTTATGTTCACCCTTTATATCCTTATAAATTGCCTCCGCCATATCATCTGAAGGCTCACCTGCACCATATTTTTCCTGAAAGATAACATCACATTCCAGATCCATCTTTCCAAAAAACGGTTCATAGATATATTCATTTGTAATTACCAGATCACCTTTTTCGATATGGAATTCATCAGCAAATTCCTTACATGTGTCATACTTATAAATCGTTGGTTTGAGCATTAACTGTTTCATACGTATCCTCCATTCATTTTCTCTGATATTTCTGTACCAAAATTTTTGCTCACATTGTACCACTATAGAATGAAATTACAATTACCCAAAAAGAGCATCTTTTTTACTCTTCTGTATTATCAAATGCCTGAATATATCCAACGGTTTCATTGTTTCGATCCATCGAATAGGAAGGATCGATGACTGCCTGTATAAAATCTGCACCTCCGGATTCGATCGGTACCACCTTTAAGCCCAACTGCTTCTCTACCTGTGCAACTGTCATATCATCTAAAAATACCTGTTCTCCCATTCGCAACATATTCGATGGAATGAGCAGCGCTTCTCCCAGATCATCTCCTGCTGCCTGCCGCTCTTTTAACTGGGTCGTCAGATCAATGCCTGTGATCAGTCCGGATACTGTGATTGTTTCTCCAAAGAAGTCATTCCGGATGCAATATACACGGATCGTAAGTCCTGGATATGCCTGCATCAGCCTTGCTGCAAAGTCTACAACCGTACTATATGTCAGTTTTCCGGTTGCCATACAGATCGTACGGCGGAATGTTCCTTTCTGTTCCTGATATTCCGGTGAAGCCAGCAGCTCCTGATAGGCTTCATCAAATTCCTCTAAAAACAATCGCATCATTCCAACGCCATTTTCAAGCTGGATATAACCATCATAGCGTTCTGCTTCCGGAAATTCCCGTCCGGCCGTTATATACCACTCATCACTTGCATGAATAAAATGAAGCGAATACCTTTCATAGAATTTTTTCTGATAACTCTCGATCAGATCGATAACCTGTCCCGCTTCTTCCTTCGTAAATAATTCTAATGGGTACAAACCTTTTCGGAATTTCGTAAGTCCGGCAGGAACAACGGATACACTCCGCATAAATGGCAGATACTTTCCAAGATCCCGGATACTCCGTTCCAACTCTGCCCCGTCATTTACACGCTTGCAGAGAACGATCTGCCCATTCATCTCTACATGCCCTTCAAAAAGACGATCCAGATATTTCAGCCGGTCACCTGCAAAACGATTATGCAACATCTTGCAGCGAAGCTCCGGATTGGTCGTCTGAACCGATATATTGATCGGCGCAAGCTGCATCTTAATGATACGATCCACATCCTCATCTGTCATATTTGTAAGCGTGATATAATTGCCCTGCAAAAAAGACAACCGGGAATCATCATCCTTAAAATAAAGTGTCTCTCTCATCCCCGGCGGCATCTGATCAATAAAACAGAACATGCATTTATTGGTACAGGAACGATAATCGCTCATAAGACCGTTTTCAAATTCCATCCCAAGATCATCATCATAATCCTTCTCGATCTCAAGCAGCCATTCTTCTCCATATGATTTACGGATCAACACCTCTATATATTCATCTTTGATCATATAACGATAATCAAATACATCTTTTATTTCTTTATCGTTGATTGCAAGCAGATAATCACCCGGTTCTATTTCCATCTCTTCTGCAATGGAGCCCGGATAGACTACCGTAATTAAATGTTCTATTTTCTTCACAGTTATTCCTCATCATTTTCTAATGTATCTTCCCCATTATACCATCGCAAAATAAAAAAAAAAGATGATAAATATGCAAAAACGATGCTTTTTTGAGAATTTTTGTATGCTTCTGTGGCGTATCCTTCTGTACATAAACAAAAGACAAAGGAGCGAACATCATGTTGCATATATTTGGAACTGTAATTAAGAAAAAGAAGGTCATAATTCTGGGGATCATCTATATACTGTTACTGATACTTGTAATCCTTGCAGGAAAGGCAAAAAAAATGAAACTTCAGGAACAGGTCTCCCAGTCAGACTCCAGGTCCATCACAACAGAACAGGTTTCTGTCTCCGAAGATTCCACCGAGAAAACCAAAGCATCCTCCGGCAGCTATTCTTCCTTTGATACTGCATCCGTTTTACAAACGCTTGCCTCCGCAACAGAAGCAAAAAACAACGGGCTGCTGACACTGGTCAATATGTCTCATACCCTGCCAGCCGACTGGACCGTTGATCTGGTCGAACTGCGAAACGATCAGTCGATCGACCGCCGTGCTTATGACGGGCTTCAAAAAATGATGGACGATGCAAGAGCCGAAGGTCTTGACCCTCTGATCTGCTCTTCCTACCGTACAAATGAAACACAGGAACGGCTCTATACAAATAAAAAGAATTCTTATCTGGAGCAGGGTTACAGCGAAGATGATGCTACAGCCCTTGCTGCTACCTGGGTTGCCTATCCCGGTACCAGCGAACACCAGCTCGGCCTTACCGTTGATATCTGTTCCATTGGCAACCAGGAGCTGGATTCCTCCCAGGAAGATACCGCCACCCAGCAATGGCTGATGGCAAACTGTTATAAATACGGCTTCATCCTCCGTTATCCGGCAGATAAATCCGATATAACAGAAATCTCTTATGAACCCTGGCATTACCGCTATGTTGGTGTTGAAGCTGCTACAGAAATGTACCAGAAGCATCTTTGTTTAGAGGAATATCTGGAACAGCATACCAATTAAAAAAGCAGTTCAGTCTCCGGTGATCTGTTCTTCACCATCCAGACTGGACTGCTTTTTATTTATATTCTTATTCTGCCGGAATAAATGGAAGGTCGATCGGTTGATCTGCTTTTGTGGATGGATCCGTTGTAGCTTCTGTCGTAGCCTCCGTTGTCTTCTCTTCCGTCGTTTTCTCTTCCGTTGTACGCTCTTCTGTCGTCTTTTCTTCGGTTGTCTTTTCCTCGGTCGTACGTTCTTCCGTCGTCTTTTCCTCAGTCGTCTTCTCTTCGGTTGTCTCCTCCTCGGTTGTCTTCTCTTCTGTCGTCTTTTCTTCCGTTGACGGCTCTTCGGTTACGATCGGCTTCTGTTCCTCGGTCGTTACAACCGGAAGTTCATCTTCGGTTCCCGCTGCCGTTGTTACCTCATACGTCGTAGAGGCTTCCGTAGAGTAAGATGTGTGTGAATCATAGGTATTATATTCCGATGTTACTTCTATTTCTTCTTCATTCTCGGAATCGTCATTAATATTTGTAGTTGGCAAAGGCTCTTCTGTAACAATATTTACTTTCTTCTCCTCAGTAGAACTCTCTTCCTGTTGCGTCTCCTGCTTTGCCTTTTCATATTTTGCTTTATTTGTCTGAAAGAACACACCAAAGAAGGTATATTCACATATGATAAGTACAGCAAGCACTGCAACTATGATCTTCAGTATATTATCCTTCCTCCAGAACCGTTTCTTTGCAGGAACTTCATCCGTTTCCGGAACATCTGTCTGATGTGTCTCTTCCGGCTCGGTTTCATCTATATCTTCTGTCTCTATGATCTCACTTACTTCATCTATATCTTCTGTTTCAAATATTTCTGAGTTATCCGTATGAATCTTTTTATCCATATGTACCTCCGACTATTATTATCCATTCTGGCACATTTTATACATGCCCTTTACCTGTTGGTTACAAACACGTCTTATAGTATAATACACCGCACAAAATCTGTAAAATCATTTTACGAAAAATTATAAATCTTTTACATTTTTGTTACATTTACAGTGTCAGGTCCGGAGCGAATCAAAGGTATTATACACATTCAGGATTCCATAGCCCCACTCCGGGTTCGGATATTCCCTTGCAAACAGATATCCCTCTGTATCGTTCATAACATATGAAAACGGACTTCCTGCCGTTCCCGGACGAACTGCTCCCCGAATAAAATAATTACGGATCTGATTTCCATTTACAAACCGTGCCAGATCCCGGTCTCTTGCCCATTGCAGGATTAATGCCGCACACCCGGCACAATGCGCTGCTGCAACAGAAGTACCTGATTTTCTGACAAATGTTCCTGCTCTGCCCGGACCATATACATCAACACCCGGAGCAACAAAATCCGGCTTGATATCATCTGCCGCCGTATATCCCCTGCTTCCATCCAGAAACAGTGTATCCGAATAATGATCATATGCCCCCACTCCCATCGGAACTACTCCTGTAGCCGGATTCACAAGCGTTGTTTCAGGCGTTGGTCTTATAAACCGGGTATCCGGGGAAAGAAATGCCGTGATCGGCAGCCATGCATGAAAGGTCTTCTCGGTATCACCGCTTCCATATACCCGGATCCGCCACAGACCATTTGGCGGATCAAAAAAGCGCATCATGATCAGTTCTTCTCCCGACTGATCCTCCACAAGAAAATAATCGATATATATGATCCCACCACCAAAAACCGGACGTATGACTTCACTTTTATCAAAGCGGGGAGTAATCTGACTTACAAACTCCCCACCCGGAATCTCAAATGCCACAGAATATGTATTGGGAACCGCTCCCCAGATTTCAAGTGTAAAGCTGTTATTTCCCGTAACATTAATCTCCATTTCCGTATAAGTGCTTCCCCCTTCGATCCTGCCTCTGAAATGATGCCCTGCAATTCCCTCATTTCCTGCCGGAACGGACACAGCGACTCCGGTCATGATACCAACATTTGAAAGCAGGGCTTCTAATGCAGAAGAACCAGTATGGCTCCCACTGTTCGAACCAACTCCAATCAGGATCGATATATTTTTCCGAAGTCTGCTTGCCTGTCTCCGCAGAAATGCTACCCCCATCATAATATCATTTTCCTGATATGCTTCTACGTCCTCCGGCACACCATATAGTCCCCGCAGATTATTCTTTGCCTGCTTTAATTTTACAATCACATATTCTGCTTCCGGCGCCACTCCTGTGAAATCAGCTGTCCGTTTTCCTGCTGCAATCCCTGCAAGAAAGGTTCCATGTCCATTTGCATCTGTCAGGATATCCGCTTCATTTCGTATGGCTTCATTAATATCCTCCTGCTGATATACCGTTCCATATCCGGGATTTTCTTCCTGATCTGATGGTCCCGGCACGGACTGATCCCATGCTGCAATAATTCTTGTATTTCCGGCAGCATCCAGAAACAGATCATTCCGAATATCAATCCCGGTATCGATAATTCCGATCAGAATTCCCTTTCCGGTAAGTCCAAGGATCGATTCCTGCTGTATATTCACAGCTCCGACTGCTTCTACACTACTGGTATCCATCAGCCCATACAATTTGGGGAAAAGTGTATATTCCAGTCTGGAAAAGATCTGCATATAATCCTCCGGCTTCTCCCTGTATAAAACAGCAAACCGCTCATCAATAAAGAGCAGGCAGCCGTTTTCTCTGTAAATATCCAAAACAGCTTCCCGCTCTTCGTTGTATTCAATCAGATAGTCTGCATAATCCTCCCTGTACGCTACATTTTCACATTCCATTTCGATTCCCATCGTATGCTTTTCGTATACAGTCTATTCCGTCTGATTTCTTTCTATACCTTTTTTTGCACCTGTTATATGATCGGCCCCTGCAGCTTCTTATCCACTTGTTCCTTCAGTATATCAAACTGACATGGACCTGTTTCCAGAATAATCGTGTTAAATGTTTTCAGGTCAAAGTCATCTCCCATTTTCTCTTCTGCATAATCCCGCAGTTCTTTCATTTCATAATATCCGGTCGAATAACTCTGATATACTGCCGGATCTCCGACCATTGTCGTGTACAGCTCCTGTGCAGCACTGCCATCCATTCCATTCTTTGTCAGATAATCGGCTGTATCCTGCAACGTCCATCCCTCATAATTGATTCCCAGATCCACTCTTCCCATCATAAGATAACTCATCTCATCATTCAACTGGTAAAGGGCTGCAATGGTGTCTCCATATTCCGGTTCCTCATACTCATAGTAATATAAAGAATCATAACATGCATACATCGCCCAGCCTTCTTTATATCCTAAGAAGTTCATCAAAGTCCGGACCGGCTCTGGATCCGTTGACATATAATAAGCATTTTGCAGCATATGACCCGGATATCCCTCATGTGCCAGTGTCGTCCACATGCCATCCGTATGCAGACCATTCACCCGGATCAGATTATTATCCGGATCATCGATTGCCGGCGCCATATAATAAGCCAGTACATCATCCATGATCGTTTCGAGGTTCTTATCCAGCGCCTCTGCCTTATAGTTTATCGTTCCTGCATCCGGATAATGCTCTGATGCCGTTTCCATCATTTTATCGACCATTTCCGAAGCTGTCATCTGATCGGTTTCCGCAAATATTGAATCATAATTGGCAGCAAAATATTCATATGCCGCCTGATTTCCCAAATAATACTGATATAACGATACCATGAGTTTTTGAAGCTCTGTATCCAGCATATCGATTACCTCTTCCGGCGATTTGGCTGTTCCTGCAAAATTTTTCAGCAGATATTCATAATATTCCTTGCCACCATCATAGTTGCAGATACCACCATCATTGGTTCCGGTTCCCTTCAGACCGGAAAGCACCTCTGCAACATTCTCAAATGCCGGAAGCAGGGAATTCTCAACTGCCTGCTTATTAGCCTCCTTGTATTCTGCCTTTTCCTCATCCGTCAGAAAATCAAGTGCGTCAATATTATCATTAAATGTTGTTACCATAAAATGATTTTCTTTATCTGCAACAAAATCCTTGCACTGACTGATGACTTTATCGCAGACTGCATCACTCATAAAATAACCTTTTTCTGACTTTTCCTGTTCAAAATCCAGATACTCTGCAAAATAATCCGGAATCTGACCAAGCAGTTCAATATAACGTTCCACATCTCCCTTATCATCAAATCGGTAATCTGTGAAATTCGTTGCAATATTGGCCTGAAGTCCACGCATCGGGGAAAACGGCTCATACAGATATACATTATCAAAAATTCCCGCAGACACTTCAAAATACTCATCCAGCACATCATAGGTCAGCTTCTGATCCTCTGTCAGGCAGGAACGGTCAATAGCATCCAGCTTCTTTACCCAGCCTTCAAACTCTTCCTTATCCTGTCCGATCTCCTCTGCTGTCATTCCCGGGTCTCCCAGTGTGACCTCCGGTTCTTCCAGACCGTAATCCGTACCATCCTTGATCGTATAATTATACGTCAACGTGTCGTCCGTAACAACATCCTTAAAATAATCATCCAGATACTGTTCAAATTCCTGCTGCTTCTTCAGCGCATCCTCGGAGAAAGACTCCTGCGCCCTCTCTGTATTTTCAGTTGTATCGTTTTTGTCATTCAGATGTCTGCGCTCTCCCTGTGTCTCCCCACAGGCAGATAATCCAACCGCAAGAGAAATGCAGATAGCTGCAGCCATTACATTTTTACAGGTTCGTAATAATCTCTTTTTAAACATGCCCTGCTCCTTTTCGCTTTTTTTCATAGTATCACAGGATTCTGCGACCATCAAGGACTACCTTGATACAAGACTGCGGTATCAGCATCGGAAGAGTCCCTGATTATCTTTCTGCAATACATCTGTATTTTTCTTTTATCTTACCCAGAGATAACCATTTACATACTGGTGCCGCTGCAATACAACACATTCAAAAATTCCGGTAATGTTCCATTTCTGCTCTGCAATACCATCTCACGATCTAAAAATTATGAGCCAATATAATAAAGGCTTAAAGACCGTATATTTTCTGTATACAATCTTTAAACCTTATTAATTACAGTATTTTTTCTTATTGCATCAATTATTATGATTGTTTTGTCGCACAGGCCTCGATCTGCATCGGCTCTACACCACGAAGCTCGATGATCGGATTGCCCTTGCCATTTACATAATCTCCGGTTATGATCACCCTGCCAATGCTATCATCTCTTGGGATCTGATACATGATATCCAGCATGAATTCCTCAATGATCGCCCGAAGCGCTCTTGCTCCTGTATTCTTTTCAAGTGCTTTTTCTGCGATTGCTTCATATGCAGAATCATCAAACTGAAGGTCTACCTCATCCAGTGCCAGCAGCTTCTTATACTGTTTCAGGATTGCATTCTTCGGTTCCTTTAAGATCTTGATATACATATCCTTATCTAACGCATCCAATGTGAATAAGACAGGCAGTCTTCCAAGAAATTCCGGTATCATACCGAATTCCCTGAGATCCTCGTTGGTCACCTTCTTTAAGATATTCGGATCCTTGTCGTATTTGTCCTTCAGATCTGCGCGGAAACCGATCGAGGACTGTTTATTCAATCTTGCTTTAATGATATCTTCGATTGCCGGGAATGCCCCGCCACAAATAAATAAAATATTCTTTGTATTGACCGTTGTCATAGGAACCATTGCATTCTTGCTTCCGGAACCAACCGGAACCTCAACATCTGCGCCCTCCAACAGCTTTAACAAGCCCTGCTGAACGGATTCTCCACTCACATCACGGCTGTTGCTGTTCTGCTTCTTTGCTATCTTATCGATCTCATCGATAAATACGATTCCCTTTTCTGCTTTTTCAACATCATTATCAGCGGCTGCCAACAGCTTTGACAATACGCTTTCTACGTCATCACCGATATAACCGGCTTCCGTAAGTGTGGTCGCATCTGTGATCGCAAGCGGTACATTCAACAGCTTTGCGATCGTTTTTACAATATAAGTCTTACCACAGCCTGTCGGCCCTACCATCAGCATATTGGATTTCTCAATCTCGATATCATCCATGGAATCTGTCAGTACACGCTTATAATGGTTATATACTGCAACAGACATTACCTTCTTGGCATATTCCTGACCGATCACATATTCATCTAACATTGCTTTGATCTTATGCGGTGCAGGGATCGTTGCAAGTGTCATTTCCTGCTCTTTTTTTCTCGGCTTTGCCGCTTTCTTCTTCACCTTCTGTTTATCCGGTATATCATTCATTCCCATCAGTCTGCTCATATCAATATTTCCCATATTGGAAAGATTGGAGAGATCCAGGAACTGCATTCCACCAAATCCGCCCTGATTCAGATTATCAAAGGTCTTCTGCATACAGTCTGCACAGATATGTATATTGCCCGGCATATCGATCAGCTTTCCGGCAACACTTTCCGGTCTTCTGCAGAGATAGCAATATTTCTCGTATTCATCCTCATGCTTATCTTCTGTTTTATGATCATCAGCCACCGTCTGACTGGTCAGTTCTTTATTTTCATCATCATTTCTATAATCAGACATTTTCATCCTCCATACTTTTGTTTCCTGTCTAAAACAGCTATCTATATTAAATGATATAACTCTGCTACATGATACCACAGATTCCACCCATATGAAAACAGTATTATTTCTGGTAAAACGGTTAAATTTTTCTAAATAATTTTCTTATTGCCACCCCCGATTAATTAAATTAAGTACAGCTACTCTCATTCCTCCCTGTTTTCCTGTTCTTTCTTCAGATAATATACAAAATCTCCCATTCTGTTCCACTTGTAGAAATGAAACCGAGAATATGGTATCATATCTTTAGTTATATATGTATAGAATGGAGGGTTATACATGAAGAAATTATCAATTATTGTCCGTTCTGAAAAACTGGATGATGTAAAAGCCATTCTGGACGAATGCGGATCCACCGGTGCTACTGTATCAAATATTATGGGATATGGTAATCAGAAGGGTTATAAAACAACATACCGTGGAAGTGAATATGTGGTCAACCTGATTCCGAAGATCAAGATTGAAACCATCGTCAAGGATGATGTTGCCGATAACATCATCTTTAAGGTATGTGAAAAGATATCAACCGGAAAAGTCGGTGACGGCAAGATCTTCGTCTATGATGTTGCCGATGTCATCCGTATCCGTACCGGCGAACACGGTGACACCGCCTTATAACATCTACCTGTCATACAAATAAATCCGCTGTGCTATACCACACCTGTTATTACGCAAAACACTTTCGTTCTAGTCCTCGTGCAGCGGTACATAAAGCTGCAAAAGACGCAACTTAAGTACCGGCCTCGGACAAGGTTTGCTTCATAACAGTGTGGCATAGTACAACGGATTTGTTTGTAGTCAATTATTATAACCCGCGGGCTTTACGGACACAGGCTTTCATTGCTTCAATCACGGAGGAACGGAAGCCTTTTTCTTCTAAGACGCGGACAGCTTCCATCGTTGTTCCGCCAGGTGAGCAGACCTGATCCTTTAATTCACCCGGATGTTTTCCCGTTTCAAGTACCATCTTTGCACTTCCAAGCACGGACTGTGCTGCAAATTTATATGCCTGTGCTCTTGGCATACCATCTGCCACCGCTCCATCTGCCATAGCTTCGATCAATATATAAATATATGCCGGAGAACTTCCGCTGACCGATACACATACATCCATCAGATTTTCCGGTATTGTCTCTACTTCACCAAAGCTTCCAAGGATCCGAAGAACTGTTGCATAATCTTCATCGGTAACATATTCATTCCGACATGCTCCTGTCATACCCTCACCAACCAGTGCCGGTGTATTTGGCATTGTCCGGACAAGCCTCACACCTCCTCCAAACTGTTCCTGTAACCAGTCTAATGTTTTTCCCGGTGCTATACTGATCACAATCTGCTCTTTACGGACTACGTCCTTTATCTGAGCGATCACCTCCGGATAATACTGTGGTTTTACCGCCAGAACCAGAATATCACTGTTTTCTGTTACCTCCAGATTATCGGTTGATACCTTTACTCCAAGCTCTTTCTGAACTCTGTCAAGTGTCGCTTTCGTCTTTGCAGATGCTATGATATTCTCTGCATCTATGATCTGTTTTCTGATAATTCCCTTTATGATCGCTGTTGCCATATTGCCACAGCCAATAAAACCAATCTTCATATTTCACTTCTTCCTTTCTAATTATACAGAAAAAGCAGCATTCTTATGTTAAGAACGCTGCCCTTCCAACTATTTATAGATTAAAGACTGTAAGAACCTGATTCTCCATCAGCTGTATAGTATACCATACCTGTTTCTGGCTGGTAATATACGTTCAATTCCTTAACTGCCTTATTGCCAAGTGCTTCTTTTGCTTTTGCTACAATGTCAGAAACATTGATCTGTCCATTGTTATATTCAACAAAAACTGTCTCTGTTGTCTTAGCTGCTGGCTTCTTTGCTGCCGGCTTTTTAGCTGCTGGCTTTTTCTCTTCTTTTACTTCTGCCTTTACTGGCTCAGCCTTTACTGCTGCTTTTACTTCTTTAGCAGCTTCAGCTTTCTTTACAGCTTCAGCTTTAGCAACAACGCTTTCTACTGTTGCCTTTTTTGCAACAACCTTTTTTGCATCTTCAGTCTTCTTAGTAGCCATGATTAACACCCTCCGTTTTAAAACTAATTTCTATCACTTTACTTATGTAACAATTCATGTATGTATTCTTTATTCAAGCTAGAATTGATATTACTCCATTTTCCTTTTTTTTTCAATACAAGTACTGTTTTTTCTCCGTTTTGTACCACAGAGTGTTTTTTTTCATGAAAATCAAAGTCATTTTAGACAAACAAAACTACCAAATTTTATGAAATTTGGTAGTTTATATGGTTGTTTTGTATAATTTGCATAATTAATTCGTAAGAATTTTGACAATTTCGTCCATTTTCATGCCGTGTGATCCCTTGATCAAAACAACATCCTCTGGTCTCATAATAGCCATCAGATAAAGTGCCACTTCTTCATTATCCATAAATGAAAATGTTTTTGCATACTTTGTGTCGCAGACATCCAGTGCCTTTTTAATCTCCAAAGCTTCCTTTCCGATTACCACAACCTCATCGATCTTCTTGTCCCGCAGGTATTCTCCGATCTGATAGTGATAGCTGGCACTGTCAGCTCCCAGCTCAAACATATCTCCCAGTACTGCGATCTTTTTTCCCTCGCAGTCCATATCACAAAGCACATCAATGCTTGCCTTCATGGAATCCGGGCTTGCATTATAGGTATCATCGAGGATCGTATATCGATTCTCCATATGGATGAGTCTCTGTCTCTGTCCTTCAAAATGTTCAAAGGCTTTTGCTGAAATTGTTATCGGAATTCCCATCTGATATGCAACTGCAATACCTGCCAGTGCATTTCTCACGTTATGTTTTCCGAGGATATCCATGGTAACATGAACGGTCTCACCATTATGAGTACAATCAAATTCCATGCCCTGCTCTCCACATTTTACATTGGATCCCTGAAAATCACAAATTTCATCTATACCAAAAGTAAGTGTCCGACATGGCATATCCGCTTTTATCTCACGCAGTAATGGATCATCTCCATTTAACAGCAACAGGCCGTCCTTATTCATATGATTGATAATAGACAGCTTCTCTTTTCTGATATTCTCCTGGGTTTTCATAAATTCAATATGTGCAACACCGATAATCGTCACCACACAGATCGATGGCTTTACAATCTCAGACAATATCTCCATCTGACCAGGTTCACTGATCCCCATCTCGATCACCGCAGCATCATATCCATCTGTCATTCTGGAAAGTGTCATCGGTACACCGATCTGTGAATTTTCATTTCCATTTGTCTGAAAACAGCGTTTTGCTGTGCTGACAGCCGCTGCAATCATCTCTCTGGTCGTTGTCTTTCCTACACTTCCTGTCACTCCAATATACGGAATATCATACCGGTCACGGATATCCATTCCAATTGCCTGAAGTGCTTTCATCGTGTCATCAACACGGATAAACGGCTTCTCTGAAATAACAACATTATCATGCTCCGATGTCAGAGTTGCAGACGCTTTCTCCATAGCGGATTCAATAAAACGATGTCCATCAACTTTATTACCCAACAGAGGAATAAACAAATCTCCCGGCTGTGCTTTTCTGGAATCAATACACAGGCCTGTGATCGGTGTATCTTCATCGCCGCAAAGCAGGAAACCTCCTGTTGCTTTCACAATATCTTTTACTGTAATATTTTTCATTTTTCCCCTATCTGCCTTTCCAGAACAGTTTCATAATTTTATATAAAAGCATGCACTGCATGCAGGCTGTAAAAAATGCCTGCGTCCATTCTATCACATGTATATGCGAATTTCCAGTATTCTTGTATATATATTCCCGTTTTCAGGAAAGATTAAGATTCGACCAGAACTGTTCTATGCTCTGCGAAATCTGATCAAAATTTCCAAAGACCGCATCCTGCCACTCCACCGGAAATAACGAATTATATTCCCCGGTTCCAAATCGTTCATCTAGCAACAGGATCACTCCGGCATCCGCTTCTGTCCGGATCACGCGTCCGGCTGACTGAAATACTTTATTAATGCCCGGATACAGGTATGCATATTTAAAACCATCAACCGATGAGCCAGCATATGCCTCCATACTCTTTCTGGCATTAAAATAGTCCATCATGATCTTTCTCTCATTGCACACCTGCGGAAGTCCCGGACCTACTACAACCGATCCGATCAGCCGTTCTCCGGTCAGATCAATCCCCTCAGAGAAGATCCCGCCCATGATACAAAAGGCAACCACATTTCTTTTCGCTGAAAAATGATCCAAAAATGCTTCCCGGTCTGCCTCCTTCATGTTCTGTTCCTGACAGAGCAGTTCCATGCCAGAACAATCACCCTCTATCATCTGCTCATAGACCTCCTGAAGCATCTTATAGGATGGCAGAAACACCATATAATTTCCGGAATGTGCGTTAAACAACTGCCTGATATATTCAGCCACGCGCTTATACTCCTTTACAGACCGTCTGGTATATTTCGTAGATACATCCACACCAACCATGATCTGTCGTTTCTCCGGATCAAACGGAGAAGGAATATAGATAGCCTGATCGGTCACCGTATCGGACAGCATCTCCATGTAATATTTTACCGGCAGGATCGTTGCCGAAAAGAAAACAGTCGATACACCCTTATCCAGGCAAAGCTTCAGATTATTCGCCGGATGGACGCAATATAACCGAACCATAAATCTGCCATCCGACTTAAGCTCATCATAGATCACATAGCTGTCATCGATCAGATCCGCAATATTTAAAAATGTCGTAAGTGCAAAATAAAACTCCAGTATCTCCTTACGTTCCGGGATCTGTTTGTAATCTTCTAAAAAAGCCTCCATCGTCGTATGAAGATGCAGCAGCTTCAGATATAGAACCCCAATATCATTTAAAATCTGATATCCATGCTCCGGACATTTTTTCTTCAATTCCAGGAGCTCCCGGTTGCAGGATTCCAGACTCCGTGCCAGTTTTTTGCTGTACGGCATTACCAGCCTCTTTACAGCAAGGAAATCTTCTTTATACAGCGTGGCACTGTACATGGACGATGCCCGGTCCACCAGATTGTGTGCTTCATCTACCAGAAATACATACCGTCCTGTATCATATGCTGTCTGTGAAAAGAACCGCTTCAGATTCACTCTCGGATCAAACACATAGTTATAATCTCCAATAATAGCATCTGCAAACAGGCTTGCATCCAGTCCCAGCTCAAAAGGACAGACCTGATACCTTTCCGCATAAGCCCGGATGATCTCCCGATCCATTTTTTCCTCCTGAGTGATCAATTCAAATAATGCATCATTAACCCGGTCAAAATGTCCTTTCGCATAAGGGCAGTGCTCTGCATCACATTCCATCGTCTCATTCAGACATATCTTCTCTTTGGCAGTCAACATAACGGAAGAAAACTTCACTCCACGTTCCCGCAGCAATGTAAGTGCCTGATCCGGCACGGTTCCGGCGATCGTCTTTGCGGTCAGATAAAAGATTTTCGATACCAGCCCGGTTGCAAATGCCTTAACGGAAGGAAACATCGCTGCCATCGTTTTCCCGATTCCGGTTGGAGCCTGCACAAACAATCTGCGCTCCCCTTCAATCGCCTTATACACACAGGCAGCCATCTGCTTTTGTCCTTTCCGATATTCATATGGAAATTCCAATTCTGTAATTGACGCATCTCTGCTTCTTGCATGTGATACAGCATGATCAACCCATTTCATCATCTCATCCACTGTATCATGAAACCATTTCTCAAGAAATGAACAAGAAAACACATAAAAAAAATGTTTTACTTCTTCACTTTCCAGATTCACATATGTGATCTGTACATTGATCCGATCCAAAGACTGCTCTTTTGCATAAATATAGGCATAGCACATTGCCTGTGCTACATGAACTGTTTCCGGCACTTCGATATCAGCAAGTTTTCTGTATACACCTTTGATCTCGTCGATCGTAACATCCGCAGGCTCATTCATTTCCTGCATCTGACCGATTGTTCCGGCAGAATTTTGTTCCATGAAGTCTTCACCGACTTCCAGATCCAGACTCTCCGTTTTTTTGAGCAGCAGCCGGCTCCAATATCTACCCTCTACCCGAATCACCTGCCGCTCAATTTCCTTCTTCTTCCTGCTTCGGTTCTTTTCACCTCTCAGATCTATGATCCCATCTGCTCTGCCCTCTACCGTAACATCCAGATCATGAATTCCTTTCTTCATCGTGATCTTTAAAGGAACTTCTGCATCATAATAAGACCCTGCCATTTTCTGAAGCTTCCGATGCATCTTACTTCCTGCATTCATTGCTTCCTTTGACAGAGTCCCATTACTGCTGCTTGTAATATCGCCGCATCTGTATATAAATTCTACCATATGCCTGACCGAAACTTTAAATTCCATAATTCTTATTTGTAAACAATAGCTGCTGCCAGCTTCTCTGATGTATCCTGATCTGTCAGGATCTCAACCAGCTTCAGACCAAAATCAATAGCTGTTCCCATACCTCGGCTTGTAATTACCTTACCGTCTGTTACTACACTGTCATATAATACTTCCGCACAATGAAGTCCCGCCTCCATTCCCGGATAGCAGGTAGCCTTCTTATCCTTTAAGATGCCAAATGCTCCAAAAGCAGTAGGTGCTGCACAGATTGCTGCAACATATCTTCCTGCTTCATACTGTCCGCATACAAGATTCCTTACCTTCTCATTTGCGATCAGATTCGTCACACCGGGCATACCACCCGGAAGTACGATCATATCTGCATCATCTGCAAGTTCACTGATTTTCTCATCCATCTTTACTGTGATTCCATGTGAACCTGTAACCGTATCCTGATCGTCTGCTGCCACCATAAGGCAGTCAACCTTTGCACGTCTTAACAGATCTACAACGGTCAATGCTTCTACTTCTTCATATCCTGTTTCAAATAACATTCTGACTTTCATGCTTCTGCCTCCATTCTTAATGTCCGAAAACTCTTGCCATAAATGCAAGTCTCTGTTCTTCATTCATACTGCTTAATGCGCTGTTATGATACGCTCCATCCATAGATACATCTCTGGTAAACCAAGCCGGTGCTGCGAAATTATCTGCATCTTCCTTTGTCTCAAATTCGACTTCTGCATAGATCAGCCCCTGATACAGCCCCTCAAAGACATCCAGTTCAATCTTAAGTCCTGCATCTTTTTCCTTATCGCCGGTTGTTCCCTCTGTATCCGTAAGCGGGATGATATACCGACGTTTCGTCACCAGATTTCCATCAACCTTACCAAGCAACCGTTTATAATCCGTCTCATTCATCGGAAGCTCGAATTCCTGTCGTTCCAGTAATCCGCTTGACTTTACTGTAAGAATATATTGTTCATCTGCCTTTCGGATACGGATGACGGGGCTGGTCGAGATATACCCCTGCTCCAGTTTCTTATATGGATACGCTTCCAGTGAAAACGGTATCTCTTTTATCAGATATTTTCTTTCGATCTCCATAAAAGCCTCCTTTTATATCGCCCTTTATAACCAATCCTCCGGTGGTGCTGTTGTTCCCACATGACTTGCGATACCTCTGTTTATCATGGAAAATGCCAGGATCAGAGTGATCACAAACATGATCGATGATGGAATCAGGAAGTCCAGACAGGTATTCACGGATGTCAACAGCATCGGTAAAGTCAGTCCGTAAAGACATACCCGGAATACATTTCCATAGGACAGCCCTGTATGAAGACCTTTCGCAAGTGTCCGTGCAACGATCGAAAATACAAGTGCAAGGAAGATCATCTTTATTACACTTCCGAACATCATTACAATGTACATAATGACAATAGCCACATAGAACGCCGGCACTGCGGATGCAAGCTGATCATTGTTAAACCCATCATAGAATAATTTGTCGAGATCCATCGTTGAATATTCATACGTCTGTCCGCCGTTTATCATTCCCATAACTACATTCTCTTTGCCAAATGCAATATACACGCCATTTGTCTTGATATCATCAAGTGTAATTCTGTCATAATCCGTATTCATATATATCGTTGCATTTCCAATATCCAGTGACATCTCTGATTCTGCCGTAAGCTTACCATCCTCGATCACAAACTGCGGAACCTTATTCGTGATCAGGTTATTTAACCCTCCCACATGCATGATAAAGGTAATGACACCGATTCCAAACTCGATAAAGGTCAGGATAAAAGCAATCAGAATCATAAATCCTGCCGTCTTGCTCGCTTTTAACTTCGTCAGATGCTTATAATTTTTCGGGCTGGATACTGCGATGGCTAACTGATCGACCATCGTTACTTTTGAATATTCTTCGTCCATTAGATAATCTCCATTTTTTTCATAGCTTTATAGATTCCGTCTTCTCTGACATCATCCGCTACAAGACGGACTTTCTTCTTCAGATACTCCGGACCTTTTTTCATTATAATACTATTTGGCACATATGCCAACATCGGTTCATCATTACTTCCGTCTCCAAACGCATAGGCATTTTCTAATGGCAGGTCAAAATAATCAAGCAGATACCGGATACCGGTTGCCTTCGTATATCCCTTTGGTACGACCTCACAAAAATTTCCCTCTCTCTGGATATACATATAATCTTTTTCCAGATATGTCTTAAACTCTTCCAGATACGGAGTGTCAGCATCATACCATGCACAAAATTTATCAAAGATATGATCATTTGCCGGATCATCATTCTCCATATAGGTGCTGGTCGCTTTAAAATAACTGATCAGTTCTTTTAAATGCTCATTATCGGAAAAAGCAGAGCTGGTAAATACCTTGTCCGCGTGTTCAAATACGGCATCCATTCTATATTCCTTACATTTCTGAACAACGCCTGCACAGACCACATATGGTGTATCATGATGAAACAATGTCTCTCCATTATAAACAATATGCGTTCCACAGCCGCAGACAAAGCCATCAAAGCCTGCGCTTCTGATCTCTTCTGTCACATTGCAGAATACTCTTCCCGTATTGATAAATGCCAGGTGCCCGTTCTCTCTTGCCTTTTGTATTGCCTCTTTTGCACTGTCCGGAAAATACCGTTTTCCATCATCCGTGATCAGAGTTCCGTCGATATCAAAAAAGAGAATCTTTCTTGTCTTATTCATATCTATTTCCTCCGTTTATTATCGCATAAGAACAAAAACGCTCCACGCAGTATGAATACATTCAGGGTTCTATGACCTTTGCATCATAAAACCCTGAACCTTCGTTTATACTATGCAATTTTTATAACTGCTTCATCAGGTCAATCATCTCAAGTGCGCCCATTGCACAATCGTAACCCTTGTTACCTGCCTTTGTTCCGGCACGCTCGATTGCCTGCTCAATATTCTCTGTTGTTACAACACCGAACATAACAGGAATACCGGATTCAAGTGAAACAGATGCGATTCCCTTGGATACTTCATTACATACATAATCATAATGACTGGTTGCTCCACGGATAACTGCTCCAAGGCAGATCACTGCATCATATTTTCCTGACATCGCCATCTTCTTGGCTACAACCGGAATCTCAAATGCTCCCGGGACCCATGCAACAGATATGTCATCCGGATTTACGCTGTGACGTAATAATGCATCCTCTGCACCGCTTACCAGTTTTGATACGATAAATTCATTAAATCTTGCTGCTACAATACCGATCTTGGCACCATTTGCTACGATCATTCCTTCAATCTTCTTCATTTTATTATCCTCCTGTTATTGATTCGATCTCAATATTTACAATTGCTTATTCTCTGTTACCACTAAATCATTATGCATATAATTCCCAGTCCATATGGCTTTACAGATCAAGTATATGACCCATCTTTTCTTTCTTTGTCTTCAGATAAAATGCATCAAATTTGCCCGGCTGCATCTGGATCGGTACTCGTTCCACAATCTCAAGATTGTATCCTGACAAACCATATACCTTTAATGGATTGTTCGTAAGCAGTCTCATCTTTCTGACACCAAGGTCTACTAAGATCTGTGTTCCAATCGTGTAATCTCTTGCATCTTCAGGGAAGCCAAGCTTCAGATTTGCCTCTACGGTATCTAAACCCTGATCCTGTAACTGATATGCTTTGATCTTATTGATCAGACCGATCCCACGTCCTTCCTGTCTCATGTACAGAAGCACGCCTCTGCCTTCCTTTGCGATCATCTTCATTGCTGCATCATACTGCTGGCCACAGTCACAACGGGCTGAACCAAGTGCATCTCCGGTCAGACATTCGGAATGAACTCTGCATAATACCGGCTCGCCATCCGTGATATCACCCTTTACCAGTGCCACATGATGCTCGCCATTTAATTTATTGATATATCCATAGATCGTGAACTCCCCATATCTGGTTGGCATCTTTGCCTTTGCTACACATTCTACAAATACTTCATGTTCCTTACGATACTGAACTAACTTTTCGATCGTGGAGATCTTCAGGTTATGCTCCTTGGCAAATGCAAGCAGATCATCTTTTCTTGCCATTGTACCATCATCCTTCATGATCTCACAGCACAGACCACATGGCTTCAAGCCTGCAAGTCTGCACAGATCAACCGTTGCCTCTGTATGTCCGCCTCGTTCAATCACCCCGCCCGGAACAGCGCGTAATGGGAACATATGACCCGGTCTGCGGAAATCCTCCGGCTTTGCAGCTTCTTCTACGAACTTTCTGGCTGTAATGCCACGCTCATACGCTGAGATTCCGGTTGTAGTGCTTACATGATCAACAGAAACTGTAAATGCAGTACAATGATTATCTGTATTTGTGATGCACATCTGCGGAAGATTTAATTTCTCCACATAAGAATCATCCATCGGCATACAGATCAGACCTCTTGCATATTTTGCCATAAAGTTCACATTCTCCGTGGTCGCGAATTCAGATGCGCAAATGACATCTCCTTCGTTCTCTCTGTCTTCGTTATCGAGCATAACGACCACCTTACCGGCTGCCAGATCTACTAATACTTCTTCTATACTGTTTAATTCCATCTGTCTTTACCTCCATAGGAACATTTATTTTATAAGAATCCATTTTCTGCCAGAAAATTCATATCTACTTTTTTCCCTGCATCCGGTTCTTCTTTGTCTTTAAAATGGAGCAGTTTATCTACATATTTGCCAATCACATCGTTTTCCAGATTGACCACTGCTCCGGTCTGCCTGCGGATCAGCGTTGTCTCCTCCGCCGTATGTGGGATGATCGAAACCTTGAAGCAGCGATCATCGACATAAGCAACCGTCAGGCTGATTCCATCGATCGTAATCGATCCCTTCTCGATGATATACTTTAATAGCTTTTTATCACATGTTATTGTCACCCAGATTGCATTTTCTTCTCTAGTGTACTCTGTGATCACCCCGGTTCCGTCGATATGTCCGGATACGATATGTCCACCAAATCTTCCATCTGCCGCCATCGCCCGTTCCAGATTTACCCTGCTGCCGGAGCTTAAGGTTCCGAGATTGCTTCTTCTTATCGTCTCTGCCATCACATCTGCCGTAAACAAATGCCCCGACATTCCTGTGATCGTCAGGCATACCCCATTGACAGCTATGCTGTCACCGATCTCGCTTCCCTGCAGAACCTTATCTGCCTCTACGGTCAGGCGACAGGATGATGTGCCTTTTTCTATCTTCTTAATCGTGCCTGTCTCTTCCACAATGCCTGTGAACATGACTGCCTCCTTTTCGGGGACGTTTTTTTGCAAACAGTCATTTCGTCACCCCATTGACTCTTGTTCCGTAAAACGCTTGCGCTCTATTTTCATGTAACGGTACTAAACTCACTGCCCTTTGCAGTTCGTTAAGGACCGACATGAAAAAAGGTTTACTACACAAGATCAATGGAGTAACAAACTGACTATTTACAAAAAAACTGTCAACCTAATTAATTAACAACTTACTCGCTGAATTACTTCTTTTAACATGTTAAGTTCCTATATAACTTAACATAAAAAAAGCCAGAGAACTATGTCTCCGGCGGGTTGTTTGTTATGAAATGTTGTCGCAGATTTCTTTAATATTTTTTCATACAACAGCATATTGTAAAACATTCAACTACACATTCCATCATGTCCGTATTCATGTTTTAATTTCAATTTGCTATTGAAATTCTCTCTGCATTCTTCTTTCATCCAGACTTTACTGTCGGCTTTGGATTCTCACCAAATCATGCCTTACGGCTCGCGGGCTCACATAGATTACTATGTATACCGCCGGTGGGGAAATGAGCCCCGCCCTGAAGACTTCAACATGGTTATATTGGCACAGTTTGTTATGTTTGTCAAGCTGTTATCTGAAAATACTGAAGCATAATATCTGCTCCAAACCTCTGAATGGAACCAAGCTCAAACGGATAGGATTCTGCCGGTGATTCTACTCCCACACCACCGACCGGCGTATAGCCTGCACTTCCACCAAAAATCTTCGGTGCTATATAGACATCGACCTCTTTTACAATGCCTGCTTTTAATGCACTTTCATTTAAAGTGCCTCCACCTTCAAGCAGAATTCCGTCTATATTTCTTGCTCCGAGCTGTTTCATCAGTTCCTGCAGATCCACATGACCATCCACACTCTCCGTCTCGATGATCTCAACACCTGCCCCGATCAGCTTCTGCTTCTTATCTGCCTGATCCTCTGACTGTATGGTTGCAAGAATCGTCGGTACTTTCGATGCTGTTCTAACGATCTGGGAATCCATTGAAATCCGAAGTCTGCTGTCGCAGATAATTCGAACCGGATTTCTTCCTCCCTCTATCCTGCAGGTAAGCGACGGATCATCTTTTATCACCGTCTCGCTTCCGACCATGATACCTGTAAGTGCATTTCTCTGCTCCATTACATGGGCTCTTGCTTCTTCGCCGGTGATCCATTTACTCTTTCCACTGTATGTTGCAATCTTCCCATCCATAGTCATTGCATATTTCATTACGACATATGGTGTCTTATTTACAATATAATGGAAAAATACCGGATTCAGGCTGTCACATTCTTCTTTTAATACATGTGTGATAACTTCAATTCCTGCATCCCGTAGTATCTGATATCCCTTTCCAGATACAAGCGCATTCGGGTCATCTGATCCGACATAGACTCTGCTGATCTTATGCTCGATGATCGCATTCACGCACGGAGGCTGTTTGCCATAGTGGCAGCAGGGCTCCAGCGTCACATACATTTCCGCGCCCGCTGCGTCCTCTGTCAGATGTGCAAATGCATCCCTCTCCGCATGAAGCTCTCCGTATCTTCTGTGATATCCCTCACCAATAATCCGCCCATTCTTTACGATCACTGCTCCAACCAGCGGATTCGGATTTACCGCTCCGATTCCTTTTTTTGCCAATTCAATGGCTCTCCTCATATATGTTTCCTGCATACTGTCTAACCTCGTATTTCCTATCTGACAATTATCTGTTTCTTATATACTTCCTGTATATTTCTTGACAAATCCGTTTTACACTATTTATAATTTTACTATCTTATACTATTGGAGTTTAACATGTTTCAGAAATTTTATCCATCAGAATATTATACATCAACCTATGTCATTGATTTTGCCGAATATTATAAAAAGGGCTATCGCGGCATCTTATTTGACATCGACAATACCCTTGTTCCCCATAATGCTCCGGCAACAGAAGAAGCAATCAGACTTATCCAGAAGTTAAAAGCGATCGGATTTGGTATCTGTCTGGTATCCAATAACAAAGAGCCCAGAGTTGCGGAATTCAACAAGCCTTTGGATGTAAAGTACATCTATAAAGCCGGAAAGCCAAAACGCACCGGTTACCAGAAGGCCATGCAGCTTCTTGGTACTGATACAGCAAATACCCTCTTTGTCGGCGATCAGTTGTTTACAGATCTCTGGGGCGCAAATAACACCGGTATCACTTCACTGTTAGTGATGCCCATCGACAAAAAAGAAGAGATCCAGATTGTCCTGAAGCGGATCCCTGAAAAATGGATTTTGCATTCCTACCTGAAAAAACATCAGATTGTACGGTAAATCAGGCAGGCTTGTTCCATAATAATAGTATCAGTTCTCATTTTTCTAACAATAAAGAGGTATACATTTCAGATCTAAGTTTTTCATCTGGAATGTATACCTCTTTTTATTTGCTCTTATTGTCTAAGCTTTTATACTAAACTAACATATCCATATTCAGACGTTTGATTACCTGGAAGGATTTTGCACGAAGCTCTTCTGCATCAAACTGTGACAGCATGGTATCTTTGTCCCACTTTGTCTTCATCAGTGCATTTAACAGATCTTCGATATACGCCTTTACATATTTTACATTTTCTTCCGACTTGTCTTTCAGAAGAACTACGATGTTATCAATTGCTTCAATCACACCGGACTCCTGCTGCTTTACAGGTGCCTGACCTGATTCATCAGATAACTCGATAACCTTACCTGTCTTGGTAATGATTACCTTCTTATTCGGAGAGCTTGCAGCCTTTGAAGTTCCCTTCTTGTCAAGCATTCTGTGAATTACTTTTACAAGACATGCAACAGCATAAGTTGCTTCTTCTGCAGTTGGCTTCTCAAGGCCCTTATCATTATGCTGATTCCATAACCATTCAGACTTACACAACATTTCTTCTACAGATGCATCACGCAGTAATCTTGCAAGATCTGCATCAGCCGCTGAGCCTTTGTTCTTTCCGAAGAAACCACCACCGGATGTCTGTGTCTCCTGACCGTACTTTGCAGGCAATACAATCTTTGCATAAGTTTCCTGTAAATACTTCTTTGCCGTATTCAAATCATATCCTGAGCTGATGATCTGCAGCTTACCACCGCCAAGTCCATTAACGATCATATCTTCAGCAGCCATAAATAACAGGTGCTTCTGTCTGTCGTCGATCATCTTCTTGATCTCGTAGTTGGTCTTGCTCTTCTCAAGGATTGAATTCTTACGAACCTTAAATGCCTTGATCTTTTCCTTTACACTGAAGAACTGCTTCAGAAGATTTGGATTTGCATTTACATAATTATTGATCCATGTTAATTCAATGTACTGATGCTCGATTTTATTTGAAATCTCATATACATTGTATCCGTCAAATACAACATTTAATGTTGTATAGAGAAGTTCAAGCATCTCATACTTTTCTTCCCATGAACGTGTTGACATATCCTGATTTACGATTGCCTTGATACCACATTCGTAGAATACAAGGTTATATTCATACAGACCTTCAAAGATATTTGTCTTGCCATTCAACTGGGAACCGGTTCCAAGTGTCTGAAGATTCTTCTTCATCTCCGGTTCATCCTCGATATATTTGTATACCTTCTTGATAAATCCTGAAACCTCAGCAAGAAGAGTATCGATCCTCTTGTTGTAAATCTCCTGCTTGGAGATAGCAGATACAACGCTTCTGGACAGTACACTTGTACTCTGTGCACTGTTACAGTTACGAATCAGCTCCTTGAAATTCTCATATACCGCAAGATTGTCAATTGGAATGTATTCTGCATTTAATCCGTAGAATTCAAATGCTTTTCCATAATTCTTGTCATTGATATATGCATTAAACAAACCAATGCTGAACTGAATCTTATAATCATTTCCAACATGTGGATCTTCCACTACATAGTCAAAGAGAACTTCCAGATTGTTGATGTATGCATCTGATTTTGCTGATGAAAGTGGGAGTCCCATCTCCATTACAACATTGATCAGATCCAGATATCCCATCACTGCCTTATCAAAGTTCTTTGGTCTGTCGTCATCCTCTAAGATCTGATAACTTACATTGATAAGTAATGGTGCGATACGCTCACCGATCAGCCGCATAGCCTCCGGGAACTTCTCTGTCTGATACAGATAGATCAGCCAAATGCTGTATCTGTAAATACCAGTTGCACTGATAGGCGCATCGATGTCTGATGGATCAATATCACCATAAATAAATTTGAATAATGGCTCTATCCACTCTTCAATCTCATAACGTCCGGTTGCCTTAATATTAAAATCAACGAATTCAGCAAGCTCATATAACTTTGTACACTGAGCCTTTACTTCATCATCAACCATCATGGATGATAAATCAAAATTACTGTCTTTCAGATAATCAATAACAAGTGCATAAAAACCGTCCTCAACCTGCTCGTTCAAAAATCTGATCAGTAATCCTTTGTTATTGGATGCTGCTATGGATAGAACATTATTATCATTGTCTGATGCAATGTTAGCTGGTAGCATATTCTATTCCTCCTTTTTTGTCTATTCTTTGTATGCTTTCGATAAAATTTCCTTCATATTTATAACTATATCACAAAACATTTTACTCTTCAATCAGTTTTTGGTAATTTCTACAAATCGTCATTGTGCATAATTGCTGAAAATACAAATCCTATGAATTGAAAATCGTTTTGTCAGTATTTACTAATCAAGTCCTGCCATATGAAGGATTGCCATCGCATTTGTCGTTGTACATCTGCCATCCTTCTTCTTATAATCAAACTTTAACTGATCACCTTCATAGTACTCCTCAAAATGATAATTTGCTGCCGGCGCCCCGCTCTCACTCTTCAGCTCACACAGTTCAAAATCGTGCGTAGATACAAGTGTCATGGAATGATCATCCGACAGCTTTCGGATCACCTGGGTTGCTCCTACAATACGGTCTGCCGAATTTGTACCTTTAAATATCTCATCGATCAGACATAACATCGGCATTTCATTCTTCTTATATTCAACCATCGACTTGATCCGGAGTATCTCTGCATAAAAGGTTGATATACCATTACTGACATCATCCGTCACACGCATGGATGTAAATATCTTCATGTAATCTGCATGCATTTTCTCTGCGCATACCGGAGCTCCGGCATATGCAAGGATCAGGTTGATGCCAAGGGTTCGTAAAAATGTTGTCTTGCCGGACATGTTAGAACCGGTAATGATCGTAGCTCCCCCTTTAAAGGCTGCATCATTTGGAACTACCTTCGACGGATTGATCAACGGGTGACGCAGATTTTCTGCTGATACTTCTACTTTCTCATGTCTTGTCACCTCCGGATAGGACACCTCTCTGGTACGGGCAAGTACTGCAAAGGATAACAATTCCTCCATTCTTGAAATCGCATGGATCCAGTCCTTCACCTGACTGCCATACTGGTCTCTCCACTTATCCATCATAATTCCAAGATGAAAATCCCATAAAAACAATCCACATAATACCTGATGTACGATTGGATTATAACGGATATTGAATGCTGCGCTGATACGCTCCAGCTTCTTTACAGCATTCAGTGCTCCGGAATCTGTAGAGATTGTATTCTTGATATCATTCAACAACTCTGAATCAAATGTTTCACCGGAGACCAGTTCAAACATCCGGATATAGTCATTGATCACATATCCAAATGAGATCATCGGCATAACCGCCTGTCCTGCAACACCTGATGTGATCCATGCAAACAGCAAAACTCCAAAAAAGGAGATCAGGGAATATCCCAGATTGACTTTTCCCATAATACCCAGAATTAGAAGCACGATCGTTATCAACGGAAGCAGAAAACGAAGCACTTGGAAAATCTCCGGTATATGATCATCACTGGTACAATAGGCAACAAATTCATCGGATGAATATTTTTTCTTCTTTCCGGTTTCTGACTTCACACACAATGTCTCAAAATCCATGGAGAAGTCATGCTTCTCTGCAAGCTCCTGTATCGCGATCTGACGTTTCGTTCTGTCCTCTGCCGCAAATTCAGGCTGTCTTAACGTTTCAGCAAGCATCTGCCTGCCATCCTCTGTTCCTGCCACACAGATAAACTGATAGATGGAATTCTTTCCCATAATATCCAGATCCTTTGCTACAAGATCATCATCGGTCAGATACTCGGAGCCATCTTCTGCGAACTCCTTCCAACTATCATCATAACGTTTCATATACCGCTCATATACGATCACCTTTGCTTTCGTATATTCCAGTTCCTCATTCAGCTTACCATGCCGGAACACCAGCAGTACAAAAATAACGACAGCCACGATACCTACTGCAAGAAACGGTATATTGGAATCATATAGTCCGACGATCAGTCCGCCCAGCATCACAAGGAACATCAGGAACCGGATTGTCCCAATATTGGAATAACTATGTTCCAGCTTCTTCTGTCTCTTTTTTAAATCTTCTAACTCTGTCTCAAATCGACCCATCTTTCTTCCCCCTCTGATCTCTGCTATTTTTATTTGTTCTTAATTTTATCTTCATATATGTCCTTTCGATCCTCTTCCAGGAAAATCCTCACACTGATCAATATACGATCATATATCTTTCAAAACTATAGCATACTTCATCTTATCAGGCAAATGTTAAAAGTTCGTGAAATCTGCCTGCATTCCCTTTTTGTTTATCATTGTTTTCTTGCTTTTTCCGTGTATACATATTAAAATTATGGAAACGTTATTTATAACGACTTTACATCATATATAAAGGAGATTATGTATTATGGGAAAAGGTAAATTATTCAAAGCCGCTGCTACGATCGCTGCGATCGGCGGTGTTTGCTATGTATTCCGGGATAAGATTAAAAATTCTACTGTATACCAGTCATTGGATATGGATGACAAGGTAGAGAAAGTAAAAAATACGATCAAAGAAAAAATGCCTGCAAAGGAAGAACCGGAACGTGATTATTTCTCTTTAGATGATGCTCCTGTGGAAGGAACAATCGATCAGCAGTCAGAAAACACCTCTGACATTTCGGCAGATGATGCCAAACCGAAGGAAACAGAACATTCCACTGAAGAAGTAGCCACTGTTACAGAAGAAACTGAAAGCCCGATCCTTTATGAAAATGAAGGCTTATCTGATGTATCAGAGGATCTCGATGTGATCGAAGAACAGGACAAACTGGATGTATAAGCACATCACCAAATGATTGCTTTGCAGTATAGCTATTAAAAAACGGGGCAGACCCAGTAACACTCCACTGTGTTATCCTATCTGTCCCGTTTTTTCTTTTGTATATATGGCAATATTGTATCCAGGATCTTCTCATCATGAAAATCATGCTCAAATATTGCACCATTTGAATTTGAAATGATCAGCTTGTACACATCCCGCAGCGGCATCCATGGCAGTATTTTCTTTGTTTCCTTATGCCGGGAAACCACATCGATATCCCGCAGCACAATGATATCCGTCCGGAATGGTGTCCAGATTACCAGATATTTTCTGGTCACATAACAATTTCCTGTTTCATATACCAGTGCATCATGCAACTGACGGTTAATATCTCCTGTTAACAGCTTCTTGTCACGATATCCTTTCATCTGACGGATCTGTGGATGCTTCCATGGATAAAACCAGTATACAATTCCCTCAATGATCGATAATATAATCACTGCAAATGCAATGATCAACGCTGCCTTTACGATCATATAAAATGTCTTTGGATAATCCACCTCACTGATCAGATAATCGTATGTGATAGTCTCTAACTGCTGCTGTTCGATTCCTACACTCTCCGCACATTCTGACAATATATAGTTATATGCCGCAGGATCCTTCTTCAACTGTCCCTGCACCAGATAATCACAGATGATCGTCTCATCACTGTCAAGCAGAACAACCATAAATTTACCATTTACCCAGACATAATAATAACCGCCTACCCGTTCTCCATCTATCTCATAATCGTATCCCATATAGGTCAGCTTCTGAAACCGCATTTCTACATTAGTGGTGCCTGCGTCATATAAGACTCCTAATTGCTGCGGATCATCCACATGATAAAAATCCAGATTATTCAACAGATGAAAATGCCGCATACCGCCAACGATCAGCAACATGATCACGATCGTAGGCAGTAATGACATTCCTGTATTCTTTAATAATAATATATTTAACTTCTTGTTCTCTAGCATTTCGTTTTAAAAATGGCTTCCGCCACCACCGTGGCTGCCGCCTCCTCCACCGCTGCTGCCGCCTCCGCCGCTGCTGGATGATTCGATCTTAACACTGGTAACTTCCTTGCGGACAAATATATCCCTTCTGTCCAGTACCTGCACATTTCCATTTACATATGTATTCAGATTAGTTGTCGTTTCGCCTGCCTTCTTTGACATATTCGTTATAAAGAATATAGCTCCACAGATCAGCACCAGAATCACAATATAAAATGGGGGAATCTTCAGACCGCCACCACTGGAGCTCTTCATACACTGTACCGCCCCCTGGATCATAGTTGCAAACCCCTTCTCTGCATCCTCTCTCAGGTACTTGCCACCTTTCTCTGTTAGGCTGGATGCTTTGGAATCACTGATCCTTGCTCTGACTCTTGTTCCTGTTGTGCTCATCCATACATCACCAGCTTCATAATTTGCAGCTATAATGATGCTGTCGCTTGGTACATAGCCATCGCTGGTGCTCCGGTTACTTTGTGGGTTGTATTCCCAGTTTTCCCAACCAAAGCGTTCCTGCTCACTGAAACTCTTGGCAACTGTCTTGATTGCCTCAAATTCTTCATAATAAGTATCGTCCATATAAGTACCGAACATACTCTGTGCCTGTGCATTATCGATCGTCATTACAACGATATCCATGCCTGTTTTGTCTTCCCATTTTGCAATCTTTTTTTCCAGTGACCGTTCCTCATTGCCTGTCAGTTTATCTGCATAATCAAACACACGCTGATCTGTCCTGCATTCCGTATTACTCCGTGCATCATGCTTCAGATTGCTGTTTGAAACGATCAGTCCCATGATCATAAATACAATACCGATCGCAAATAATATAAGAACTGTTATCCTGAATTTTTTCATTTACAACACCTCCAGAAGCATAGCAATTCCACTGGCACAAGCCGCAACCGATGCAGCAAATGCTGCTGTCAGTCCGATTGCACGGCTGACACTTCTTGGCGGAGTTCCAACACACTTTCCAGTCTGACCATTTACATAAAACATGTAATTCTGTCCTTGATACCGGTATTCATAAATCCACACCGGCATCAAAGCAAATTTATTTCCAAGCAACTGATTATTGGCATTCATGTTTTTAGTCAACAACGAATGATATCCGCTGGCTTCACTTTTTGCCCACTCCATGGATGTATCGTTGATCTTTTTAACCGCACGTCCGGATAACTGATCTGGGGTATAATTATAAACCTCTGCCTCAAAGCCTGACATGAACTTATTATCATGCTTTAACAGCGCATCATATCCATAAGGCTCCATCAGGTCCATAATTCCATCCGGCATCTCGACTGATGCATCAACCGGAATTCCGTTGTATTTGATATGCAATTTCCGGTATACATCAAAATAAGATGTCTCCGTGTATCTCGTATCTCCGGATGTCCATGTCCGCACCTTCGTACCTATTGCGGTATAATCAACATTGGAATCAAAATCATATATCCAGAATGGAACATATACTCCGCGAAGCTTTTCCAGTGTCTTTGTCGATAAAAAGTCCGCTGGCAGGAATAACTTCTTTCCAAATTCTTCCTTTAGTTTCTCTTCTGCAAGACGTTTTGAAAACTTAAATGGCAGGATCATATCCGGTCCATACGGATACACCACAAAGTCATCTCTGATCAGAAATGTACCACAGGCTGGACATTTTCCTGCTGAACCATATTCATTCCGATATGTGATCTGTGATCCGCAGGACGGACAGATCATCGGTGTCTCCGACGGTATACTCTGCTCACAGTCACTTCCGCCACAGCTTAGACATTTCATATGTCCACTTTGTGGATCAAATACAACATTTCCACCACAGTTTACACATTTATAAATCATACTGTTATCTCCTCCTGTTTTTACCCCTTTATAAGCGCTTTTGCGTTCATTATTTCGTGAGCATGTTGGCTCTCTTTCGCTCATTATTTCGTGAGCATAGCTCACTCAATGCATTCGAAAAATCGCCCTTGCAAGCAAGCGATTTTTCATCATTATATCATATCTATGGTTTTTTCGTATATTGTTTTTGTATTTTTGTCACATTTGTCTTTCCCCGGAATACTCTATAGCATAAAGAAAATTGGAGGTATTTACCATGAGTGATTTATCAGCAACACAGTGCGGTTGTGGAAAAAATGGAATGTTTGGTTTTGGTGGAGGCAGCAGCTGCTCTTGCATCATCATCCTTCTTCTTCTCTTCTCCTGCTGCGGAAATGGTTTTGGAAATGACTGTGGCTGTGGCGGCGGAAGTAATGGCTGTGACTGCATCTGGATTATCCTGATTCTCCTTTGCTGCTGTGGTGGATGCGGCAATGGAAATGACTGCGGTTGTGGCTGTGGATGCTAACAGCAACCATTCCCTTTCATTTCAAAATGATGCGGGAACATATGAAATGCGATCAGTGACCATTTCACCAATATAACAAGCATGCTACCGGAATTGTCCCATGCCCTACCGCTGGCAGTTCCGGTTATTCTTGCAGCATCCATTTTCTGTTTATTATGCATAATTACACCTGACTATTCATAAATAACACTATGAAACTTATAACAGAAAACGGGTAACCGGCTAACCATCCGGAAACATCCGTATCACAGTACTCATAAGGAGGTTTCCATGAATCAGATTCCACACTCCCATCCACTTGACAAATTAATATCGGATGACCGTCTGTTTCTTCTGGAAGCAATCCTACCCTTTGTGGAAGGACCTATGCGCATGCCACTCGTTATCTATCTGAAAATGATGGAACTCCAACAGATCATGCGTGTGATCAACAATCAGTCCTATATCCGTCAGTGTGATTTCAACCGTGATCTTCATAATCAAAATGATATTCTGGCATCGCTGGCCCAGTGTGGCTTTCCGGATATCGCCGATCAGATGAAAAATATGCAGCAGGCAATGAATATGATGCAGGTTATGAATGCCATGAACCGGACCGATTCTGAGTTTTCGGATTTTCAAAGCATTTTCCAGTCTTATGACCAAACCGTTCAAGCTGAGCCGGATAACACATCTATATCCACAGATACAGAATATACAAATAATAATCCGTCCATACAGGGGAACAGAACAGATGAGAAAATTCACGATTCCTCCACACATGAAAACACGAAAAATACCAGTACGACTGATCAATCATTATCCCAACATAGCGACAATTCCATAGATCACATCATGCAGTTGTTACAGGAATACGACACGAACACCCGGTCTGCAACCTGACCGGTCATTATAGATTATAAATACATATAACCGGAATCAAAATAAATCCTATAAAACAGAAAGGACGATCCATTGCCATGAATCAATTTGAAAACGATCCCCGTCTGAAAAACCTTATGCCCCTGAAACGTCAGATTATTCTGGAACTTGCAAACGGTTCCCACAATGCTACTATGGAACAGATGCTTCCTCAGATCATGCAGTTAAACCGGGAGCTTCAAAAACGTAATCTTTCTTTCTCAAAAGAGGAATCCAAGCTCATCATGGATATTATGATGGAACAGGCTTCCCCTGCTGAACGCCAGAAGATCGCCATGTTCCGTAATTTCCTGTAAAATATAAATAAGCAGCTTTACCTGCCTTGCAGGCACACTGCTTATTTTGTATTTATATTTATGAAATAATATGATTTCTACGTTCTTCGAACTCCCGAAATCATCCCACAACATGCGCATTCCGAGCATCCGCTCTACATGCTTATGTTGTTTTTTCCGTCAAATAAATAAGCAGCTTTGCCTGCCTTGCAGGCACACTGCTTATTTGCTTGACAGATTTATTTCATCACAATGTTTACAATTCTTCCCGGTACATAAATTTCTTTTACGATATTGCCGGTCAGCTTGTCTGCGATAGCTTCTTTTGCCTTTGCAATAACATCATCCTTTGGATCAGCCTTATTGATTGAAAGAGTTGCTTTCATCTTACCATTGATCTGAACTGCAATCTCTACTGTAGACTCAACGGTCTTTGCCTCATCAAATGTTGGCCATGATGCCTGATAAAGATATCCATCGTAACCAAGAATACTCCACATTTCCTCTGTGATATGTGGTGCAACCGGATTCAATAATGTAAGGAGTGTCTTCATCTCACCCTTTGTCACTGCATTCTTCTTATAGAAATCATTTACAAGTGCCATCATAGCAGCAATAGCTGTATTATACTTCAGATTCTCAAAGTCAGTTGAAACCTTCTTGATCGTCTGATGCATCTTTGTCTCCATATCCTTAGAGTAAGCATCACCATCTACTACGATATCCTGCAGTTTCCATACTCTCTCAAGGAAACGACGACATCCCTTTACACCATCATCTGACCATGATGCAGCAAGATCAAAGGCTCCAATGAACATCTCATATGTTCTTAATGTATCTGCACCATATGCATTTACAATATCATCCGGATTTACAACATTTCCTCTGGACTTACTCATCTTCTCGCCATTCTCACCAAGGATCATACCATGGGAAGTACGCTTCTGATATGGTTCCGGTGTAGGAACAACGCCCTGATCATACAGGAATTTATGCCAGAATCTGGAATAAAGCAGATGAAGTGTTGTATGCTCCATACCACCATTGTACCAGTCAACCGGCAGCCAGTATTTTAATGCTTCCTTGCTTGCAAGTGCCTCTGTATTCTTTGGATCCGTGTATCTCAAGAAATACCACGATGAACCAGCCCACTGAGGCATGGTATCTGTCTCACGCTTTGCAGGACCTCCACAACATGGGCACTTCACATTTACCCAATCCGTCATAGCTGCAAGTGGAGATTCTCCATTATCCGTTGGCATATAGCTCTCTACCTCCGGAAGCATCAGCGGAAGTTCACTTTCATCAAGAGGTACATAGCCACATTTATCACAATGAATGATCGGAATTGGCTCGCCCCAGTATCTCTGACGGGAGAAAACCCAGTCACGGAGCTTATAATTAACTTTTGCCTTACCGATTTTCTTTTCTTCCAGGAACTCGATCATCTTCTCTTTTGCATCTTTTACCTGTAAACCATTTAAGAAGCCGGAATTGATCAGAACACCTGTTGCAACATCTGTAAATGCTGCTTCATTGATATCTACTTCTTCTCCATCCTTTGCTACAACCTGAATCAGCGGCAGATTGAATTTCTTTGCAAATTCCCAGTCTCTTTCGTCATGTGCAGGAACCGCCATGATCGCACCTGTACCATATGACATCAGTACATAATCGGATACCCAGATCGGGATCTCTTTCTCATTTACAGGATTGATTGCTACCAGACCATCAATAGCTACACCGGTCTTATCCTTTGCAAGCTCAGAACGCTCAAAATCAGACTTTCTGGCAGCCTGCTCTCTGTAGCTTTCGATCTCAGACCAGTTCTTGATCTCATCTTTATATTTATCAAGCAATGGATGCTCCGGTGATACAACCATATAGGTTGCTCCAAATAATGTATCACATCTGGTTGTGTAGATACGAAGCTTATCTTCTTTTCCTTTGATCTGGAAATCCACTTCTGCACCTGTAGAACGTCCGATCCAGTTCTTCTGTGATACCTTCACACGCTCAATATAATCAACAGTATCGAGACCTTCGATCAGCTTATCTGCATATTCTGTGATCTTTAACATCCATTCAGATTTGACCTTACGGACAACCGGTGCACCACAACGCTCACAGACACCATTTACAACTTCCTCATTTGCAAGACCAACCTTACAGGATGTACACCAGTTGATCGGCATTTCTTTCTTATATGCCAGACCTGCCTTGAATAACTTCAGGAAGATCCACTGTGTCCATTTGTAATATTCCGGATCCGTTGTATTGATCTCACGATCCCAGTCAAATGAATATCCAAGGGAATGAAGCTGTGCCTTAAATCTTGCTACGTTATTCTTTGTTACTTCCTTTGGATGGATCTTGTTCTTGATCGCATAATTCTCGGTCGGAAGTCCAAATGCATCCCAACCCATTGGATAAAGAACATTATAGCCCTGCATTCTTCTCTTTCTGGCTACAATATCGAGTGCTGTATATGGTCTTGGATGACCAACATGAAGTCCCTGTCCGGATGGATATGGGAACTCAACTAATGCGTAATATTTTGGTTTACTGTAATCATCTGTTGCAGCAAAAGCCTTGTTATCATCCCAGACCTTCTGCCACTTCTTCTCAACAACTTTATGATTATATGCTGTTGCCATGTCATTTCCTCCTGAAAAATGTTTGTAAAGTGTAATAGGAGCCTAATCATATATGACCAGCTCCTACTATCTCTCTTATATTCTGATCGAATTAAACTCTTGAAAGATACTCGCCTGTACGTGTATCGATCTTGATCGTATCTCCTTCATTTACAAATAAAGGAACATAGAGTGTTGCTCCTGTCTCAACTACACAAGGCTTTGTAGCACCTGTAGCTGTATCACCCTTTACACCAGGCTCGCACTCTGTGATCAGTAATTCTACAAATAATGGTGGCTCTACACCAAATACAGAACCATTGTGGGAAACAAGCTTACAGATCTCGTTCTCCTTAACGAACTTTAATGCATCTCCGATTGCTGCTTTATTCAATGGAATCTGATCGTATGTCTCCGGATCCATGAAGTAGTAAAGATCACCATCATTGTACAGATACTGCATATCTTTTCTTTCGATATGAGCCTTCTCGCACTTCTCTGTTGGACGGAATGTCTTTTCTACAACACCACCACTCTTGATATTCTTAAGCTTTGTTCTTACAAATGCAGCACCTTTACCAGGCTTTACATGCTGGAACTCTATAATCTGATAAATATTTCCTTCAAATTCAATCGTAACACCATTTCTGAAATCACCTGCTGAGATCATCTCTGCCATAATTTTCTTTTCCTCCTTAAGATATGAACTTCTTGTGACATTTTATAATATTCTACAGAATATTTCAACTACTTTTTACCAATTCACGGATTCCCGGACGATTGGTGGCCGTGATATGTCTCTTTCATAAGTCGCTTACGCTCTATTATTTTAAAAACAAAACATTGCGTATTACTTTTTGCTTTTAATTAAGTACATAGTTTATACTATATTTTGCTTATTATTTCTTCCACTATATGCTCAGGAGTCAATTCTGTGACAGGGATTGTCAGATCTGCCGCACGTTCATATAACGGGGTGCGGTAGGTTAAGAGATCGCGTACCTTATGTTCCGGATTTCCGCCTGCCAGAAGTGGTCTGGTGTTGTCACCGGATAATCGTGATATGACTTCTTCCGGAGTGATCTGTAAATAAACGACTGTTCCAAGAGTTGCAAGCTCTACAGCATTCTCCTCTCGAAGCGGAAGTCCTCCGCCGGTCGAAAGTACCGCGTGTGTCAATGACGTATTTAATTCTTTTAATGTATCTGTCTCCAATTGTCTGAAATATGCTTCGCCCTTTTTACTGAATAATTCTGCGATCGTACAGCCACATTTTTCTTCTATATACTGGTCAGTATCTATAAATGTATATCCATATTTTTCAGATAAAAGCTGTCCAACTGTTGTCTTTCCGGATCCCATAAATCCTGTCAAAATAATATTATCCCGTGTTTTTTTCAACAGTTTCTGATAGATCATATCTGCTGTTTTCTCATCCACCGATATATCATTCCACAGTTCATATGCAATTATTCCTTGATATAACAGCATCTTCAGACCATTATAACTCTTTGCTCCTGCCTGTCTGCACAAAGACATAAATCTGGTACAGAATGGTTTATAGATCAGATCAATTCCCACTGATACCATCTGGTAAAATGCCGGATCTTCAATTATCACCTCATCAATATGCGGATACAGGCCCTTTGAAGTTGACTGGAATACAATATATTTTTTCTCCGGAAGTTTGTGATAGTCTTGAATGCTCATAGCAGTCATATTCTGCTTTCCAAAGAAATCATTCATATGATCTGCGATTGCCTGTGCTTTCGATACCGTACGGTTTAAGATATATACATGTCCTGCTCCATTTGCCCCACACATATAGGCTACAGCCTTTGCAGCTCCGCCGGCTCCTAAAATAATGACATCATGCGCATCAAGTTCTACTCCATAAGATCTCACCTCACGAAGAAGCCCCAGCATATCCGTATTATAGCCTTTATATCCATTTTCTGTCCGCACCAGGGTATTAGCAGCACCGATCGCCTGTGCCCCTTCATCCAGCTCTGACAAATATTTCATAACCTCATTCTTATGCGGTACAGTCATATTTAAGCCCAGAATATTCAGTGCATAAGCTCCTTTCACTGCCTCTCCAAGGTCTTCTGCTTTTGTGTGAAATGGTACATACACATTATTTAGTCCAAGTGTTTCACTTAATGTATTGTGGATCAGCGGCGACATTGTATGCTCTACCGGATCTCCTAACAGACCAAGCGTTCTTGTCTTTCCATCTATCATCATTTACCTCTTCTCCTTATGATCTGTCTTAACCAAAATGGCTTATTTTTTCTCTTTCTTCCGCTCATATACATATGTCCTCTCACCGCATTATGTAATAAAAAGGAAACATTAACATAGTAGCATCTTCTGTTTGTTCTTACAAGAATTATTCCAAATATACAGAAATAAGGCGGACATTACTGCCCGCCTTGTAATATATAAGATTGTTTGTCAATTCTTATATTTGTTAAGCCAATACAAATTTTTTCGTATAAGCTACATCATTTGCTGCAACCTGAATTGCACTATCTGATTGTGTCAGATTGAACAATGGATCAGATGCTTTTACCTTGATCATTGTATAGATCGGTTTTGTCTTACCATTGTAGTATACTTCTACAACTATGTAGGTGTAGTTTCCACCATATGGTGCGAACAGTTCATCTGTTGGCTTCAGGTTATTGGAATCTGTAAACTTATCCTTAATCTGTATCTTCTTTGTCGATGCACTATCTTCCACAATGCCTGCTTTTTCCTTATCGGATGCCGGTGTATTCCAGATCATACGATCTGTACCCTCTGCATATGCTGGACGATTGTTTGCCATATCTGTATCATCATAATCCAGATCATAGTATACGTTAATTGCATCCACTGTTACATCATTTGGAACATTGATCTTGAAGTCGAATTCCGGTGATGTTGTCTTATCTGCTACTTCATCCAAATATACGGTCTTACCAATTGACTCAGATATCTCTTCGTCCTTTGCCATTTCTTTCTTGAAATCTGTATCAGGATCATAAACATATAATGTAGGTTTTTCCTTTACTGCTTCTGCACTGTTTACAATAACGTTGATGAAGAGCTTTCTTTCATCATTATTTCTTGTTGTAGGACCTGTAACCGATCCATGACCGGCTCCACAGTATGTAATTGCTCCGTTACCATAAGATGTTGTGTAGATGTAGTAGTTCTCCATTCCATCATATGGATCTGCTGCATACAGGGATGATCTCTTCTTCGCATCACTTGAGTTGTTAGAACCTGCCAGTGTATACCATACAGTTACATCGCCTGCTTCCAGATCAAGTGCATATACCTGCTGATGTGTACCTGAAATATTCAGGGAATCACCAATCTTGTATGGATACAATGTGATCAGACCTTCATTTAACTGTTTTGCCTTTACAGTCTGTGAATTTGCTGACTGATCAGCTGTTGATGATGCTGACCATGCTGTCGCACTCTGGAAATCACTCTGTGCATATACATATGGTAAGGTGTATGTTGCACCACCGCCACCATTCTTATCATAGTACAAACTGGTCATTGACAATGCACTTACATACATTCCAATGTTTCCAACCTTGTTATAGCTGGATGCGATCTGTGTCATATTAGCATTAATACTGTTTACAAGACTCTTTCCTGCGATTGAATTATTTACATATGGTGTAAGATAATACAGGTCAGCGTCCTCCGACTTGTATGCCAGTGATGTATTCTTGTCTGAATACGTTGGCTTGCCGCCCTCCTGATAAATGTATCCTGAGGTTCCAGCCTTTGCTTCTGTCTTTGTAAAATATCCGGTATCTACACCGCCCCAGTCGTTGATATATGAATATTGGTCATATGTTACTGCATCCTGATAAATATATCCTGTGGAACCTGCTGTAGCTGCCTTCTTATAGAATGTACGGCTATATCCTGCTGATACATCCATATAAACCTTATCTTTTTCCCAGCCATTCAATGGGCCCTTCCAGTCATGCGTTGTTCCGTATGTTTCCGGTTCATAAATATATCCATCTTCTGTCAATGTACCCTTTACCATTCCGGCCGGAGTACCTGATGAATTCTGTTTTGTATAGATATATCCATCCTCTGTCAATGTACCCTTTACAAGACCTTCCTGCGTAACACCTGTTACATATCCATCATTTACGACCTCATATGTATTGGCATTATTTGTAAGATCTACATGGAATCTGTTCATTCCAACAATATCAAGTAATGACTTTGTCAGATTAACAGCACCTGCATCTGCATACGGTGTCATTGTGTCATGGAAGAAGAATAAATCTCCACCATTTGATACATAATCCAGAATGTATTCACAAGTACGCTGCTTCAAGTCTACCTTGAATCCACCAAAAGAATCGGATGGACCAAGAACCAGAATTGAATACTGCTTCTTCATGAAATTTTTACCATAAGAACGTCTTAAATCTTTCTTATACACATCTAATGCATCTAATTCTTTATCCTTTGCATCTCTGTACTTCTCATACAGTTCTACAAATTCACTGCCGAACATTGTAGATGAAATCTTTCCGCTGGCAAATGTAATATCTGTATTTGTACTGTATACAGGCCAGAATACCATATAGTACTCACCGGTATCGATCGTATAATTAAGGAGATCGATCAGGTCACTGTTTGAAACAGATGACTTGAAACCACCAAGGAACGTATTATAAGTACCTCTTGCTCCATAATTTGTAGAACCTGTATATGTGCCCTGTAAGGACTGAATAGCACCCTTGATGTAGCTATCCAGGTCTTCTTTTGGCTTAACGGTCTCAGATACATATTTGTTATAAGCTGCCAAAGCAATTGTTGCATCTGTTGCATACTGCTTCTTGTTTCTACCTTCTACTGTACCGCCATTCTCCAGCTTATCTGCCTCTTCTACCCAGGTATCCAGACAGTCATATGTGTCTGCCTGATTATCCTTTGTTGTAAAGGCAGCTTTATCAGCTGAAGCTACTACCATATCAAGACTGATATCGTAATCCTCTGCTAAGGTATCTGCAAAATTTGAAAGATAATCATCATTACCCTTCTGTGAACCATAGAACAGATCTGTGTCATATGGAACGATACCAAAACGATTCTCATGACGTCCCAGACATTTATACTGTGCAACATCTGCTGTATCAAGTGCTGTCTGATTTGCATAGGTGTTATACTTCAGAATCTTATGTGCTGTCTGTGACTGAATATCAAAGTACAATGTATCTGTTGCTCCCCAGGATGTTGCTCCCTGTCCTTCTGACATGGTCTGAACCTGTAAAACATTGATATCACTGATTCCGTCTGTGTTGTTTACGATCTTGCAGATACCACGCTCTTCTGCAATGATATTATCCTTACTATCCATAATAAGGATCTGCCAGTATGCAGAACCGAAGAAATCCTGATCCAGTGCAATATTTACTGTCTTATTCTTTACTGCAGAACCGGATGTTCCTGTTGATGTATCTATATCACCTGTTACATAATAGTCAATCGTCTTATCATGATCAAACTGTGTATTCTTATTCTTGTCAATACAGATTGAATATTTATAACTCTTTTCCGATCCTGCTACAGAGAAGGTAAATGATAAATTGGTTGTCTTCAGATATGTGCTTGTAATACCCTCTGAATATTCAACCGGTGCACTTGTAACTGTAAGACGCGCTCTTGATGTAGACTGTTTAACAAGATTGTTAATCGCTGCATTTGTATCCTCTGAGAATACTGTTGCATACGACTTGATAGCCGTCTCATCTGTTGCATCCTTATACCATGTCTTCTGCTGTGCCTCTGAATCAAGCATTGTCTGCTTTTCAGCAATCTTATAAGTGTACAGTGTATCACCATACTGCTTATTTGAATTATCAATCTTCTGTGTATCGGTTGCATCTACGCCCCATAATACATTTGTTCCTTTGGATCTTCTGTTATTGATCACATTCAAAAGGTCATACATTCTGGATGATGGATCCAGATAGAAGTTCTTTCTTTCCAGCTTGCCTGCATTATACCAGTAGCCCTGACTCTTCTGCGCATCTGTAAGACCATTGCCGTCTGCATCTGTTCCATTTACCTTTTCAAATACCGAAGTCAGTTCATTGCCAACCATGATCGGTCTTCCAAGATTAACGTAAGATACAAGCTCATCATACTTATTCTTTGTCAGGTCATTACCATTTTCAACAACATATGTTGTCTTATACTTTGTTGAGCCAATCACCGGTGTTGCCATAAGCTCAGAACCTGTGATTGATCTTGTCATCTTGTAAGAACCGGTACCACCCATCTCCTTCAGAACACCTGTATGGTAATACATAACAAATGTAGGAATTGCGGATACTAACTGTTCTGCGCTTGGTCCGATATAAGCAAATACACTGGAATCGTATATCTTACTCAGATCTCTGTCCAGAGCGCTGATATCTCCACCGATATATACAAGGTCATATGTAGCAGCGATATCATCTGTCATACCGATCAGTGCCTCTGATGAAACCTGTGTAAGCTCAATATCTGAATATGAGATACCATCGATCGCATATGCAATCTTTGCCTTCGTCAGATCAAAATCATAATACTCACTGCCCGGTGAAAGCTCCTCCACTGCATAGCCCTCAGCTACATCCGATGGAACGGTATAATAATTACCATAGATTTTTTCTCCGTGTGTATTGGTACCATTTGTCCATGCACCGGATCCATTCTTAACCGATGAAGATCTTGCGAGTTCTTCATCAATTGGATAATCCGGCTGAATTTCCAGAACTCTGAATTTATTATCACTGCCTCTTCGGTATACACCGGCATTGATAATATCTGCGATCACCTTTGCTGATGGACTGTTGATAATAATCTTATCTGGATCACCTGATCCACCACCATTATTGTTTCCGGATCCAATACCGTCTCCGGCTTCACTGCTTGCGATTACATACACACCCTCTTCTACTGCTGAACATAACTTCTGGTATGCTGAATCACCGATCTCATCTTTATAATCACCTGATTCAATAAAGATAAAATCATACTCTGTAAAATCAATTACATTCGTTCCTGTAACTTTTGGCAACAGGACATCATTTTTATACTTTTTATACTGAGCATCTACATAAGCATATACCTGTTCTGATGTCTCAAAGATAAGATCATCTGTATATACATCTGTTGTATAGTTTGTCGGATCTGCTGTACACTTGTCTGCATATTCTTTATATTCATCGCAGTCATTTGTGTAGTCGTAAGCACCATCTTTGCTTTCTCCCTTTACAGAAACGATGAAATCATAGCCATTGCTTCCGATCACATAATCCTCGGTAATTGCATCCGGATTCGTTGCCGGATCAGAGCCATCGCCTGTGCCGGTGTTATCGCCTGTGCCGGAATTATCGCCTGTACCTGCATTATCACCTGTGCCGGAATTATCGCCTGTGCCGGTGTTATCGCCTGTGCCGGAATTATCGCCTGTACCTGCATTATCACCTGTGCCGGAATTATCGCCTGTACCTGCGTTATCGCCTGTACCGGAATTATCACCTGTACCGGAATTATCGCCTGTACCTGCGTTATCGCCTGTGCCTGCGTTATCGCCTGATGTATCAGAATCATCTCCATTGTCTTCATATGAAGATGGATCCACTGTTGCCTCCAAAAGAACACTGTAATCATAATCAGCATTTACTTTAGGAAATCCATATTCATATGTATAGATACCTGTCTCTTCATCATATGATCCATTTCCATCTTCACCGGTTGTAAGTTCACATGCCAGAACTGTACCATCTGTATTACCAGCCAGTTTGCTTGCTTCTCCCTTTGGAGTTACAACCAGATAAACAACAGAGCCTGCAAGATCTCCCTTAGACTTGATCGTACCGGTAATCTGCTTTGCAGCAACATCCTGGAAATAAGTCTTAGCAAGATCATTTGCTGTATACTTTGCTCCCTTTGAGCTGTCAACCGCATTTAACAGATCCTTACTCTGAATCTGATAGATATTTGCTCCACTTGGAACGAACTTATAACCCTTACCGGCATAAGCATCACTTGTAAAGTCGCTGTTTGGAGCCTTTACTACTGACTCCCATATCTGTTTCTTGCTGTTATAAACATAATTTTCAGCAGAGCACTGCGGTGCATCATTCTTTGATGCCAGTTCTGAGAACATACTGTTTGATGTACCGTCTGTGATCACCAGAACATTTGCATTATCAAATTTCCATTCATGTCTGGAACCTGATATGCCCTGTGTATTTCCAGATATCTTTGCGTATGCAGAATCGACCTTATCGGTCTTATTATTTAAGAAGTTTTCCATCTTATCATCTGTATACCATTTATAATATCTGTTCTTATTGATATAATCCTTTCCGCCTTCTGTTGCAGAACGTTCAGCAGTCAGAATAAAGTCCGATATTGTCTTTGTGGTATTTGTCATTGGATCTGACTTGTTACCACTTGCTTCTTTATAAAGGACATTGAAGAAACCAGGTTCTACACAGAGAACATTATCTGTTCTTCCCTTTAATGTCTTTGTTACATATTTGTATGCCAGAGATCCCATACGATACTGGTCATTATTACCTGTGATCTTTTCAGGCTCCGCTGTACATAATGCATATCGATCAAAGATGATCGGATGCTTTCCTGCATATACATCCAGCCAGTTATATAAGCTCTCGCTGATATCTGTACCGCCTGCAGCATAATCATTTGCTGTTGTTGCAACGATATAGATAAAATCCGCATTTGCAAGTATTTCCTGTGCCTCTGTACCCATGCCGTTCAGATCACTGACTGTTTTAGTCGTCAACTGAACTGCACCCGGTGCCATATCATCTTTAATATTCTTATAACCATTGAAAACTGCATATCTGAAGTATTCTCCATCATATACATATTTCCACAGATCAGATGTGCCTTTATATCCTGCTTCATCACTGATCTTTCCTGAGTAACCGGAAGCAGTCACAATCTCTGTCATTGATGTATCTGCTGTTGCATAAGATCCCAAACCATCCGGAAGGATCTGAACAATGTGATACTTATCCTCTCCTGTCTTCTTCAGACTGGAATCGTTTGAGTTAAGAATCGCCTGATCAATGTTTGAGCTGCCCACCAATGTTGAACTGCCACTTGTGTCCGCTTCACTTTTTTCAACAGGAGTTCCAGAATTAGCCAACGTAAAGTTTACGAATATAGCACATACTATAAGTGTAAATATTATCGCTACAGATGATAATACTACTTTTCTGTTCTTAAACACTATTTCTTTCCTCCTTAATCCCATGTATGCTTTTTAAGCACATATGAATTTCGAATGCCAACAACACCATTTATCTTATAAGATGCCGCCGTTGTTGAATCTTCAAGTTCCAGTGTAATTGCAATACTGTCCTCGTCCGGATTGATCTGTAATTTGAAATCCTTTACATCCTTACAAAGAACAGTGCCATCTGCTTCACTTGCATCAGTGATTCTATCTGATTGCGGTGTTTTAAACACATAAAGCTTTTTTTCGGTCTTATCATATGTGATCGTACAGGTCGTGATAACACTGTCACCGTTACTCTGTAATGCAGATGCATAATCTACTTTCAGATATAACTTCCCAGAATCATCCGGAATAATATATGTCGTGTCATCTGTCGATGGTGATGTGACATCACCAAACGACTTCATATCTGCAATATCATAACATGGACCCTTTGGTGTAAGACCAGCTCCACCCGCTTTCTCGATATAAACAGTACGTCTTCCAATACCACCAGCAGACATTAATTCACCTCCGCTGCCCTTTGTATCTGTATCATCCGGAACAATAAATACTCCGGAAACCGGGCTGTAAGATGTGACGCCCGCTGATGTGGTAGCCACATATGCGCTTCCCAATATCTTCACATCAGTCGCACCCATGATCATATCTGATATGGTATCATATGTTTCACTGGCTTCGTTCTGTATTTTCTTTCTGTTTGTCATCTTTCTATTGGAGGATACCACTGTACCAACAAGTGAGGTTACTGCAACCATAAACACACTTAAAATTCCAATGTACAGTACTAATTCAATGAAAGTGAAACCTTTATTATTATTTTTCTTCACGCTTCACCCCTCCTCATGATCCTGTGTAATGGCTGCCAGTTGCTCGATTCAGTGTTACTCTACCAACAGAATCGGTTGATCCGTCTTTGTAAAATGTATAAACACCGCTTCCAGTTTCAACAGAACCATCTGACTTATTAAACTTAATGATCATAGATGAAACTTCACTTCCTGCGGAAGAACCATTATTTGAATAGTAAATCGTTACACGATCCAGAATCTCACGATCCTTTGAAGTATCTTCTGTGAAATCCGATCCATTCTTGCTCTTACCATATACCAGGTTATATTTTCCATCTACTTTTTCCAGTTTCATTGCCCAATCGCTTTCCTGTGTTTTTGTCAGGGACTGCAGAGTTGACAATTCCTGATTGAACGACTCCTTTGATGAAGTCGCACGAGCTGTCCGTATCGAAGAAATCGACACTGCCGCAAGTCCTGACATAACTGCGATGATAGCAAGAACAATAATCAATTCAACAAGGGAATATCCGGAATCATTTTTTATTTTTCTTATCATATTCACCCCTCCTACTCTACATTCTTCTTCCAGTTCTGGAATGCAAGAATGTCGCTATAAGAGATGTCTGATAAGCTTGAACCAGAAACCTCTGAATTGTTTTTATCGTCTACTTTAACATAGTTCTTTAAGATCTCTCTTGTGATCAGACTCAGATCTTCTACATCACTCTTGGAACACTCTTCCAGTACAGTTGCTGTAAAGGATGCGTCTGCTGAGATATCTACGCTGCTGTTACAGATAATCTTTGCACCTGATATGATCATTCCTCGGAATGACTTTACACTCTTATCAAATGTTACATTACCACCACAGATAACGATACCCTGTAAAGCACCATCAGCGGCTGTGGATTTTAATGTTACATCATTTGCATTGATGATAACAACTGCATTTGTCTCTGGCTCTACCTTGTTGATACTAAGATTTTTGGAGAAGATCTTATCATAATCAACATATTTGGTAAGAGGTGTCAGACTGTAGTTGTAATCAAATGTATCAAGGTTCTTTCCGTCAGATCCTTTGATCGGAGCGTATGTGTATGTACTTCCGTTCTTTGTATATCCGGCCACTTCCCATGCAGAAACATCTGTATCTGTATCATCCTTTTTATCTACTACAGACAGATGATCTTTCATATTGATATACATATAATTGATCTGATTGCTGACCTTCTCCTCTTTGCTAAGAGTGGTCTGATCACCAAGTGCCTCTGAATTCTTTTTAATATCTGCAAATGTATTATTATTCTCTGTAATACCCTTATTACCAAGTAACACTGAGAATGTCTTTGATCCTGTTGCATTTTTTAATGCTGTATCAACCTGCAGAGATGTATCTGCAGATGCCTTAACAAATAATGAATTGTCACTGTTCTGAGCAGTTACAGCTCCACTTGTTTTGATCTTGCTTCCATCCACATCACCATCTTTGCTTGGCAGAAGTAATTTAACTTCAAAATTTTCATAGTTAGCAACATTGTACAATTTCTTTTTCGTTTCATCGATGCCTGTGTTTAAGAGATCATAATACTTCTCTACAAACTCCTCAGCATCGTTTACTCCATCCTTATCTTTATCGCCATCCTGAATGTACAGATAATAATAATCATGTCCGGAAACTGTCTCCTTGATTGCTTCTACAATATAATTATTAGATGTGAGCTGTTTTACGAAATCAGTATACAGCTTGTTAATTTGGACATCATTTGAAAATGTCTTAGGGAACTTTAATGTTACATGTGTATAACCGTTCTCATCCACAACCTCAGTATTATCATACAGATCCCACTGTGTCAGGAAGATCAACTGATTGGACTTAACATCAAGAGACTGACCGGTTGAATAATCGTTTAATGCTGTGAATGCATAATCAGAATCTTTCGTAAGACCAAAGTTTTTTCTTTCTTTCTCATCTGTGATCGTATTTGCTGCGATCTTGGAGAATTCGATATAGGACTTACCTGCAATATACAGAGATTCCAGACTTGAAAGATCCAGAGTTGAATTCTTTCCATTGACAATGATTGCACTGTCACTGAAGTGTGATTTTAATTTGAATCCTGTTGCAAGGTTACCGGATGTACGAAGAAGGTTAATGCTTCTTACGTCATCTGCTGTATAGCTGTATCCAAAATAAGTTCCTCTTGTAAATGTAAGCTCAGATTTCTCTGCATTCAGCTCTGTATCATCATATACATAAGCATTTGCTGCCGCTTTGATCTGTCCGCCCTCATCGCCTCCGATGATGATGTTATCGGTCCAGAGTTCTGATAACAGGGATGTACGTCCTGAAAGATTAATCTTCGCACCATCAAAAGCTGCGAGAGATCCTGAGTTAACGATAATATCGGAATTCAGTGTCAGATTCGCTCTGTCACCCTGTACAAAGATACCGGAATATGCACTCTCATCTGTTGATCCCCATTTGGTTTCAACTGTACGGCTGTATTCATTTGTTACCTTTGTATCTGTTTTTCCATTATAATCTTTATTGTAATAGTCAGAAGCAGTATAAATGTTACCCTTTATATTTACTTCTGTGTCTGCTGCTGTTCCGGATACCTGAAGTCCCATATCAGCAAGCAATGCGTAATTATATAAGCTGTCACTGTTTGCACCTGCCATATCAAAAGAAACATTATATTCCGGTTTCTTTAATACAAGATCTGTTGTGATCGTCTGTACATAAGTTCCAGGCGCCATTGCTCCGCTCGCGGAATCTGTGCTGCTTAATGTGATTGTACGCTTTACACCAATATTTCTGAATGTAATCTCTTCGATATTATTCTCATCGATCGTATTGGCACTTGCTACACCTGTAACTTTTCCATTCTTTCCAGCTACATATTTGATGTACTTTTCACGACCTTCTTTATCCTTGAATACAATTCTCAGATTGTCACAGGCAAGTGATACATCCGGATCTGTAATATAGCCCTTTAAGGTTTCGATCAGAGTTGGCATATTGCTGAATGTCTTATCTGATTTGATACCCTGCATAAAGAACTGCTTAAACAGATCATTCGCTTCATCTTCTGTCAGATTGTTATACTGACCATCCTTGTAATACACAACAATCTCAGCCGTTGTCGTATACGCGGAATACAAATGCTCATTTGTCGCTGCACCAATTCCGGCATATATCTCATCCATGGCTTTTTCAACACTGTAAAAGTTATTCAGGGAATTCAGCTTATAAAAACGAAGTTTATATGCCAAAAGAGTTCCCATTAACAATGCTGACACCAGTATGCTTAAGAAAGTTGCCGATACAATAACAAGGACAAAACTCGAGCCGCGGTTATCCGCTAATTTAAGCTTGTTTTTTAACTTTTTCAGCATCTCTTATTTCCCCCTTGTTCCTGATACTTCTGTCTTATTGCCATCACTATCTGTCAATGTAACATGAATATCATACAGGTATGTTTCATCACTTGTATCATCTGATGTGTTCTTAACTTTAATAGCAGTTGCATCTGTTTCATCATACTCAGTTCCGAAGTTTGAATATGCCTCAATCTTTCCCTTGGTATCATCACCAGTGCGGTTCACATATACCTTAACAGAAGATGGTGAGCTTGTATGACTAGTGCTCTGGTAAACCAGACTGTCAATACTGCTTACGCCAAGTGTATCGCAAATGATCTCCTCATATTTCGGATCAATTGAAGCAATTGTTTCAAATAAGTAGATCTTTGCTTTTTCATCATCAGCAAGTCCTGATGTCTCAACTCTGATATAATCATTATTACAATATACACCATTACACACTGCAGGTGCATATAACAGATAGATTGGAGGAAGTGTCTTGTATTCCTTCTGATATACAATTCCCTCTCCATATTTTCCATCCGGTTTATAGGTATCGCTTGCAATTCCATTCGCGTATGCCTTAATGATAGGATTAAACGATGGTTTATCCTGATATTCTACAAAACACTGTACCATATAACCGGATAAAGTCTTTGAAACCTTAATCGTGGTTGTTTTCTGGAACGAATCATTATCCAGATAGGTAGCACCGGACAGATACTGATTATATAAAACGGAATTTCCCTTTAAGATATCCACTTTCACATCTTTAAAATATGCCGCTGCCTGATTATCCAGACTGTTTCCTTCTATACCACTGGTTGCTCCCATATAGGTTGCTCCAGCAATGATCGCTGACTGCTTGTTATCAAGATTACGTACTGTACCAACACCTGATGTAAGGCGGACATACTCAGAACCGTCTTTCTTCAGGTCATTTGTATTGGCATCCCATACATATCCCTTTGTTGCAACTGCATGCGCAATATCATTTACAGTTACTGTGCAATCATACTTCTCGTATTCTCCCCCGAGCGATATTCCACTGCATGAATATGTATTAATGTGATAATCTACAGTTCCCGCACTTTCCGGGAGGGTATAAGTCTGTGTCTGGGAATCATCCAGACCAAACTCATAATTACCTGTAGAATTGCCATCAGGGATACTGATGGCACTTTCTTTCATATTTGCAGTTTTAAAGCTTTCCATGATCTCTTCAGCTTTTTCAATCGCATATTGTTTCTTTGTTGACTTCGTATTGACATTGATCGCTGAAATCAACTGGGCGGTAAGGGGAGCAATTAATATAGCAAATACTGCTACAGCTATGATTACTTCAATCAAGCTAAAGCCTTTGTTATTATTCTTTGCCATTCTTACTTCTCACTCCGTTCAAATCGAATCTACGGGTTGCAAGTCTACATCCTACTGATTGCTATCTGTAGTTGTAGTTGTCGTACTACTCTTTACGGTTGGATTTCCGAAAATGTTATCTTTACCGGTTTGAACATTTACGTTAACCTGATCTGTGGTTCTGTCTCCACCTGTAACAGCATATTCAGAGAATGACATATCTCCTGTGTAATCACCAGTCTCCTCATCAAATGCGATTGAGATAGAGTCAACTGTCATACGGAAATCGCTCTTCTCGATGTAATCAACAACATCTTTAACAGACTGATAAGAACCTGAATATGTAACCGGGAAGCTTGCTGAATAGCAGTTGAAATTATTTTCTCCTGCTACTGCTGCAGTAGCATCTGTGCCAGCGGCTGCAGTCTCTGTTGTAGCTGCTGTTGTAGCTGCTGTAGTATTTGCATCTGTAGAAGCTGTTCCTGTTGCTGCACCATCTAATGTAGCATCACCAACAGCACCGGTTCCAAGTGTATAGAAGAGCTGTTCCTCTCCCATTGATACATCTGTGAAACGGAACTTATATTCGTCCTTGATCCCCTGTAAATACATGATTGTATTTTCCTGATAGATCTCTGATGGAAATTCTGCAAGGATTGCTTCATATTCTTTCTTATAGTTCTCTGTATCCTTGATGTACTGATCTCTGTTTACATCTTTTGCTTTCAGGCTGTTATAATAAACCTGCTGTTCATCCTTCTTTGAAACAAGCTCTTTACGGTCATCAAAATTGCTTAATGCCACAAATCTGATCGGCACAAATAAAATAACAACACCGAGTAAAAATAATAATAAATTTCTTTGTCCTTTTGTCATTGCATCCATGTTCTATGCCCTCCCTTACTCAGCTAATGTAGCATCTGTTTCAGTTGTATCAGCATCTGCCGCTGATGCGTCAACATAGATACACGTTACTGTGAAATCATATGTTATTTTACCTGTGTCTTCATCTACATTTTCTGTGATACTTCCAATGAATGAGTTATCAATACAGTCAATTTCTTTTAAGCTGATCGCAAGTCCTGCAATATCATCATATTCTGCTGCTGTTCCTGAAATTGAAACACCTGTTGAATCGGATTCAAATGCTGTGATATCAGTTCCCTTTGGCATCTTCTCTTCCAAAGCCGTGATAAATGTTACAACATTCTCATTCAAGTTCTTTGTGTAGCTGTACATGCTCATGGCATCAACATAAACGCTTTCTGCATTTTCATAATCCTTTACGATCGTCTCAATATCCTGGATAGAAGCGATCTTCTTATTTACATCATCCAGCTCTGTCTGTGCCTGATTCTTTAATACAAATGACACAGCCGTTAATCCGCCTGCCACTAACACAGCCAGGATCAGGAATGCAACTACCAGTGGAGTTGTATCCATCTGACCTTCCTTCTTGCCGGAAGCTCCGCCTTCTGAAATTGTGAATCCCATAGGTGCAAAAGCAGCACCGATTGGAACCATAAGGTATACAGGATTATATATCTTCAAATCAATCTTTGGGTCAAATTTGATATTGAATAAACTGTCCATAACTCTTGTTGAAACATTGAGCTGTACCTTGAAAAGACCATCAATTCCCTTGATCAGGGCGCCATCACCTGTCAGGAATACATCATCGATCGGCTTATCAGGATTCTTTGATGCAAAGAAATCCATTACACGGCCAATGTTGTTGATCAGGTAACGGAAAGATCCTGTGATCGCATTATCATCAAAATCAACCGTGATCAGTCTTTCATTCTGGAGTAATGTCATTGCTGTTGTAGCATCAACACCCTTTGCATCCATTACTTCATTTACAACAACATTGGTACCATATGGTACAGTTCTCTGTAACAGAAGGATATCTCCTTTTACGATATTAAGTACAGTAGATTCGCTACCTAACTGGATTACCATAGTCGTCATGTTCTCGCTGGTCTGTGTTTTGATCAACTGCAACATGGCATTTCCAATGTAATCAAGAGCAACTACCTTCAGTCCTGCAAGTGCTGCAACTTCATAATATGAACGAACCATACTGGTTGGTGCTGCAACTGCAAGAACTCTTAACTGTTTGTTATTTTCTTCATCAGTAACTGTCTCTAATACAGAATGGGATACTGTGTAATCCTCTATATTAACAGGGAAATACTCTGATGAGTTCGCATTAATAATTCCTTTAATTTTGTTTTCCTTAACGAAAGGTACAAGAACCTCTCTGTTAACGATCTTTGTAGAGGTAAGAACGAATATTGCGTTCTTGTTAGTGATTCCGTTTGCAGCAAGCTGTGATTTGATCGCCTCTGCAATTCTTTCCTTGTCTCTAATGAAACCATCTTCATAAGCATCTTCCGGTGTCTCGAAGATGATGGCATTATGAACTGTGGAAGTCTTTTTTTCAGAAGCTGTTACTTCTGTAATAGTAATACTTTCATTTGTGATGTCGATTGTTAAGACTTTGTTATTACTCGCCATTTTAAATAGCCTCCCTCGCTAATCAGTAGTTTTTTGTGGAATATGTATATTCCAATTGCCTGAGTACCAGCCTACAAGCTGTTCACCCCACTTAAAATAAAATACAATATGCCTGTATGTACAGGCTGAAAGGTAAACAATCTGTCACCTTTAATCATAAGCACACGGATGATTGACCCGTTCATCTTTCATGCCTATTTTTCAGTTTCCAGCTTCTTTTGTAAGCCGGCTGCCGCCATTAGTTCAATGCCGTTGTCATTCGCGTTTCTTCTTTCTACATTTATTCGTTTCAGACACAAACAATATAAAACCGCTGACTGCAAAATAGTCACTCGTATGTTATATAAATCTCTTCTTATTATATAAAGCTTATATAAAACGTGTGACCATGAAAGAGATGCCAACATGCATATTTTTCATACATGTTGACGTTCCATGTTGTTAGACAATTTTGAAGGGCGACAAACAAGATCGAAAAACGAGGATTCTTACCAACTTATTCATCACCCTTCTGATGTCTGACTGATGTAATGATTATCTGTTTAACATCAGATCCTTACATCTGTTCACTATGCCCGCCTTTTATTATGGCTGAGGTGAAACCTGCTGAGAACCAGCTTTAACGATAACTGTGTTACCAGCTACATTGATATCAACTGTGAATTCATTTCCTTTGTCGAAGTACTTTGAAGTAATTGTGCTGTTACCAAGAATGCTGCTGATCTCTGTGCTGAATGCACCGTAGCTTGACTTCAGGTCTGAAACGCTTGCGCCTGTAACGCCTGTTCCGATTGCAACCATTGCATCTTCATCTGACATAGCTGTCTGACATGCTGTACGGATTGTATCAGCATTTGAAATATCAGCACTTCTTCTTGACTTGTTGATGTACTTGATAAGGGCTGGTGCAAGAGCACCTGCAAGAATTGCCATAATAGCGATTACGATAATTAACTCTACTAATGAGAAACCTTTGTTGTTCTTCTTCATAATTGTTCTCTCCTTTTAAATTGATATTCTTTGTTGTTTGTTGATGCATCTTTCGATGCTATATTAAAACCAGCATCCTCGTACTGCCGGATCTAATCAATACTATAATATGTAATAGGACTTGTATTAGTACTGGTCAAGTGCACTGTACATACTCATGATAGGACCGTATACAGCCGCAACGATCATTCCTACGATACATGCAAGGACTACCATAATCAATGGTTCCATCGCTGCTGTCAGCTTGTTTGTTGCCTCTTCTACTTCTTCATCGTAGTAGTCAGCAACCTTACTGAGCATCTCCTCAATATCACCGGTTTCTTCACCGATCTTTGTCATGGCAGAAAGCATTGGGGGAAGCATTTCCATATCCTTTAATGGCTTGGAAAGTGGAATACCTTTTGCTACCTGCGTCTTGGCATCTAACAGACCATCGCGGATGATCTTGTTATCCATCATCTTTGCCACCTGTTCAACAGCATCGATCATGGAAATACCGGATGCCATCAGTGTACTCATTGTTCTTGCAAATCTGGAACATGCTGACTTGATCGTCAGGTTACCAAAAATCGGCATCTTGATCGCCATATTCGCGAAAAGCTGTTCGCCAACAGAACTTCTCTTGAATGCCTTGCAGCCAACAACGATAGCTGCAACGATGATGATCAGCAGCCACCACTTATGTATAATGAAATTACTTGCCGCTACCATAATTCGTGTTGCCAGCGGAAGCTGTGTTCCCATCTCCGCAAACATACTTGAGAAGTTAGGGATAACCATTACCATTACCACGATTACTACGATGATCATAACGATGAACACTACGATAGGATATGTCATCGCACCCTTGATCTTCGCCGATAACGCATTATCTTTTTCAAAGTGCTCTGTCAGTCTGTCGAGGCAGACCTCCAAGTTACCGGATAACTCTCCGGCTGCGACCATGTTGATCATGATCGGTGGAAATACCTCTGAGTTTACACGAAGTGCATCTGCAAGCGTTCCACCCTTTTCAACATATGTCTTTGCATCCATAACTGCTCTCTGCAGTGTTTTGTTTTCTATCTGGTCTCCCATCAGTTCCAGTGCTGATATAATCGTAACACCAGCTCTTATAACTGCTGAAAACTGTTTACAGAAGACTGCCAAATCTTTTGATTTTACCTTCTTCTTAATCAAACCCCCTGAAAATGGACTGTTCTGCTCTGTCAGGCTCATGATCGCATAACCATCTGCCTTCAGCTTCTTCTCCGCTCCATCTCTGTTCGGGGCCTCAATGGTACCTTTTTTATTCTTACCATTTTTGTCAACAACCTTGTAGTTAAATACTGCCATTGTTTCTCCTCCGACCCTGTCATATTTCTTCTTTTTTGTAATAGTTTTCTACTATTACCAGCTAAAAGTGCACGTAAATTCACGGACTTTTACATATACTATACTTGTTATATTACTATATTTCTCAACCACATTCAATAATTTCTTATGATTGCAGTTTTTTTTGTAAGAATTGCACAAAAGGATTGTACATCTTATTGTCCGTTGATCTTCTTTCTGAGATACTGCTGATCCTGTGCATATGTCATAGCCATCTCTCTGGTGATCGTGCCGGACGAGAACAGATCATACAATGCATCATCCATTGTGATCATTCCGAGCTGTCTGCTGGTCTGGATCGTCGACTGGATCTGATGTGTCTTCGCTTCTCGTATCAGGCTCCGAATCGCCGGTGATGCAAGCATTACTTCAAATGCTGCAACTCGTCCCTGTCCGTTCGCTGTCGGAAGCAGTGACTGGGAAATAACACCTTCCAGTACCATTGCAAGCTGTACTCGTACCTGTTGCTGCTGGTTTGTCGGGAAGATATCGATAATACGATCGATCGTACTTGCCGCACCGATCGTATGCAGAGTCGAGAATACCAGGTGTCCGGTCTCGGCTGCAGTGATCGCTGTTGAAATCGTTTCAAGATCTCGCATCTCTCCTACAAGAATAATATCAGGATCTTCACGGAGCGCTGCACGAAGAGCATTCGCATAACTGAGTGTATCCATACCAACTTCTCGTTGATTAACGATTGCCTTGTTGTGATGGTGAATATACTCGATAGGATCCTCCAGTGTAATGATATGATCGGTCAGGTTTTCATTTGCCTTATTAATAATAGAAGCAAGTGTTGTTGATTTACCGGAACCGGTAGGTCCTGTTACAAGTACCAGACCCCTTTTTCTCTTGTATAATTCAACAACCTCTCTCGGAATACCGAGCTGATCCGGTCTTGGAATCTGTGTTTCTACTCGTCTGTATGCCGCAGCCATATTACCACGATCCATATATACGTTTACACGGAAACGACCGGTTTCTGGTGAATCGAATGAGAAATCGACTTCACCTCTATCTTTTAAAATTGCTACATGTCTCTCTTTCATCGTTGCTCCGATTGCTTCAGCCGCATCAGCCGGTGTAAGCGGAGGAACTTCAACTTCTGTCAGTCGTCCATTGATTCTGAGTTTCGGTGGTATGCCTACGGCAATATGTACATCCGACGCTTTTGCCTCAACCGAGAATGCCAGGAGCTCTTTCATATCCAGCATACTGTTTCCTTCCTTTCTTTGTTGCATTCATAATTTCAATTTTATTTTTACAGAGCCTGATCACATATTCTTCTCTGCTAAAAATCTTTTTCATCTATGCCGGTTTATCACCGGACCGGATCTTTTAATATTCATCACCTGTTGTATATACGATCTTCTTCATCTCTGACATGGAGGTGATTCCATTCAGCACATGTTTGGCAGCACCCATCTTCAGAGTAAGCATACCTTCTGCAAGTGCCTGTTTTTCAATCTTATCCGCTGTCGCTCCGGTCGAGATAACCGCCTGCAGTGCTTTGGATACCGGCATCATCTCATATACACCGATTCGTCCTGAATATCCTGTATCATTACACAACGGACAGCCAGACGGCTCATAGATGATAACATCTTCTTCATCCTCCGGCACACCGAGTACTATTCTCTCTTCATCTTCTACGAGACGAGGCTGTTTGCAGGTTGGGCACAGTCTTCTTACAAGTCGCTGGGCAATAACACCTACAACCGCATCACCTACAACATAAGGTTCGATTCCCATATCTTCCAGACGGGTGATCGTACTTGCTGCTGAGTTTGTATGGAGTGTTGATACAACCAAGTGTCCTGTGATAGCGGCCTGAACCGCGATCTGAGCAGTCTCACCATCTCGAATTTCTCCGATCATTATGATATCCGGATCCTGACGAAGAATGGATCTTAAGGCTGCTGCGAATGTCATATCTGCTTTATTATTTACCTGTACCTGGTTAATACCATTGATATTCGCCTCGACAGGGTCTTCTACTGTGATAATGTTTACATCCTCTTTGTTCAGCTCACTTAAGGATGTGTACAGTGTCGTTGATTTACCGGAACCGGTAGGTCCTGTTACAAGGATGATTCCGTGTGGATTACTCAGGATTCCATCAAATACCTTGATCTCATCCTCATCCAGGCCAAGTCCGCTCTTCGGTTTTGTAAGTCCGTCCTTGGAGGTAAGTCGCATAACCGTCTTCTCTCCATATACAGTCGGAAGGATAGATACACGGACATCAAACTCTCTACGATCTACAAAGATCGTGATACGACCATCCTGTGGTTTTCTCTTTTCTGCAATATCCATACCACCGATGATCTTGATTCGGGCTGTGATACCCGCAAGAATACTTAAGTCGTAGGACATAACCTGTTTTAATGCACCATCGATCCTGTAACGGACACGAACACTGCTTTCCAATGCCTCAATATGAATATCGGACGCCCTCTGTCGAACTCCGCCTTCTATGATCTGTTTTACAAGCAGAACGATAGGAGAATTATCTATATCTTCATTTACTTCATCTTCATCTCCGCCGCCAAGTGCATCCGCCTGTTCCTGACGATACATCTCAGCCGCTTCCATTGCTTTGGAGCTTCCGTAGTACTTGCCGATGGCATCATTGATCTGATCCTCTGTTGCAAGCATAGGCTCCACCTGCATATTGGTTACAAGCCCAATATCATCGATCGCATTGATATCCATCGGATCTGACATGGCAAGTTTTAAAATATTCGGGTTATCCGGATCGATCTCGATAGGAATAACTTTATATTTTGCTACCATATTCTCCGGAACCAGATGAAGCACCTTTTCTTCTATCTTTGCTCCCTTTAATTCTATGTAATCAATGCCAAGCTGCTGTGTCAGAAGCGTTATCAGAATCTCATTACTGATCATACCAAGATCAACAAGAACATTTCCGAGTTTTCCGCCATTCTCTTTCTGATATGCCAGAGCCTCCTGTAACTGTTCTTCTGTAATAGCTCCTGCCGCTACGAGAATATCACCTATTCTAATCTTTTTACGACCCATTCCTAATCGCATACCGGTCTGTCCCTCCTACATTTCTGAAATATACAAGCATCACTTACAGAGTATAGCACAATCTAATAAAAAATTAAACATTTTGAACAGAATTTAGTCAATTTTTTTTAATTTTTTTCACATTTTACCAATTTTATTTTTTGGGATATGCACTTTTTCCACATTTTAATCATAAAATATATACAAATCGCTAGGGGTCTATTTTCTATGCAGGCATTTAAAAAACCCCTTTTACCGGATCAGGAAGAATATTATCTGAAATTATGCAGGGCAGGGGATGCCGATGCACGCCGGATTCTGATTGAATCCAATATGCGTCTGGTCGCCCATATTGCAAAAAAATACATTGGAACCGCCGACAATGATGATCTGCTCTCTGTCGGAACCATCGGTCTTATCAAGGCGATCGATTCCTACGACCATGCCAAAGGCAACCGTCTGGTCACATACGCTTCCAGGTGTATCGACAACGAGCTGCTCATGATGCTCCGTCACTCCAGAAAATACGCCCGCGAAGTCTCCCTGTTTGAACCGATCGGTACCGACAAAGAAGGAAATGAGATCAATCTGATCGACATCATCAGTCAGGATGAAGCAACCATTCTGGATTCTATGGTGCATACTTACCACATAAACCGTCTTCCATACTGTCTGAAGCACTGTCTGTCCGAGCAGGAAGCCAGCCTTATCATCCGTCGTTATGGTCTATACGGTCACCCTCCACGCACACAGAAAGAGATTGCCAGCCAGATGGGGATTTCCCGTTCCTATGTCTCTAGGATCGAAAAACGGGCATTACAGAAGATCCGCAGGCAGCTTGAAGCCTGACCTATTCCGAAAGCTCCTGCCGTCTGAGTATCATTCCCGCTGATACCGGGCGGTCCAGCTTTACATACAACTGCATCTTGGGATGCGGTGCTGATTCCATCGGTTCCATCCGGTCATTGTAGATCTCCTCAACCCGGCAGACCGTATTGGTTCCATCAAAGTTCATACATTCTATCTCTTCTCCGACCGAGAATTTGTTTTTCTGTTCAAATGCAACCAGTCCGTCCTCTGTAACCTCCTGTACATTGCCTATATAAGTACAGTTTTTAATATATGTGTTATTATCATAGATCTGAGAATCCTGATCTGTTTTTCCAAAATAAAATCCAGTTGTAAACTGACGGTATGTGCATTTTGCAATTTCTGATTTATAATATTCCATATTTGACCGGTACAGCTCCGGAGATTCCATATAGTCATCAATTGCTTTACGATAGGTTCTTGCTACCGTTGCAACATATAGTGCCGTTTTCATTCTTCCCTCAATCTTAAAGCTGTCAATTCCGGCATCGATCATTTCCGGAATATGCTCAATCATACAAAGATCTTTGGAATTAAAAATATAAGTACCCCTGTCATCTTCATTGACCGGCATGTACTCGCCCGGTCTTGTTTCTTCTACAATGTGATACTTCCATCTACATGGATGTGTACATGCTCCACGATTTGCATCTCTTCCTGTAAAATAACTGCTGAGCAGGCAGCGTCCAGAATAGGAAATGCACATTGCTCCATGCATAAAGGACTCAATCTCCATATCCTCCGGAATATGTTCTCTGATCTGTTTAATCTCCACAAGTGACAGCTCTCTGGCTGTGACCACTCGTTTTGCCCCCATATTATACCAGAAGTTATACGTCAGGTAATTCGTGTTATTTGCCTGGGTGCTGATATGAAGTTCCATATCAGGCATAGTTTCCTTTGCCAGCATAAAAATACCCGGATCTGATACCAGAACCGCATCGACACCGGTATCCTTCAACTGTTCAAAATATGCCTTCATTCCTTCAACATCATAATTATGTGCAAATATATTTGCTGTCACATATACCTTTGCATTCTTTGCATGCGCATATTTCACAGCCTTTTTCATTTCTTCAATCGAAAAATTATCTGCTTTTGCACGAAGTCCATATGCCTGTCCGCCAATATAGACTGCATCCGCACCATAATCTACTGCAACCTTTAATACCTCAAGACTACCTGCCGGAACAAGCAGTTCCACTTTACGTTCTGCCATATCTTTCAAAACCCTCTTCTTTTCTTTCCGTACAGATGGCATCATCTTTTAGTCTGTTGCCATCCGCCTGTTAATATCTTCTTGTTTTTTCATTGATCCACTACTTTTTCAATGATCCTTTTTATCAGCCGTTTTTTTCACCGATAGGCTCATTCCATCTCCTATATTCAGGATGGCTGTATCCAGCCGTTCATCATGCTTTAATTCATACAGATATTCCCGCATTCTGGCATGAATTGTCCGGTTTCTTCTGGTTACTGCAAACCGCGATTCCAGTACATCTCCATCCTGCAGCACATTATCACATAGCAGGATTCCTTCCGGTGCAAGCAAAGGAACCACCTTCTGGAAAAAGCTTCCATACTGACCTTTTGCAGCATCCATAAAGACCAGATCATATTGATCCGACAATGTCGGCAGGATCTCATTTGCATCTCCCTCTAACAGAGTGATCTTCTTTTCTGCACCTGCCAGCTTTATATTCTCTTTTGCCTGATCAATTCTCGGCTGATAGTTTTCAATTGTTGTGATATGTCCACCCTCTGCAATAAACCTGCTCATAAAAATAGCAGAAAAGCCTACCGCAGTTCCTATCTCCAGTATATTTACCGGTTTCTTCATTCTCAGAAGAAGCCTGATAAATTCTCCGGCCTCTCTTCGTATGATAGGAACCCCCTGCTCTTCTGCTTCTTTTCTGATAGCAGTTATTGCATCATCATAGTCATTGTTGAATGAATTTATGAAGGATGCAATTCTCTCATCTGTTATCATTTATTATCTCCACTTTTCTTACTGTCACTATCCAGAGTTCCACCTGTTATGATCGTTATGATCTCATCATTTGTATAACTTGGTGCGATCTCATATGTTCCAGGTTTTATCTTTGCTGCATAAGATCCGATTCGGATACGTACCATCAGTGCGTATGCATTTTTTACAACTCCGGCATCATCCAGAGTCTCGCATACATCCTTGATCGAAGAATCCGGCAGAACTGTGACTGTGACTACCTTTGTATCAGATTTATCCTTACAGCTATTGCTGGCAAATACATCATAGGCAAAGCTAAAGCCAAACGCAAACACTTTCACAAGTATAAACAGGATAAATACATTTACCAGTAAGCCTATCGCAAACCGCAATATCCGTTTCATTGTTACAGCACTATCTATAGCCATATCTGTTCTCCTTATCTTACGGTGTCCATCCAGACACTTCTCGTAACTGTTTTATCATATCCTACTGCTTTATGTCAACATCCAGACCATCTGCAATCTCATCATACATCGTTTTCAACATCCTGCACAGCTTTCGTTCTGCCCGAAGGAAATCATTCACGATCGTGTCGTGAACGATTGCGTCATACTCCTCAAACAGTGCAACCACCTCATCGTATGGATTATCCACAGAGCCACGGTTCTGGATCTCTGAATTTCTTTTCTTGAATTCATTCAGTCCCCGGAGAAGATCCGGATGTTCATACAGCCGTTCACGGCAGGTCAGATAATTTCTGTAGAATTCTGACTCCTTTATCGTTTCATTCAGTTTTTTGCTGAGTTCAACAACATCACTCATGTCTGTTTCCTCTTTTCTTCTTAACCTGCATCTGTGCATGGACACTATTTTTCAGGACAATTTATACTTCGGTAATGATCGGAAGGATCATCGGGCTTCTCTTCGTCCGCTTCCAAAGGAATTCACTTAAGGAATCCTTGATGGTTGTCTTGATCTTGCCCCAGTCGGTAATATTCTTCCGCAGGCATTTCTCCAGTGCTTCTTCTACTACGGCACGGCAGTCTTCCATCAATGTTTCCGATTCTCTGACATATACAAATCCACGGGAAACGATATCCGGTCCTGCAATCAGGTTATTGCTGTATTTATCGAGTGTCACTACGATGATCAGAAGACCATTCTGCGACAGAAGCTGTCTGTCTCTTAAAACGATATTTCCAACATCTCCAACTCCAAGTCCGTCAACAAAGACTCCCTGTGCAGGAACTTTTCCGGTTACTTCCAGTTTATCCTCACTGACTTCCAGAACATCTCCTGTTGTCAGGATCTTGATATTCTCTTTTGGAATACCCATCTCCTGTGCCAGCTCTGCATGGCGCTTCAGATGTCTGTACTCACCATGTACTGGTATCGCATATTTTGGTTTTGTGAGTGCATAGATCAGCTTCAATTCCTCTCTGCATGCATGTCCGGATACATGTGTATCTTCAAAAATTACATGAGCACCTTTCATTTCCAGCTCATTGATCACCTTGAATACCGCTTTTTCATTACCAGGGATCGGGTGCGAACTGAATATGACCACATCTCCCGGCATGATAGAGATCTTATTATGGATCGATGCTGCGATCCTTGATAAGGCAGCCATGTTTTCACCTTGGCTTCCTGTCGTGATCAGAACCAGCTTCTCATCCGGATAATTCTTGATCTGGCTGATATCGATCAGCGTGTTGTCCGGTATATCAATATATCCGAGTTCAGAAGCTGTACTGATGATATTCACCATACTTCTTCCTTCGATGATTACTTTTCTGCCATATTTATATGCCGAATTGATAATCTGCTGCACACGATCTACATTCGATGCAAATGTAGCAATAATAATACGATGATTCTGATTATCATTGAACAGATTATCAAAGGTTCTTCCTACTGTCTTTTCTGACTTTGTAAAGCCCTCACGTTCTGCATTTGTGGAATCTGCCATCAGTGCCAGAACGCCTTTTTTTCCAAGTTCCGCAAAACGTTGGAGATCGATCATGTCTCCAAATACCGGTGTATAATCAATCTTGAAATCTCCGGTATGGACAAGCAGTCCTGCCGGCGTATAGATCGCCAATGCTGCGGAATCAGCAATCGAATGGTTCGTCTTAATAAATTCTATCCGGAATTTTCCAAGAATGATATTCTGTCCATATTTTACAACCTTACGTCTGGTGTTGTTCATCAGATTATGTTCTTTCAGTTTATTCTCGATCAGTCCCATCGTAAGCTTTGTTGCGTAAATCGGCATATTGAGTTCTTTCTCAATGTAAGGAATGGCTCCGATATGATCCTCATGACCATGGGTAACCACAAGTCCTTTGACTTTGTCCGCGTTTTCCTTAAGGTAAGTGACATCCGGTATTACAAGATCGATTCCTAACATATCGTCCTCAGGGAATGCCAGACCGCAGTCAATGACTATAATAGAGTCCTCATACTCTATTGCAGTAATGTTCATTCCAATCTGTTCCAATCCGCCCAATGGAATGATCTTTACTGCATCACTATTCAATTTTTTCAATGTTCTATACCTCCAAATCTACGTCCTCTAGCAGTTCTTCAAATATCTTCATAACTGCTTCTAATTCTTTGTCATCTTCAACGATATCAAACGCTGCCATCTCACCTTCACTGTCTGAAGCATTCTCCTTCAGGATCAGGAAAGAACCATCATCCTCATCGTCTCCATCTTCTGTAACAAGCAAGTAATTCACTCCGCCAAGAGTTGTCTGCTCCATAACAGAAAAAGCAACCTCATTGCCATCTTCATCTGTAAATACTATGCTGTCGTTTTCCATTCTGTTTAATCCTTTCGACTATTCTGTCTGCCCTTCATGAGCCTGACTATCAAGATAATTCTGCAAAATAACCGCAGCAGCCATCTTGTCCACATACTGCTTCCGGTTTTCTCTTCTGACTCCGGTATCCATTAAAATCCGTTCTGCTTCTACCGTAGAGAGTCTTTCATCCCACAGGATCACTTCCAGGCCTGTCCTGCGTTCCAGATCTTCTTTAAACTGTTCGGTCGCTTCTGCCCGTTCTCCAATCGTATTATTCATATTCTTCGGATATCCGAGAACGATCCGTTCCGCCTGATATTCTTCAATGATACTCTCTATTCTCGCAAGTGTCTGTCGAAGCTTGTTTGCTGATTTTCTTTCTATTGTTTCAAGTGGCTGTGCCGTGATCATCAGCGCATCACTGACCGCAACTCCTACTGTCTTTGTTCCGTAGTCCAATCCAATTATCCGCATACTCTTATCCTGTTCTTCTCTCTACCTGATTCGATTATTCTGATGCACTCTTCATCTACTTGATCAGATTATTCTTGATGTAATCTTCAAACAGAACTTCAATGATCTCATCCCGTTCTGCCTTCATAATCAGACTTCTTGCATTCTTATAGCTGGTGATATATGTAGGATCTCCACTCATAATATAACCAACAAGCTGGCTGACCGGATTATATCCTTTTTCTGTCAAAGCCTCATAAACCTGTCCAATGATCTGTGTTACATCTATTGTATTATCTTTCAGTTGTGCAATATGTTGTGTATTTTCTCTATTATTCATATACTCACATCCTTACTTTTATCAAGTGCCATCGGCATCTTTGCAAAAAAATCTTACCCTATAATAATATAAAATCACGCAAAATTCAACCTAAAGCCGCATATTTGTATATGTTCCACGCAATTCATGCATAATTTTCCCACACCGGCTGTCTATTCCATGCCATATGGAATCTGCACTATATGATTGATGATATCCACTTCTCGTCCACAAATCCTGTGCATACATTCTTCCTCTACAAAAATATCTATATAGCGTTCTGTATGTCCACGGTATCCGTCTTTTCCATTTCTCCGGACTTTTTCTTCAATCAGAACCTCCAGAGTTTCTCCCCGAAAAGAAGCTTCATATGCATGTTTGTTCTTTTCAGATAATGCCAGCAGCACATCGCTCCTCTGATTCTTGATCTCCGGTCCGATCTGATCCCTCATACCGGCTGCAACCGTTCCCTGTCTCGGTGAAAATTTAAATATATGCATTTCATACAGATTAAGTTTCGTCAGGTAGTCAACCGTTTCCTGAAATTCTTCATCCGTTTCTCCCGGAAAGCCTACGATCACATCTGTTGTCAAAGCCGGGCGGTCAAATGCCTTACGAAGCATCTCACATTTTTCAAAGTATTCTTCACAAGTATATTTCCGGTTCATCCGTTTCAATACTGTATTGCAGCCACTTTGCAGGCTTAAATGGAAATGCGGACATACCTTTTTATTATCCACAATACGATCTATAAATGTATCTGTAATGATACCCGGTTCCAGAGAACCAAGACGGATCCGTTCAATTGATTCAATTTTTGAGATTGTGTCAATTACATCTGCGAGTCCTACCTCATTTTCCTTATCCTTGCCATAAGATGAGATATGGATACCCGTCAGAACAATCTCTTTTACTCCGGTCTGTGCCAGACGTTCTACTTCTTCTGTAATCGATGCAAGCTCCCGGCTCCGGATTCTTCCTCTAACGTACGGAATAATACAATAAGAGCAGAACTGGTTACATCCATCCTGAATCTTCACATATGCCCGTGTATGTTCTAAGGTACTGTTGATCGTAAGCGGTTCATATTCCTTTTCTGCCGCAATATCGAGCATGCCTTCGTCCGTCACTCCGATCTCCAGATAGTCTTCAAGGATCTGCACAATGTCCTTCTTTTTATTATTTCCGATGATAATAGATATCCTGTCATCTTCCATCAGCTTATCTTTTGCCGCCTGCACATAACAGCCCGCTGCTATTACAACCGCATCCGGATTCAGCTTCTTGGCTCTGTGTATCATCTGTCTGGACTTTTTATCTGCCATATTGGTAACAGAGCATGTATTTATCAGATACACATCTGCTTTTTCTTCGAAGGAAACAGCCGTCATACCAGCCTCTTTTAAGAGTTCGATCATACCATCTGTCTCGTATTGATTTACCTTGCAGCCCAGTGTCAGAGGGGCTACTGTTTTTCCCTTCAACATTCCTTATTTTTCCTTTCTTATTATTGACTTTTCCCTCTCCAAAAGATATTATAAATATATAAACATCCGCGGTCATTATGACTCCGGATAATCTAACTTTTAGGAGGGCAATCATGAAAGCATTAATGGTTTCTTTAAATTCAATCGATAAGGTAAAAGCATTCTGCAATGAAATTGCAAAATTCGACGCAGAATTCGACCTCATCTCAGGACGTTATGTTATTGATGCAAAATCAATTATGGGTATATTCAGCCTTGATATTTCAAAGCCAATTGAATTAAACATTCACGCTGATGACAAGGATCTTGCTGATATTCTTGCAGCAATCAAGCCTTACGTTGTTGAATAATCATAACCGCCTATTTGCATACATACAGAATGCCCGTTCCGACAGTCATTCTGCATAAAAAAGCTTGCCGCCTTTGTAGTGGCAAGCTTTTTCATCTTATCTCTGTGATCTGCACATTACAGTTTCTACAGACTCTAACGCTTTTTCATATAACGGTTCGATAATACCGGCAAGCTTTGCTTCCGATTTCTCGATCGCAGATAATATCGGTTTTGTTACCGGGTGCTTTGCTACAAATGTTGTACAGCAGTCCTCATAAGGAAGGATCGAAGTCTCATAGGTTCCGATTTTCTCTGATATGTCAACGATCTCCTGCTTATCCAGTCCGATACACGGACGGAACACCGGCAATGTACTGACATCATTGATAACAGCAAGACTGAATACCGTCTGGCTGGATACCTGCCCGATACTCTCACCTGTCACCGTACACTGACAGTCATTTCTCTTTGCCAGTTCTTCTGCGATCTTGATCATATAGCGTTTCATAATGATCGTAAGCTCCTCGTGCGGGCAATTATCATAGATCGCCATCTGAACATCCGCGAAATTTACAACATGCAACTTGATCGCACCTGCATAATCCGCAACCAGACATGCCAGATCAATTACTTTTTCTTTGGCACGCTCACTGGTAAATGGCGGTGCATGGAAATATACAGCCTCCATCTGGACACCGCGTTTTGCGATCATATAGGTTGCAACCGGGCTGTCAATTCCACCGGATAATAATGCCATTCCCTTTCCGTTTGTGCCGACAGGAAGTCCTCCCGGACCCGGAATCGTGATCGAATAAATATATACCGTCTTCCGGATCTCTACATTAATGATCTCATCCGGTTCATGAACATCAACGGAAGTATCCGGGAATGCCTCTAACAGATAATGTCCGAGCTCTGCATTGACCTCCATCGAAGTCATAGGAAAGCTCTTATCATTTCTTCTTGTATTTACTTTAAAGGTAAAGTTCTTCTTACGATATGCCTTATCCACATATTCGATCACCTTTTCTTTGATGGCTTCAAATGATGTATCTTCCTCTACCACGATCGGACAGATTCCCACGATACCGAATACCTTGGTCAATGCACCCACTACATCTTCATAATCATAGTCTGATTTTGCTTCGATAAAGATTCTCCCCTGTTCCTTACGGATATAAAAATCACCATAATTTTTGATCTTACGATTAATGTTTTTTACAAGGATATCTTCAAATATATACCGGTTTTTACCTTTTGTACCGATCTCGGCATATTTGATCATAAATGCCTTATACTGCATATGCTTCTCTCAACCTCCGATTTTCATTCTATTTATTTGTTCTTCGCCTGTTTTATACTATTATAATCAAACCTTCCATTCGTTTGACGCTACTTTTTTCTGACATATTTTCTATATACCGGCAGGATCTCTTCTATCACATCTGCCGCATAGTCTGCCTGTTCCACTGTGTTCTCTGCCGAAAAACTGAAACGGATCGTGGATTCCAACCGATCCTTCGGTAACCCGATCGAAGCTAATACATGGCTGACTGCCGGTTTATTCGACGAACATGCCGATCCGGAAGAAACATAGATTTCCCGTTCTTCTAATGCATGCAGCATCACTTCACTTCGAACACCAACAAATGATACACTTAGGATATGTGGTGCTTCCCCTTCATTGATATATACATCCGGAAGTGTCTTTAGCCGTTCGGTCAGACGGTCTTTCACCGCCCTCATACGAACAGTTCTGGCTTCCAGATCTTCATAAACCATCTTTGTTGCCAGTCCAAATCCTGCAAATCCCGGAACATTCTCTGTGCCGGATCGCATTCCGTCCTGCTGTCCGCCGCCGTATATGATCGGCTTCACCTTCGTACGGTTCTTAATAAACAATGCTCCGGTTCCCTTTGGTCCATGTATCTTATGCCCGCTTACGGACATCAGATCGATACCCATCCGTTTCGGGTAAATGTGATATTTGCCAAATGCCTGAATCGCATCCACATGAAAGAGCGTCTTTGGATTCTTCTCTTTGATAATCTCTGCAATCTCCTGAATCGGTTCTACTGTCCCGATCTCGTTATTTACATACATAACAGACACAAGAATCGTATCCTCGTTCACTTCCTGTTCTAATTGTTCCAGATCCACAATTCCGTGGTGATCTACATTCAGATATATGATTTCAAATCCAAGGCTCTCCAAAAATGCCATCGTGCTTGATACCGATGCATGTTCCACCTTAGAAGTTATAATCCGGTTACCACTTCTTTTATTCGCAAGTGCCGCTCCGATCAACGCAAGATTATTGGATTCCGTTCCGCCGGAAGTCAGTACGATCTCTTTGCTGTCTACCTTCCATTCTTTTGCAAGGATCTCTTTCGTCTCCTTGATATAGTGTCCTGCATCCAGGCCTTTCTGATGCAGGGAGGAAGGATTACCATAATCTTCTTCCATTAATTTTACCACCAGATCTTTTACTTCCGGAAATACCTTTGTTGTTGCTGCATTATCAAAATATGCTTCCATCTCTATCTATCCTCTTCCAGTTCAAACATTATGATCGACATAACCGCCATTCCCGCTGTCTCGGTACGCAGAATCCTGTGTCCAAGCGTAACCATCTTCGCGCCCATGTCTGTCGCTGCCTCGACTTCTTCTCCGGCAAATCCACCTTCCGGGCCTATAAATATACCAAGACTTTTCTTTCCCTTGATCGATGCAAAGACCTCTTTCGAATATGCAACTCCTTCTGCTTCTTCATACGGGATCATATTCATATCAAGCTTCTTTGCCATAGCAAGAGCCTCTTTCCATGTTACAGGAGCAGTTACCTCCGGGATCACACCTCTGCCCGACTGCTTCGCCGCCGCAAGTGCGATCGCCTGATAACGTTCCGTCTTCTTTCCTGCTTTCTTTGCATCCAGCTTGACAACCGTCCGTTTCGTCATGACCGGTACGATCCTTGTAACGCCAAGCTCTACCGTTTTCTGGATGATCCACTCCATCTTATCCGCTTTCGGAAATCCCTGAAACAACGTAATCTCTGTTTCAAGTTCTGCAAAATTATCACATACATCCAGAATATCTGCAACTACTTTTTCATGATCCATAACTGAAATCTGGCAGCGGTAATCTCTACCCCTGCCATCACTTATTATGATCTCATCATTTACTTTTAAACGAAGAACATTCTTAATATGATTGACATCCTCACCGGTAATATCAATGCTCTTATCAAATACCCTTCCATCAAAATCTACAAAAAAACGATTCATCTTCCCAATCCTGTCTCTTTATGACTAATTATCCTTCTCAGCTACAAAACTGATCCAGTCTTTCATAGAGACAGTATCCACTATTCTGAAGTGATTGTCAAGAAGTGCCTGTCTGACCTCGTCTTCTTTTGTATTGATAATTCCGGAACAGATAAACTTCGCATCATCCTTCATAAACTGCTGCACAACACCGGAAAGCGGGATGATTACATCCGCCAGAATATTTGCAACTACGATATCATACTTCGGTTCGATCGACTGAACAAGCTCTTTATCCGCGAGTACATTACCACAGAGAAACCGAACCTGATCTTCTGTAATATGATTGATATCCCTGTTCTCGATGCTGACATGAACCGCAGTCTCATCAATATCGATTCCGAGAACCTCTTTTGCGCCAAGATTACTGCATACAAAGGAAAGGATCCCGCTTCCGCTTCCACAGTCAAGAACCAGATCTCCTTCTTTCATATATTTCTTCAGCTGTCCGATACATAATCTGGTCGTCTCATGGGAGCCGGTTCCGAACGCCGCACCCGGATCAATATCGATCACAATATCATCATCTGTCACATCAGAAGGTGCATTCTCCCATGTCGGTTTGATAACGATATTGTCATACAGACGAAACGGCTTAAAATATGCCTTCCAGTTGTTCATCCAATCCACATCTTCCGTCTCGGATTCTATGATATTGCAGGCTCCAACCGGAATAAATTCCGATAACCGTTCCAGTTCATTTTTTATCTTGGTCTTTATCTCTTCCTTGTCAAAGGAATCATCCAGATAGCAGGAAACCTTTGCTGTTCCGTCATCCGTCGGCATCTCATCCGGCAGAAGATCTACAAACATAGCTGCCATTTCTTCATCTGTCAGAGGCACATTGTCATCGACTTCTATACCCAAAACGCCTTCCTCATCGAGGAAGGCGCTGAGTAAATCGACAGCCTCACACGTTGTTTCAATCGTGATTTGTGTCCATTTCATAATCTATTTACCTATTTCTTCTTTCTTTTTTTGTGATCTCCAAACGAGAATGATGTTCCTACCGAATCTGTTGCAGGTCTAGTCTCAACCAATGTTGCCTGCTCGTATTCATTCAAGATACGCTTCTGTTCTGCAGTCAGCTTCTCAGGGACCTGTACAACCAGTGTTACATAATGATCACCACGCTGAGTAGGATTCTTCAGGTTTGGCACACCTTTTCCCTTCAGCTTAACCTTGGTATCGGTCTGTGTTCCTGGTGGAATCGTGTAATCAATCTCTCCCTCGATCGTATGGATCTTAATATTTCCACCCAGCGCTGCCTGTGTGAATGAGATCGGTTCGGAGGAGTAAAGATTGTATTCCTGTCTCTGGAACTTCGGATGACGATCAACAAGGATCGTAACATGAAGATCTCCTCTTTCACCACCATTAAATCCAGGTTCACCTTTTCCTTTGATACGGATATTGGTTCCGTTATCTACTCCAGGCGGAACGGCGATCTGAATCTTCTTTCTGCTCTTTACATAACCGGTTCCCGCACAGTTGCTACATTTATATCTAATGATCTTACCGGATCCGCCACAGTCCGGACAAGTCGATACATTTCTTACTACGCCAAACAAGGACTGCTGTGTTGTAACGATCTGACCTTTTCCGCCGCATTTGCCACAAACCTCCGGCTGATGTCCCGGCTGTGAACCGGTTCCCTTACATACTTCACATTCATCCTTTAATGGAAGATCCAGTTCTTTCTGTGTACCAAATATTGCTTCCTCAAAAGCAACTCTGATCGTTGTCTTGATGTTAGCACCCTTTACAGGTCCGTTTGAATTTCTCTGTCTGCTTCCACCACCGAACATATCTCCGAAAATATCTCCGAAAATATCTCCCATATCAGCAAAATCAAAGCCGCCGAAGCCACCAAAGCCACTGCCGCCGGCATTTGGATCAAATGCCGCATGACCATACTGATCATATTTCGCTCGCTTCTCCGGGTCACTAAGTACTGCATAAGCTTCCGCTGCTTCTTTAAATTTTCTTTCAGCCTCCGCATCGCCCGGGTTCATATCAGGATGATATTTCTTGGCTACGACACGATATGCTTTTTTTATCTCTGCCTCTGAGGCATTCTTGGTTACACCAAGGACCTCATAGTAATCAGTTTTTGTTTCTGCCATAACTTTTAACCTTTCATCTGCGATATACATTCATATCCACAGTAAAACAGGAAACCTTTTTCCTGTTTTACTGTCAGATATTTACTATAGACTACATTTCATATTATTTCAAGGCTTAAACCTCTGTGAAATCTCCATCTACTACATCACCCTCTGAAAAGTCCGGTGTACCTGTACCTGTTCCTGCATTTGCTCCGGGACCATTCTGCTCATAAAGCTTAGCGAACAGATTCTGAGCACTTTCCATAAGCTTATCCTTAGCAGCCTTGATCTTATCCACATCAAGATCTGTCATATTCTCTGCATCCGTGCTTTCAATTGTTGACTTTAATGAGTCTAAGTCAGCCTGTACGGCAGACTTATCTGCATCTGAAAGCTTATCTCCGACTTCATTCAGTGCTTTTTCTGTCTGGAATGCAAGTGCATCTGCTTCATTTCTTGCTTCAATGCCTTCCTTACGTTTCTTATCCTGTGCTTCGTATTCTGCAGCTTCTTTTACTGCTCTCTCGATATCATCATCTGAAAGTGATGTACCGGAAGTAATTGTAATGTGCTGTTCTCTTCCTGTTCCGAGATCCTTAGCAGATACATTTACGATACCATTCGCATCGATATCGAATGATACTTCGATCTGAGGAACGCCTCTTCTTGCAGGAGCGATACCATCCAGTCTGAAACGTCCAAGACTCTTATTATCTTTTGCAAACTGTCTTTCACCCTGTACTACGTTGATATCAACGGCATCCTGATTATCCTGTGCTGTTGAGAAAATCTGGCTCTTCTTTGTAGGAATTGTCGTGTTTCTCTCGATCAGATGTGTTGCGATACCACCCATTGTTTCGATAGAAAGTGTAAGTGGTGTAACATCAAGAAGAAGGATCTCACCGGCACCGGCATCACCTGCAAGCTTACCGCCCTGGATAGATGCACCGATTGCAACACACTCATCAGGGTTGATACCCTTGAACGGCTCTTTACCTGTTAATCTCTTAACTTCTTCCTGTACGGCGATGATACGTGTAGAACCACCAACTAATAATACCTTATCAAGATCTGCTGCAGTAAGTCCTGCATCTTCCAGTGCTGTCTGAACAGGTACCTTTGTTCTGTCAACCAGATCTGCTGTTAACTCATCAAATTTTGCTCTTGTCAGGTTCATATCAAAATGCTTTGGTCCATCCTGATTTGCTGTAATGAAAGGAAGGTTGATGTTTGTTGTCATAGCGGATGAAAGCTCTTTCTTTGCCTTCTCTGCTGCTTCCTTTAATCTCTGCATAGCCATCTTATCGCCGGAAAGGTCGATACCCTCTGCCTTCTTGAATTCATCTAACATATACTGTGTAACAGCATTATCAAAGTCATCACCACCGAGCTTGTTATCACCAGCTGTTGCTAATACTTCAATAACACCTTCACCAATCTCAATGATAGATACATCGAATGTACCACCACCTAAGTCATATACCATGATCTTCTGCTCCTGCTCATTATCAAGACCATAAGAAAGAGCTGCTGCTGTAGGCTCGTTGATGATACGCTTTACATCAAGTCCTGCAATCTTACCGGCATCCTTTGTTGCCTGTCTCTGTGCATCTGAGAAGTAAGCAGGTACTGTGATAACGGCCTCTGTAACCTTCTCACCGAGATATCCTTCTGCATCGGATTTCAGTTTCTGAAGAATCATAGCTGAAATCTCTTCCGGTGAATACTTCTTGCCATCGATCTCTACTCTGTAATCTGTACCCATATGACGCTTGATGGATGAAATTGTCTTATCTGCATTTGTAACTGCCTGACGTTTTGCAGGCTCACCGACTACTCTCTCACCTGTCTTTAAGAAACCTACTACAGATGGTGTAGTTCTCATACCTTCTGTATTCGCAATAACAACAGGCTTACCACCTTCCATTACTGCTACACATGAATTTGTTGTACCTAAATCAATACCAATTATCTTACCCATGATTATATTCCTCCTAAATAAAATTCTGTTTTCTTAATTTAATAAAATTTATATGCTATAGTCATTTGACTATTAGTTTGCAACCTTTACCATGCTGAATCGTAATACCTGATCCTTATACATGTAACCACGCTGCATCTCTTCGACGATCACGTTCTCTCCGTAATTCTCATCCTCTACATGCATTACTGCATTGTGGAACGCCGGATCAAACTGTTCACCCTCGCAGTTCATCGGGGTAACGCCGATGGATTCCAGTGAAGTCATAAGTGATTTGTAGATTTTATCAACTCCTGCTTCAAACGGTCTGTCTTTATCCTCTTCCGGAATTGCTGCAATCGCTCTTTCAAAGTTGTCAACTACCGGAAGTAATTTTCCAAGAACATCCTTCGCTCCGAAATCATACATTTTGGATGACTCCTTTTCATTTCTCTGGCGGATATTCTCGCACTCTGCAAGAAGACGTTTATATTTGTCTTCTGCATCCTGACAGCGTTCTTTCAATTTATCATTTTCTTCTCTTAAAGCCTTACTGCCGCGTCTGTTCTCTTTTGCAACCGGCTTCGGTTTTGCTGCTTCCGCCTGTTCTTCAGGGACATCCACGGTTTCTGTAACATTCACATCTGTAGTTGTTGTTTCTGCAGTATCTGTTGACTCTGCTGTAACTTCATCTACAATTGTTTCTGCTGCCTTTTCATCTGTCTTTACTTTCTTAGTATCTTTCTTGGTGTCTGCCATTATCGGACCCCCTATTCGTTATTATTAAATATATCATCCAATTCATCGGTCAGATTTTTTAACATCGTAACGACTTTCTTATAGTCCATACGTTTCGGACCGATGATACCTATAGTTCCTTTTGCGCCTTCCGGCATCTTATAAGTTGCCGTTACAAGGGAGCAATCTTTCAGATCCTCACTGGAATTCTCATCGCCGATTCGGATCTCTATATCAGAGTTATCTTTATTGATAACTTCTTCTACATATTTTACAAATTCCTCTTTGTCTTCTATATCTTCAAAAGTTCCAAGCAGTTTTTCCGCTGTTGCCGAATCCATCAATTCAGGATACTTTAACATGTTGGTCGCTCCGCTTGTATAAACCTTCAGGTCATCCGCTTCATGAATAGCTTCCATGATTCCCTGAAAGATGTTTTCTAAGATATCCGCATATTCACCTGCCTGCATCTTCATCGTCTGTATCAGTTCCAGATTAATATCTTCTAATGCAGCTCCCTGAAGGAACGTGTTTAATAAAATATTGAATTTTAAAATCTCGTCATTCTTCAGATCGTACGTGGTATCGATCAGCTTATTCTTTACGATATTTCCATCCACCATGATCACCGCAAGAAGCTTTGACTCAGCAACCTTGGAAAGCTGTATAAACTTCACGGTATTATTATACTGAGGTGTGGTAACCAGTGTGGCATAATTCGTATTTGCCGCTAATACCCGGGCAACCTGCTTCAGCATCTTCTCCATTTTATCAACTCGTTCAAGAAGATTTCCCTTCTCTGTCTCAGCCTCTATCTTCTCATTCATAAGGCTGTCAACATAGAACCGATATCCTTTGTCCGTTGGAATTCTTCCTGCAGATGTATGCGGCTGACATATATAACCCATGTCCTCCAGATCAGACATCTCATTCCTGATCGTCGCCGAACTTAAGTTCAAATCTGTATACTTTGAAATCGTCCGCGATCCTACAGGTTCTCCGGTCTCTAAATAATTGGAAACGATAGCTTTCAGAATTTTGACTTTTCTCTCGTCAAGTTCCATCTGCTCATCCCTTTCATTTTGTTAGCACTCAAATACTCCGAGTGCTAACCACTAAAATTAATCTAACACCCACTACCTTGTTTGTCAACATTTATTTTGAAAAAAATCAAGAAAATTTATAATTTTTGAGCTTTGAAAAAATGAATGCCGAGTCCTGTAGAAATCACGGCATATAAAAGACTGATGATAATCGCAGCTACCGCATCTGTTCCGTTAAATGTAAGGTCACTTGTCATACCGAGAAGCTGCACGATCCAGATGTTATCCGACCACGCCGGCAGATTAAACAGATCCACAAGGACACGAACTCCGGGTGTAAATAACAGCACCAAAAGAACCGCGGCAGTCATAGACAATACCGAATGTCTGATCAGTGAAACCAACATAAATGCAAACATCGCACAGGCTCCGATCATTATAAACTGCAGCACTATCGCAAGCATTGTTTTTCCAATCCGGGAAGCTTCTGAAGCTTCAGGGACATTTCTAAAAAACAAAGCAGCCGCAATCCCTGAAATCAGAATATATTCCAGTAAGATCCCCCATGCATAAGTAACTGCCGCCAGCACTCTGGCAATATAACAGGCCGCTCTGCTTTTACTTCTCTGCAGCTCGCAGCGTATGGTATTCTGTTCGTAGTCTTCGGATATATGAAGGATAACCGGAAACATCATAAGAAGGACCAGAAGCTCAGAAGCAGAAAAAGCCGATGCAATATAAGCGATTCCATCCATCTGACCTTTGATCGCTGTAATCGTCTGTTCTGAAAAGCCTGCTGCCGCCAGGAAGTCGCTGCTTACCCCTGCACTTACATAATGAAGAAAAGCTGCTACAAGAATCGCAAACGGAATCACCAGAATCATGATCATTCTGCCATAAAAGCTTTTGCCATATCGAAATACTTCTGCTCTGTAAACATTCATACTGTTGCCTACGCTCCCTCTAAATAAGAAATAACCGGATCTATCTCCTGTTTTTAATATACCCGTGAGTGGTTTTTTATATTACAGGTAAATAATCCGGTCACAAACCTGTTCCAGATCTCCGGGTATGTGGCTGGTAAGAATAACCGCCATTCCTTGTTTTCTTCGTTTCTCCAGATAAGATAAAAACGATGCTCTCGTAAACGGATCAAGCCCGTTCAACGGTTCATCAAGCAATGCCAGCCTTGTCTCTTTATGGATCGCAAGACAAAGCGCAAGCTTCTGTTTATTGCCAAGTGACAGCTTAGATGCTTTGATCCGGTCAAATTCATGGATACCCAAAAGATCGATCAAAGCTTCATCCGTAAGCTGCTTATCTCCGTTCATATGCTCCATCATTTTTATATTATCACGCACGGAAAGGTCTGAAAAAAAAGAGGGTCTGTCGATCACACATGCCATATCTCTGCCGGATATATCTATTACATTTATCTGTCCTGAGCAGCTGCCCTTTTTCCGGGGAATAAAGCTCGCCAACATACGAAGTAACGTGCTCTTTCCACTTCCATTTTGTCCCGCCAGTCCGACAATCTCGCCTTTACGCAGTACAAATGTCAGATTCTTCTCCCACAACGGCTGTTCTGTTCCAGGATAGGTATAATTCAGTTCATTTATTTCTATAATAACAGCGGTCTGCTGCTCATTCGTCTCTTTTATCATATCCGAACCTGTCCCCGACTATCATTTCATTTATCTTTATCCTGTAAAAAATCTACAAGAATCCTGTTACTTACATCGATTCCCTTTCTGGTAAAACATACCATCCCCTTTTCATCTTTCATATGTCCGCTTGCCACATACCCTCTTATAATATCCCCATAAACATCATATAAGGAATGGCCGAATCGTTCATAGAAATCCGCCGCACTGATCCCTCTGGTCATTCTAAGCCCAAAGATCACATATTCTTCCATCAATGTATCAACATCTACAGTTTCATCAATATGTCTGATCGAAAGCAGCTCCGGTATCCGGTACGTTTCATCGATCGAGCGTTTTTCAAATACTTCCTCCATCGTATCGACATACTGTTTTATATCTGACGTATTCGAATATCTTCTTCCATTAAAAAAGGAAGCCGCACCTATACCGATCCCGATATATTCATTCATCGTCCAGTATACGATATTATGTCTGCATTCATATCCGGGCTTTGCATAATTTGAGATCTCATACCTTTTATATCCTGACATCTCGAGTACCTTTCCGGTTGCTTCATACATTTCACGGTCTGTTTCCTCATCCGGAAGTTTTGAAAGAAGTTTCTGATCCTCCGCAAGCGGTGTTCCATCTTCCACGATCAGGCTATATGAAGAGATATGCTCCGGTCTGCACTTCAATACACGCTCTAGTGTATCCAGGTAGGAATGAAGCGTCTGCCCCGGGATCGCAGAGATCAGGTCGACATTGATATTTCTGAAGCCTGCGTCACGTGCTGTCTGATAGGATGTCAGAAACTGTTCATATGTATGTATCCTGCCAAGCATGGCAAGCTCATCATTGTGTGCGGACTGCAGTCCGATACTCATACGATTGATCCCGGCCGCCAGATATTCCGCTGCTTTGATCGCAGTCAGGGTACCCGGATTCACCTCAATCGTAATCTCGGCTTCTTCGTCCACTTTAAAAATGCTTCTAAGGGTCGCCAATATATTCATGATCTCGCCCGGTAAAAGTATAGACGGAGTTCCTCCGCCTATAAATATCGTTTTTACAATATAGTCCTTTGATATGCTTTTATAGCTTAATAACTCTCTGCAAATGCTCTGGACATATGCCTTTCTGACCGCACCGCTCCGGTTGATCTGCGGGTCATCCGCACCAAAAGACAGGAAATCACAATATACACACTTCTTAACACAAAACGGAATATGTATATAAATGCTCAGTTTTTTTCTCATGTGTTTTTCCTGCCTTCTCGTTTTTTCTGTAAGCTGCTTTCTGCTTATATCAGGATCATTTTTGATTTATTTCATTCTAAATGTCCTGATTCAACCTGCAATTTTTTTATATTTATTCCTCATCAAGTTTTAATACGCTCATAAACGCCTGCTGCGGAATCTCTACATTTCCGATCTGACGCATACGTTTCTTACCTTCCTTCTGTTTCTCCAGAAGCTTCTTCTTACGGGAGATATCTCCACCGTAACATTTTGCAAGGACATCCTTTCTGACTGCTCTTACCGTCTCTCTGGCAATGACCTTGTTGCCGATCGCTGCCTGAATCGGAATCTCAAATAAATGTCTTGGGATCTCCTGCTTTAACTTCTCGCACATCTTTCTTCCGCGTTCGTAAGCAGTATCCTGATGAAGAATGAAGGACAACGCATCGACCTCTTCTTTATTGATCAGGATATCAAGTTTTACAAGCTCGCTCCGCACATAGCCCTTCATCTCATAGTCAAAGGACGCATAACCTCTGGATCTTGATTTTAATGCATCAAAGAAATCATAGATGATCTCATTTAACGGAAGGTCATACCGAAGCAGCGCTCTGGTTTCTTCCATATATTCCATTCCCTGATATACGCCACGGCGTTCCTGACAGAGCTGCATGATCGCACCTACATATTCTGTAGTGACCATGATCTCCGCGGATACAAACGGCTCTTCCATATATTCGATATTCGACGGATCCGGCAGATTGGACGGATTCGTCAGTTCGATCATCTTGCCATCCGTTGTATGCACACGGTAAACAACGCCCGGCGCAGTCGTAACCAGATCCAGATTGAACTCGCGCTCCAACCGCTCCTGTATGATCTCCAGATGCAGAAGTCCAAGGAAACCGCAACGGAAACCGAAACCAAGTGCGATCGATGTCTCCGGCTCAAAGCTTAAGGACGCATCATTTAACTGAAGCTTCTCCAATGCATCGCGAAGATCCGGGTATTTGGCTCCATCTGCCGGATAAAGTCCGCAGTAGACCATAGGCTGTGCCTTCTTATATCCCGGAAGCGCCTCTGCGCATGGATTGTCGTTATCTGTAACGGTATCACCGACTGTAGTATCTCTGACATTCTTTAAGCTGGCAGTGATATAGCCTACCATTCCTGCCGATAATTCATCACATGGAACGAATCTGCCAGCCCCGAAGATTCCTACTTCTACTACCTCTGCAACAGCTCCAGTTGCCATCATACGGATAGACGTCCCACGTTTTACCACACCGTCGAATAAGCGGCAGAATATGATAACACCTTTATATGAATCGTAAATACTGTCAAATATAAGTGCCTGAAGCGGTTTTTCCGGATCTCCTGCTGGTGCCGGGATCTTCGTAACGATCTGCTCTAAGACCTGATCGATATTGATACCATTCTTTGCCGAAATTCTCGGAGCATCCTGCGCTTCGATTCCGATCACATCTTCAATCTCATTTACCACACGCTCCGGTTCGGCCGAAGGAAGATCGATCTTATTGATAACCGGCATAACATCCAGATCGTGATCGATCGCAAGATATACATTTGCAAGTGTCTGTGCCTCGATTCCCTGTGCTGCATCCACAACCAGGATCGCACCCTCGCAGGCAGCCAGACTTCTTGATACTTCATAGTTAAAATCAACATGCCCCGGGGTATCGATCAGATTGAAGATATATTCTTCTCCATCCTGTGCTTTATAGATCGTACGAACGCACTGTGCCTTGATCGTGATTCCACGTTCCCGCTCCAGATCCATATTGTCAAGCACCTGATTCTGCATCTCACGTTCAGTCAATAAGCCTGTCTTTTCTATAATCCTGTCCGCAAGTGTCGATTTACCATGATCGATATGCGCTATAATGCAAAAGTTTCGTATCTTTGACTGATCTATATGAGCCATCCTGTTTTCCTCCGGTATCTGAATTTCTTTTCTCTTTTTATTTTAAACATACATTCCTGCAAGCAAATAATTTCGTGTTCATTATCATAACACAATCTCACTTTCCGCTCAATACTTTGTAAAGAATTGCAGCCAGCGGCTCCATGGCATTTTTTGCTTCTTCTACCGTATTCGTCTGGCTGCCGACCTCTACTAATAACGACCGGGGCTTCAGATCCAGATTATATCGATATCCCTTAACAAATATCTTTCTTACAAAGGACTCATAATTTGCCTGTGCCGTCAGATACATCTGCAGACTGAAGGCAAGATTTTCTGTTTTGTATGGATTTGCCAGATATGATATGTCTCCGTTCTTATTTAATCGGCTCACTCCGTTTAAAAACATAATCTGCGCAGTCTTTTTTCCCCCGATCTCCGTGATCAGATATGTATCCTCGGCTACACCGTCTCTGTGAATATCGATCACGACATCAATAGACGGGTATTCCGTAAGAATCTTCTGAACTCCCTCTCTTGCATAATCATATGCTGCGCTTCGATCCAGCTCCCCACCGGTCATATCATAGGCTGTCGTATCGTGATAGACTGCCACCCCGTAATTCTCTTCGAGAAGCTGCGTCAGGTAATCACCAACGCCGATCACGGTATCCTCAACCTTGCCCGGCTCGGAATCTTTAAAGCTCTCCGTTCCGTGTGTATGGTAGATCAGTACCTTATAATTCTTTTCTTCTGTATCGATCGTCAGATCCATGGAAGCAAGATCCTGTCCATTTAATTCTTCTCTGGATACACTTGTTGTACTGTCTATAACATAAAAATTTGATCTCATATAATCATAATCCGTCAGTTTCTCCCGCATATATCCATATTTGTCTGACATGGCGGCAACTATGGCTTTCGCCCGGTGATCCAGTGCGATCACAGTCTGCGCCGGCAGATTGTCCGTTCCTTTTTCATCCGTCATCTGTCCCGCCGACACAGTCTGATCCTTCTGTCCGCTTCCCTGTACCAGTTCTCCTGCCAGACAATATTCCTGCAGCATATCCTCCAGATATTTCCCGGATGCCGACACGGTTTCCATATTTTCGGTCTGTGTTTCGTATCCATTTCCAAAAAACAGCCAGTTCACCATCCGGTTTACCAATTCCATCCGATATGTTGCGTCACAATTTGCGAACCAGATCAGTATCGACAATCCGGCCCATAAAAGGCAGTATTTTGTTTTTCTTATGATCCGTCTGTTCTTCATCCAGTAAATACTCTTATTTTAGTTATTTACCAGTATATGTTGGTTATGTGAAAATCATGCTGTTTATTGCTTCGGATATTGTGAAGCTTATTCGTTTTACCAGTTCATCGATATTTTTTGGTGTTACAAACATATCCGCAAGCTCCGGTTCAGCCAGATGATATGCCAGCTCATATCGCTGCTGTTCGGAAAAAGATTCCATTAGCTTTTTTCCATAAGACTGGTTAAATGTATCTGCAATAACATCCAGAGAACCATCTATAATGGACGGAACTGAAATAACGGTTGGAACACCAAGAGCGATCACCTTTGCTCCGATCGTCTGTGAATTGATCTCCGTACGATGATTCCCAACACCGGATCCCGGACTGATACCGGTATCCGCAAGCTGTATCGTTTTATTTAAACGTCTGCTGCTCCGGGCGGCAAGTGCATCGACTACAACGACTGCATCGACATCAATATTGTCACAGATTCCACGGATGATCTCCACCGTCTCAATCCCCGTCTGGGCCATGACACCCGGACAGATCGCAGAGATTTCATATTCCGGCTCTTCCTGCAGGTGTATATGCTCCATCTGCAAATGTCTGGTTATAAATAAATGATCGGTCACCAGTGGTCCCAGCGAATCCGGTGTTACCTCCCGGTTTCCCAGTCCCACAACCAGGATGGAACGGGCTTCTCCCAGCATTTTTTTCAGATCATGTGCCAGCTCTTTACAGAGCGGCTTATGGATATCCTCATCAAATTCCCGGATTTCCGGACATTCAATGGTGATATAAGTGCCAACCGGTTTTCCCAACGTATCGGCTCCTGTCTGGTCATTTACATGTATAATAGTCGTCTTTATTTTTTCCTGGCTGATCCTTGTTTCAATTTCGATCCCGTCTATCTTCCCGCGGTCCTTGATATCCTCCCGCAGCTCAATGGCAAGATCGGTTCGTATTGCCCGGTTCATGTATACGCCTCCTATCTGTTATCCCAATACATATAAAATACCCGGGTGAATTTCTTTTTATTCACCCGGGCAGTTTACATGATCTTTTTTAATATACGGCTGATCACCTCAGGATAACCACAGATCGTCATGACCGGCGGATTCCATCTGACATATGCTGTATTGTAAAAACAGGTCGATACTCCTACTTCTATACCGCCTTCCATCTCGGCAGATCGTATGATACGCTTGAATTTACTCTCACTCTTTACCAGACTGAAGGCAGCTTCATGGATCGTAAAATCAACAACCGGATACCCTCCGTCATATCCTGTGACCTTCGCATCCTCAATAAAGGAAAACTCCTCTTTCCATACGGAAATTGCTTCTTCAATTGACTCAAACATCGCTGTTCTGTTTCCTCTCTGTTTATTTCTGTAACCATCATACTACAAAATCCACCTATAGTGTAACAAAAAAACTATAAAATATTTGGGATTTATCCGCATTTTTATATGTCTTAATTTTATTTCACATCAGAAGTTTTACTTTATTATTATGTAAATCTCTGCTATAATGAGTTGTATTTATGATTGAACTTAATTTAAGGAGGATTTTCCATGGATTTTAGCAAAAAGGGCGTGGAAAAGAAACAAAAAGCACTTGTTTCCAAACTACCCCGAAATAAACGAAAACTATCGGTTTCGCTGTTCAAAACACTACTGGTCATATTCCTTGCGATCATCGTACTTGGAATCGGTTCCGGTTTTGGTATGTTAAAAGGCATATTGGACGACACACCAGAGGTGAATGCCAAGGATCTGATCCCGAAAGGATATCAGACAACCCTGTATGATCAGGACGGCAAAGAGCTTATGGTTCTTGCGAGCTTTGATGCCAACCGTGAGTATGTTTACTACGATGATATACCGGAAACACTTGTAAATTCCTTCATTGCTATTGAAGATAAACGTTTCTGGGAGCATAACGGTATCGATGTCCAGGGTATCATGCGTGCCTTCGCCCACGGTCTCCAGTCCGGTGACTTTGATCAGGGTGCCAGTACACTGACCCAGCAGCTGATCAAAAACCAGATCTTCAATGTCGGCCTGGATGAAAAAACCATGTTTGACAAGATCGAACGTAAGGTGCAGGAGCAGTATCTGGCAGTTGAGATCGAAAAGGTGCTTCCGAAAAAGAGCATTGCCGAGTATTACCTGAATACAATCTATCTCGGTCAGGGACGTTACGGCGTAGAAACCGCTGCAAAATACTATTTCAATAAAGAACTGAAGGATCTGTCCATATCCGAATGTGCGGTACTGGCAGCCATCCCTCAGAACCCAAGTAAATTTGACCCTATCGTTTTCCCGGAGGAAAATGCCAAAAGACGACTGATGGTTCTTGAAAATATGCTGGATCAGAACATGATCTCCCAGTCCGATTACGATACTGCACTCGCTGATGATGTATATAGCGAGATTGAAAAGGTATCATCGATCAAGAAATCATCCCCTACCAAGGTCAACTCTTATTACATTGATGAGGTCATCAGCCAGCTTGAAGATGATTTCATGGCTATGGGCTATTCCAAGTCAGAGGCAGACAGCCTGATCTACTCCGGTGGTCTGGATGTCCGTACCTGTCAGGATACACAGATCCAGAATATCTGTGATGATGTTTTAAATGATGAAGATAACTATCCGGCTGACAGCTATCAGTTATCCTATGCACTGACACTGGTAGATGACAACGGTGAACAGTACAACTACAGTCAGAATATGATGGTAACCTGGTTCCAGGAAGAAATGGGACAATCCTCTTTCGACCTAATCTTCTCCAGTGAAGAAGATGCCCGTGCTGCTGCTGACGAATACAAAGCGCACCTGATTGAGACAACCGGTTACAAGGAACAGCTTGAAAGCTATAAGGTCACAGTGGAACCACAGATTTCCTTCACCCTGATGGATCAGGAGACCGGTCAGGTAAAAGCCATCGTCGGCGGTCGTGGTGAAAAGACAGAGGATCGTTCCTTTAACCGTGCTACGGAAGCAACCAGACAACCCGGATCAACCTTTAAGGTTGTTGCCTCTTTTCTTCCTGCACTGGACGGCTGCGGCATGAGCCTTGCAACCGTATACAAAGATGAACCATACACCTATACAAATGGCGGCGAAGTCAGGAACTGGTACAGTGGCTACCGTGGTCCAAGCACGATCCGACAGGCTATTCAGAATTCCATGAATATTCTTGCTGTTAAGACGATCACAGATGTTACTCCGGAGCTTGCTTACGAATATCTGTTAAAGCTTGGATTCACAACCCTAGTAAAAGAACGTACAAATTCAAGCGGAGGGATTGAATCGGATATCAACCAGTCCCTTGCCCTTGGTGGTCTGACAGATGGTATCACAAACCTTGAGATCACCGCTGCTTATGCAACAATTGCAAATGAAGGCAATTATATCAAACCTATCTTCTACACCGAGGTATATGATCATGACGGCAAGCTTCTGATCGATAACAGAACACCGGAAGAATCCCCGGTCATCTCTCCTCAGAATGCATGGTTATTAACAAGTGCCATGCATGATGTAGTTACGATCGGTACCGGTACTGCTGCAAATCTTTCATGTGGTCTTTATACAGCAGGTAAAACAGGTACAACCTCCAGCAACTACGATGCATGGTTCTGTGGATATACTCCATATTACACCGCTTCGATCTGGATCGGTTTTGATGTAAATACTAATTTTGCTGCTGGAAGCTATCATAAGAACATGTGGCGTAAGATCATGGATGCAATCGTGGAAGCAAAGGGTCTGGATACCTCCAAGACCTTTGAAATGCCAAGTGGAATCATACGGGCAACCGTATGTAAGGATACCGGACTTCTTCCTGTTGAAGGCTGTTCAACAATAACAGACTATTTTGCAGAAGGAACCGTTCCTACCAAACGATGTGGTGGAAACAAGAAGGTTGTGATCTGTAATGATTCCCATAAGGTAGCAACCAATACCTGTAAGGAAACAACAACCTACTATTATACAGAAGATGATGACGGCAAGATTGAGATCATTGATGCAGACTTTGAATACGACCAGAACATCCTGAAAGAGAAATGTCCGCTTCATCCGGAGGAAGAAAAACCCGAAGACCCTTCTGATTCTGAAGATCCAAATAAGACTACAGAGGACAACAAGAAGGACAGCTTCAAGATCACATCCGGTGTAGATGGAGCCGGTGGTTCTATCTCACCAAGTACAACCGTAAAATCCGGCAAGAGTACAACCTTCTATATCACACCGGATAAGGGTTATGTGATCTCGGATGTATATGTAGACGGAAGCTCCGTCGGACCGGTTTCACAGTATAAGTTCTCAAAGGTAAAAGGCAATCATACGATCACTGTTAAGTTCAAAAAGGACAAGACAGAAGAACCGCCAACAGAGAAGCCTACAACAGAGGAACCAACAACGGAAACTCCTACAACAGAAGAACCAACAACGGAAGCTCCTACAACAGAAGAACCGCCAACAGAGGAACCTACCGATGAACCATCTTCTGATGAACCTTCCTCAAAAGAGAACAAACATAAAAATACAGAAGAATAAAAACGATATATGTAAAAGGGAGCCATGAGAGATCATTCTCATGGCTCCTTTCCTATTCCCTGGGATCTATATAAAAAAATATACTTTATACTATTTTACCATCTTTGGCTTAAAGATCAGGGATGCCAGATAAGAAAAGATCAATGCTGCCGATGTTCCTACTGCCGCCATCTTGAAGCCTCCCCGGAACAGCCCGATAAATCCATCCTGATCAACTGCCTCTTTTATTCCCTTCCAGAGATTATAACCAAATCCGGAAAGAGGAACCGAGGCTCCGCAGCCGGCAAATTCAAGAAATGGTTCATATATCCCGATTGCTCCAAGAGCAGCACCGGTACATACCAGGATCACCATGATCCGTCCCGGAAGCAGCTTCGTCTTGTCCATCAGTATCTGAACAAGCACACAGACAGCACCTCCGATCACAAATGCCTTTATATAATCCATAAATAACTTTACCTCCGTTCTATTATAACTGCATGTGCCACGCCCGGTATATTCTGTCCTTCATTATAGCTTACTGTGGAAAGAAGTGCTCCGGTCGGTACAAACAATACCCTCTTCCAGGTTCCGTCCCGTAACTGCTTTAATACATAGCCAGCCAGCGTAATAGCCGAGCATCCGCAGCCGGAGCCACCGGAATGTGTATCCTGTTCTTCATTATCAAAGATCTCGATACCACAATCCATATGCTGGTTGCTGATATCTATTCCATTGTCCTTTAAAAGATCAAACAGTATCTTCTGCCCGATCTTCCCCAGATCCCCGGTAATGATACGGTCATAATACGTTGGCTTCCGATCAAAGTCCTTCAGGTTCTGATAGATCACATCTGCCGCTGCCGGTGCCATACAGGCTCCCATATTAAAGGAGTCCTTTACCCCATAATCCACGATCCGTCCCGTTGTAATCCCGGTAATCTGAATTGCTCCTTCTTCCGGCTCTGCCTTACCAACAACAAACGCTCCACTTCCGGTTACCGTCCAGGTCGCAGATAGCGGTCTCTGATTTCCATATTCCAGTGGAAACCGGAACTGCTTCTCTGCACTTCCAAAATGACTGGACGTTGCTGCCACTACACAGTCCGCATAACCGGCAGCAACTGTCATGGATGCCAGCGACAATCCCTCTCCACAGGTGGAGCAGGCTCCATACAACCCAAATACCGGTATATCAAGATCCTTAATACCAAATGTGGTTGCGATCAACTGTCCCAGCAGATCCCCCGCAAATATATACCGGATCTCCTCTTTCTTTTTATCCGCCTTTTTGATTGCAAGCTCGACCGCCTGCCGGATCATCTCACTTTCGCCCTCTTCCCAGGAATCCTTTCCAAATGTAGGATCTTCGGAACGGATATCAAAGTAATCCGCCAGAGGTCCTTCAGCTTCCTTTGGCCCACAGATAGAAGCCGATCCCAGAATACATGGAGGATCTGAAAAACTGACACTTTGTTTTCCAACCATTTTATTCATTTTCTGCCTCCTTATTTCCATATGTTCTTCTGTTGATAGTCATTTGCTTCTTTTCTTTATTTTATTCATATTTAATATGTTCTGGACAAATCCGCTGATTCGGGGTAATCTATGAAAGAATAAAAACAATCTGGATAGGTATGAATTATGATATTTACAAAAGAATACTGGTTAAATTGTATCGATCGAACAAAACGATATGCAAAAACATTTATTAAATGGCTGATCTGTTCTGCCATTATCGGAATCACCTGCGGGGCTGTCGGAACAGCCTTTCATTACAGCGTTGAATATGTCACACAGTTCCGTTCCGGGCACAGATGGATCATCTTCCTGCTCCCGGCAGCCGGTCTGTTGATCGTATTTCTGTACCGTGCAGGCGGCATCAAGCATGACAAGGGTACCAACCTTGTTATCGGTTCGATTCGGAATCCGGAATATAATGTGCCTTTCCGTATGGCACCTCTGATCTTTATAACAACCGTTATCACGCATTTATTTGGCGGATCTGCCGGCCGGGAAGGTGCTGCCCTGCAGATTGGCGGAAGTCTGGGTGCATCGATTGGCAAATTGATCAAAATGGATGACAGCGATAAACATATTATGACCTTGTGTGGTATGAGTGCCGTATTCGCTGCCCTGTTTGGAACTCCTGTTACGGCCGCACTTTTCAGTGTAGAGGTTATCAGCATCGGAATTCTGTATTATAGTGCACTGGTACCATGTATCCTGTCAGCAACCATTTCCTATGCGATCACAGAAAAATTTCACATCACCCCTACCTATTTCATTCTGAATCAGGTTCCTGAAATGTCACTGGCAACCGGGATCCGGGTGATCATTCTCTCGGTCGCTGCTGCCGTACTCAGCATCCTTTTCTGTATGTCCATGCAGGTCATCGGAAAAACATTTAAGAAATATCTGAAAAACCAGTATCTTCGTATATTGGTTGGCGGTGTGCTACTGGTTCTCCTGACGCTTGCCGTCCGCTGCAATGATTACAATGGTGCCGGTATGAACATTATTGAACAGGCGATCCATGGAACAGCAAAACCGGAAGCCTTCATTCTGAAGCTCCTGTTTACCTGCATCACGATCGGCTGCGGATTCCGTGGCGGAGAGATCGTTCCATCGTTCTTCATCGGTGCAACCTTCGGATGTACCCTTGGAGGCTGGATTGGACTGGATCCAGGATTCGGAGCTGCTATGGGGCTTGTATGTCTCTTCTGCGGCGTTGTAAACTGTCCACTGGCATCTCTGGTCTTAAGCATCGAATTATTCGGTGCAAGCGGTATCCTGCTGTTCGCGATCGGTTGCAGTGTCAGCTATATGTTATCCGGTTATTACAGCTTATACAGTGAACAGAAAATCATATATTCCAAGCTTCGTCCTCACTATGTAAACCTGTATACCAATCAGGAGGTCAAAACAAACGAACACAGTGAAGCGGAATAATATACTATCAATAACACAAAAGAAAGCTCATATGGCTGCCTGATCCTTACGAACCGGCTTCCATATGAGCTTTTCTTTGTTTCTTTATTTAATCATCTGTCTTTGTATCATTCTTTTTCTTATTGTCTGACTTTTTATCCGATTTCTTATCATCCTTCTTGGAATCGTCTTTCTTGTCGTCCTTCTTTTCTGTCGTATCCTCAGTTGTCTTTTCCTCGGTTGTTTTTTCCTCCGTCTTCTTCTCCTCAGTCGAATTCTCCTCTGAGGTATCTTCCTTCTCTTTGGTTCCACGAAGAACTACTTTATCCCGTTTATCATACACACTGACAGATTCCGGTTCAGATGAGATTACCTCTCCATTTCCGTCATATACCGTCCGGTAGGTCTGATATTTAGTTCCTGTGATACCTGTAACGGAAACTTCCTCTTCACCTTTCTCCAGTGTATCGTCGTCCTCATATTCCGTATCATAATCATAAGTTGCTACCAGTTCACTGGACAGTGACACTCTGAAGTCCTTTAGCTTCGTTCCATAAATCGCACATGACACAACACCACCACTATAGGAGGCGGTCACCTTGAGCGGATAATCCGTATTATTTATAAAACGGTAATCCGGTCCGCCCCAGGATACTGTTGCATCAAAGCCTGCATCTACATAAGTGGATGGATGCGGATGGCAATGACGTTCTGCAATTTCCAGATTCGCATACAGACAGGCATCATAAAGAGTGGATGATACCTGACAGATACCTCCGCCGACTTCATCTACTGATTCCCCATTGACATAAGATGGAGCTGCCTGAAACCCATTCTCAATGGTTCTCTGTCCTACCACATTATTGAATGAAAACTCTTCACCCGGCATCAGTATCGTGCCGTTACAATTCTCTGCCGCCTTTGCAACATTTCCTTTTCTTGCATCCGTTCCACCTACATTGGTACTGAAGGATCCCAGCATATCACGGAAGAGATAGGCCTGTAATGTCTCCTTCGACAGCTCCGGTTCTGTATAAACCAGATCAAAGCTGACTTCTTCTCCATCGGCTGCCGCATCCAGCTTCTTCCTGGCAGCATCTTTATCAAAGCTGATTCCTACCACAGAATCTGTTACGCTGTAATCATTTTCCGGATCCAGTGTTGCATCCGCCGGTGCTACATAAATCTGATCATATACCAGATCCAGATCGACATCACTGTATGTAAGTGGACATTCAAGCTGCGCATCATATTCTCCCTTGCTGATGCAGGAAGCAATCTCATCTGCCAGCTTATCCGAATCTACCGTATAACCTCCGCGGCCCTTTGTAACAATAACCTTGTCATCCTTCACGGTGTAAGAGGAATCTTCTACCCCTTCCAGCTTCGTCAGCCCGGACTGTTCGATCGCAGTATACAACGGCTTCTTATCCTTCAGCGATGGCCGTGCAGTATATTCTGCCTCACCAAATAATGCCTTAATAAAATTAAAACCTCTTGTTAAAAATCCATGGCTTTCATCGTTTGCCTGTTGTACCGCATCGATCACATCCAGATCCAGAGCTTCTTCGATCGCAATGCAATATGTTTTACCTTCCAACGTTACGTCGATCCCGGCATTATTGTACTCCGTTGCAAACTGATCTTCTACAGCCGCTGCAGCTTCCTTCACCGTCATGTTACTGACATCAATTCCATTTATACTGGTATTTGGAAAAAACTTTTTCTTACCAATAATTCCGCAAAATATCAGATAACACGCACACAATGCAACAATAACACATACTGTTGTAGTAACACTTCTTTTTGCTTTTTTCATGATGTATCTCCATTTACTACACATGCGAGTATACGCATCCTGCTAAAGGATACAGATACCTACTATTATTAACTTAACCATTTGTTAAAGTTATCATAGGTATTTTTATCTGTCAATACAGATTCCCCTTAAATCTAATATTTCACAAAACCATCATTTTACCTTAAAACATATGTAACATTTTTGAAAAAACAGGCCGGGAATCATACCCAGCCTGCCAGCTTACAGATCCAGTATATCAGTCCCAGCACCCATGATGTAAAGATACCGTACATGATGACCGGGCCTGCAATCGTAAAACATTTTACACCTTTACCGAAGACCTCACCTTCGGTCTGAAACTCTATGATCGGAGCACAGACACCATTAGCAAAGCCCGTGATCGGTACCAGAGTTCCGGCTCCACCATATTTTGCGATCTTCTTATAGACATTCAGACCTGTGAGTACCACACTGATGAGTACAAGAACGATCGATACATAAGACGAACTGTCATCCTTATCCAGTCCCGCATATTCAAACAAATTAAATAACACCTGTCCGATCGTGCAGATCAGTCCTCCGATGAGAAACGCCCACAGGCAGTTTCTTGCCGAATTGGATACCGGAGTAATCGTTTCAACATACTGATTGTATTCCTTTTCTTTTGGTTCAAACTGCATATACTTTCCTCCTGTCTTACCGGGTTCTATTCTTCAGTATTTTCCATTTGCATGAAAACTATGCATATAAATCGCATTCCTAGACCAGTCCGGTTGATATCAGACCAAGAACAGAACCCACGAGTTTCCCTGCTGCAACCATGTATATGATGTAAGGAATATAACGCCGGATTGAAAACCGTCTGGATATGATCGGAAATACATTCAGCACCTCTGCGAGCGCACCAACCAGACAGCCTGTAAAGATACCGCCAAGCAGGGTTACAAAAGCCAGCCCAGGAATTGCAAGCGGGATCCGGATATTAAATATATATACGATATTTCCTGCCACAGCACCATATGCCAGCAGACATTCCACCAGCATATAGTGCCGGTTGCCTTTCACCTTTTCCGCCAGCTTGGGGAATACTCCGATCAGGGATATAAATGCAAAATAACCACTGGATATAGCTGCCCCTCCGATAAATGCAACCAGTGCATAACAGATATGTCTAATCAGCATCCCGCACATCCTTCTTTCTTACAGAATCCGTGATCACTGTCTGATTGATCTCCTGTTCATACTGCCGCATCTGCACCTGAAGCGGGGTCGGATCATCGGTAAATTTCTTATTGGCTCCATGATTAAAGAATACAATGATTCCAATGAACAAGCCCAGTGAATAGGCAACACCGCCAATCATGGCTCCTGATTCACTGCCTCCGGTAAATACATTCTGAAGCAGATCAAGCTGTCCTACCAGATTCACATCCGAGTTATAGGATATAATTGAAAATCCAGCACCAAAGAATGCGATCAGGCATAGAAATATAAATTTGAACTTCTGCTTTATCCGGTCCGACGGATCGAATGCCTTATAATATACAACGACATCAGGCTGTCCAAGATTCTGGATACACAGCTCCCCATCGCAGTTTTTTCTGATCTCCTCTATGATATCCAATATGGATATGACCTGCTGTTCCTTTGAACTGGTAGAAAAATTCATCAGTTCAATTTTTTCGATTTTATTTTTCAGATCCAGATTGTCGGATACGACCTTCGATACATCCCGGATCAATACCTTTCGTTTTTCCGCCAGAACACTTTCTGCCAACTGCAAATATACCATTTCTGCCATATTACGAAACCTGCTTTCCCATATTCTTACAGGATTAGGGTATCCGCATCTGTTCTTTTTATACACTTTCTTTTAATTTCTCAAGGATCCGTTTTTCCTGCCGGCTCACCTGAACCTGGCTGATACCAAGCAGTTTTCCGGTCTCCGACTGCGTTTTGTCTTCAAAATACCGAAGCTGGATCAAACGCTGTTCCTCCGGCTCCAACCGTTCCAACATCTGCATCAACGACAAATGATCAACAATCTCCTGGCTATATTCCTCCGTTTTTGAATATACACCCGGAGCATCCAGAGACTCCGGCTCCAACGAAGCCTCCATTGCCATTACGATCTCCCCTGCATCATAAGAAAGGGCAGCAGCGATCTCTTCAATCTCAGGCTCATAGCCCTTTTCCTTGATCACCCGCTGCCGGTATTGCTCTACCTTACTATTCATCTCCTTCAGACTACGGCTGACCTTGATTGCGCCGTAATCCCGCAAAAAGCGGCGGATTTCCCCCTGGATCAGCGGAACTGCATAGGTCGAAAACTTCACATCATAGTCAAAATCAAATTTATCAATACTTTTGATCAATCCGATGCAGCCGATCTGAAACAGATCCTCGATATCATATCCACGTCCTGTAAATCTTCTGGCTACGCTCCATACAAGTCCAAGGTTCTGTTCTACCAGTTTTTCTTTTGCACTGTCATCACCCTTCTTCGCCTGTAAAAGAAGATCCAGATTATTTTCCATTTATACTGCACACCCAGCCCCTATTTTTTTTGCCATCTTTACTGTCGTTCCTTTTCCCGGCTCCGACTCTACCGTAAGCTCATCCATAAAGGCTTCCATAAAGGAAAATCCCATTCCCGACCGTCCATCCTTTCCGGTTGTAAACATTGGCTCCATTGCCTTTTCCACATCCTCGATACCACAGCCATAATCGGTGATCTCTATGTACAGCTTCCGCTCTTCTATGTATGCCCGTATCTCGATTGTTCCCTCTTTTTGCCCATAACCATGAATGATCGAATTCGTAACTGCTTCCGACACGGCTGTCTTAACATCAGCGACCTCCTCCAGCGTCGGATTCGTACGGGTCATAAAGGATGCTACGACAACCCTTGCAAAGCTCTCATTTCTTGGATCACTTCCAAACTCTATTTTCATTTCATTTCTGTTCATTCTTTTCTTCTCCTTTTCATTTTATGACATATGTACTTGCTTGTACGCAGTCTCAAAATCCTCTGTCTGCTCTGCGATCTTAAATATTCCCGACATTTTAAGAATACGCTGCATTCTGTCATTTGCATGGATCACAAACACCTTTCCGCCTCTGTCATATACATTCCGGAATCTTCTCGTGATCAGACCGATCCCGGAGCTGTCCATCACGCTTGTATGCCGGAAATCGAATATCACGTACCGGATCTTTCCATCCTGAAATATCTCTTCCGTTTCGTTCACCAGTATCGATGCCCGGTAATCATCAACTTCTTCCGGAAGCTCTATTAACACAGTATCCCCTATTTTCTCATAATTATTCATACGCCACCTCTTTTTTACAAAAAAAGACAAATAAGCAATATTGCTTATTTGTCTTTTGTATGATCCTGATTTCTTTTTATTCATTTGTCGGATCCATACCGGATTCCGTTGTTCCTTCCGAACTGCCTTCTGTCGTGCTGCCTCCATCATCTGTTTTTCCACTCGTTGTGTCTGCACCAGACAATGCTACTGCAACTGTATAATAAATAGAATTTGGACATTTCTGGATAAATGTATCAAAGGCTTCTTTGGCCTTATCCTCATCCTCCGTACCCAGATAGCATAGAGCTTTATAATACAGAGCAACATCATAATCCGGGCTGGTCTCCAGCACCTTGTCGATCTCTGTCATTGCCTTATCATATTGGGTATCATTATAATACTTCATGGCAAGCTGCATCGTAACCTTATCCGTATCTGATATATCTGCCTTGCTTTTTTCCTCATAATCTGCGACCTGCTTCGTAAGATCTTTATTCTTTGTTGTCAGGGAATCAACCTCATCCTGCAGAGAGGAAAGCTTGGTATTCTTATTGGCAATCTCTTCGCTGTAGGCAATCTTAACATTTCTGCTCTCATCATCTGCATTCTTATTATGCTGTGGCATAACAAGGAACCACATGACAGCCAGTCCCAATACCAGTCCTGCCAGAACATAGGCAAGCGAATATTTGTAGAAATTAATATCCTTATATCTGCCAACCGGAGTCGGTCTTCCATTCCGGTCAACATTATCGGATTCCACATATGCCCGTGGCTGGTCTTCCACAAACAGCAGATCCGCATCATAATCATCATCCGGATAATCACGAAAGCTCATGATCTCCTCATCCGTATGCCCCATCTCATTGAAATAGCGGACAGCCAGAGGATTGGTTCTGTCGATCTTGATGACACGTTTTAATGCTTTTCTTGCCTTATCATATTTGTTATCATCGATCAGTAGAAGTGCCATCAGCAGATAACCATTTACAAACTTCGGATTATCCGATAAGACTTTTCGAAGCTGGATAAATGCAAGATCCTTACTGCCCTGTCTGGCATAGTTTACTGCCTGATTGTATTTTCTTGCTGCATTGTTCGTTGTTTCAAGCTTGTGTGGGTTGCCCTTCACCTCTTTGATATAACGTTTTGCAACATTTCGTCCGCTGAAATAATTCACACTGATGACCCAGTGGCTTAATGCCAGAACAACTTCACCGGTTTCATAATATACAAGCCCCAGCAGATTTCTGGCATCAATATTCAACTTGTCATATTTAAGGGCTGTCTTTAATGCCTCTTCTGCACCACTCATATCACGGACTCTGGCTTTATCCAGACCAATATTATAATAATATTTGGATGTGTTCAGTGCCTTATTTACAAATTCACTCTTTAACCCACATTGGCTGCAATATCCGGTAACAAGGATCTTACCGCCACAATGCTTACAATTCAGTACGTCTGCCATATTATTTCTCCGTTTCCTTTGCTACACGAAGCATCTCCTGCATAATATCTGAGATATCCTTCAGATCATTATGATAAATGGCATCTTCTGCCTGGTCTACTTCCAGAGTCGGTCTGAATTTTTTTACTTCTTCATCAAAGTTTATCATACTATTCCTCCATATTCGCAGATTTCTCTTTTATCTTCTGAAGCCAGAGTTTGACTTCTCCCACCAGATAAAGAGAACCCACACAATAGACTGCTGAATCTGTGATCTGTTCTTTATAGCGGATGGCGGCATCCATTGCTTCTGCAATATCCTCATATGCCTCCACCGTATGTCCTGTGTAATTCCGGAACCTGTCTGCGATCAGAGAGACCGGCGCCTTCCGTTTATTATCTACACTTGTAACTATGATCTTCTCAAACGAAAGTGCTTCTGTCAGATCCCGTATCATCGTATCATAGTCCTTGTCCTTTACTGCTGCAAAGACCAGGATCTTCTTTTTCTTCGTATAAAGCGTCCGAAGTGTTCTGCAATAACATTCGACTGCTTCCGGATTATGTGCACCATCTACAAACAGATCCGGTGCGATCTCCTCCATCCTGCCTTCCCATGAAAAATCAAGTAATCCGCTTCTGACTGCCTGCTCTATCCTGACATCAGCACCTGCATTTTTCCCATATTCTATATCCCTGGTCTGCATCAGGATATCAAAAGAAGCAACTGCAAGGCAGGTATTTTCGACCTGATAAAGAGACGTTTTCGGTATCCTCAAATGGTCATAATAATAATACCGATTATGAAATGAAAAATCAATGGTTTTATCATCTATTTCATTTATTATATAGTTTGATTTTTCGACCGCTGTTACGGCAGAATCCAATTCTTTTGCATGAGTCTCTATGATTCCAGACGAAACCGCATCCCGCTTGAAATATACGACCGGAACTGACGGTTTGATGATCCCTGCTTTCTCTCCTGCGATCTTAGCGATCGTATCTCCAAGATATTCCATATGATCAAGTCCTACCGATGTGATGATGCAAAGCTCCGGTCTTACGACATTAGTTGCATCCAGCCTGCCACCCATTCCGGTCTCATAAATCACATAATCCGGCTGCTTCTTCTCATAATAAACAGCCGCCATCGCAAACATCACTTCAAAAAAAGACGGATGAACGGTGAACTTCTTCCGCACCTGTTCAAATGCCCATGTAAAATCTTCGTCTGAGATCATTTCATCATCGTACCGTATGCGCTCATTGATCGAGACAAGATGCGGTGATGTAAACAATCCTACATGAAAGCCTGCATGCATCAGTATCGTAGCAAGCGCCTTTGCCGTCGATCCCTTACCGTTTGTTCCTGCTATATGGATCACTCTGCTCTTATCCTGCGGATTCCCTAAACGTTCAAGAAGACTGGCAAGATTCTCTGTGCCAATCTTCTGTGCGAACAGTGGAATGCTTAGGATATAATCAACTGTTTCCCTGTAATTCATCTGACATGCCGCCTATCTGTTATCTATCTTTTCCGGATACAGGTCATGATTTGACATTCTGTTCCATGCAACTTCTTCCCATTTTGTTCCCGGTCTTCCGTAATTACAATATGGATCGATCGAGATACCGCCTCTCGGAGTGAATTTGCCCCAGACCTCAATATATTTCGGATCCATCAATTTGATCAGATCCTTCATGATAATGTTCATGCAGTCCTCATGGAAATCTCCGTGATTTCTGAAACTGAACAGATATAATTTCAAAGACTTGCTCTCTACCATCTTCACATCCGGAACATAGGATATATATACGGTTGCAAAATCCGGCTGTCCCGTGATCGGACATAAGCTGGTAAATTCCGGACAATTGAACTTGACAAAATAATCATTGTCCTGATGTTTATTGATAAAGGTCTGTAACATCTCCGGTGCATAGTCCATGCTGTATTTTACATTCTTATTGCCGAGAAGTGTTACATCTTCCATTTCTTCTGCGGTTCTTCCCATCTTCTGTTACCTCCTTATGCATCTGCTTCTTCAGCTGCCTTTGACACACATTTGATCAGGATCTGAACAGCCTTATCGCACTGTTCCTTTGTTACGATCAGTGGCGGTGCCATACGGATCACATTTGGTCTTACCGCTGTGATCAACAGTCTGTTCTCAACAGCTTGATGCTTTACTTCGTTTGCGATTGGTTTGGTGAATTCAACGCCAACCAGAAGTCCGCGTCCGCGTACTTCCTTCACATACGGAAGGGAATAAAGCTGTTCTGCAAAATAAGCTCCTGTCTCTTTTGCATTCTCTGCAAGATGATTGTCTAAGATCTCATCGATCTCTGCAAGTGCGGCTGCACAGCATACAGGATTGGCTGCATAAGTAGAACCGTGTGCCCCCGGTGTAAATGCACTTGCAAGCTCTGCTGATGTACAAAGTGCGCCGATCGGCATACCGCCGCCGATCGCTTTTGCCATAGATACCATATCAGGCTTCACTCCATAGGTCATAAATGCCATCGTATCTCCGCATCTGCCCCATCCGGTCTGTACCTCATCAAATAACAACAGGATGCCGGTCTCGTCACAGTAAGCACGAAGTCCTTTTAAGAATTCCTCCGTTGCCGGATATACACCACCCTCGCCCTGAACAGGCTCTACCATGATTGCAACTGTGTCTTTGGTACATTTGTTCTTGAAATCCTCAAGATTATTGAACTCTGCATATGTGAAGCCCGGAAGCATCGGCTTGAAACCGATCTGACATGCATTGTCCGGCTGTCCGGTTGCTGATAACGCTCCATAGGTTCTGCCATGGAAGCTGTTAATGGCTGTAACGATATGATAATGCTCCGGTCCGTAATGATCGGTTCCGTATTTTCTTGCCATCTTGATCATTGCTTCATTTGTCTCTGTTCCTGAATTCTGAAACAGAACCTTCTCCATACCGATCGTCTCACAAATCTTCTTTGCGAGCAGGATCATAGGAAGTGTATATGCGTAATTGGATGCATGGATCACATTCTGGCACTGGTCTGCGATTGCTGCCGCAACTTTCTTGTTACAGTTACCGGTACTGTTTACTGCGATGCCGCCAAAGAAGTCAAGATATTCATTTCCTTCCTCATCGTACACATACATGCCGTCTCCCTTTTCCTCGATAAAATTCCATCTTCTGGACTGCTCGGCTAGGTATTTGTCTACTATGTCAAGTAATTCGTCTTTTGTATATCCGCTTTCACTAACTTTCATCTTCCTGTCTCCTTTATATAAATACAAATTTTTAGTTCCTACTAATGTGCAAACTGTGAATTGTAAAGGGTGTAATAGAATCCTTTCTGTGCTAAAAGTGATTCATGATTACCCTGCTCTATGATATGTCCATCCTTCATAACCAGTATAATATCAGATTCTTTGATCGTTGACAAACGATGCGCTACGACAAAGCTCGTTCTTCCCTTCATCATCTTCGCAAATGCACGCTGGATCCGGATCTCGGTTCTTGTATCGATCGATGATGTTGCTTCATCAAGGATCAGCATCGGTGGCAGATCAAGCATAACTCTGGTAATACATAAGAGCTGTTTCTGTCCCTGTGACAGTCCGCCGCCATCCTCTGATATCATGGTATCATACCCCTCCGGCAAACGCTTGATAAAGCTGTGTGCGTGGGACTGTTTTGCTGCTTCTATAATCTCCTCATCCGTCGCATCCGGTCTTCCGTATGCGATATTCTCCTTGATCGTTCCGGTCTTTAACCAGGTCTCCTGAAGAACCATACCATAGTTATCACGAAGGCTCTCTCTCGTTACCTGACGGATATCATGGTCATCTACAGAAATGGCTCCGGCATCTACATCATAGAACCGCATTAAAAGATTGATAACGGTACTCTTACCACATCCGGTCGGTCCGACGATCGCTACACGCTTACCCGGTTCAACCTTCAGATTCAGATTCTTGATCAGTTCTACATCTTTATTATAAGAGAAATCCACATGAGACAGATCCACCTGTCCATCTGCTTTCTCGATCACATAAACATCCGCAGGCTCCGCGATCTCCGGTTCTTCATCGATCAGCTCAAATACTCTGGCTGCGGATGCAAGTGCATTCTGAAGCTCCGTTACGACGCCTGAGATCTCATTAAATGGCTTTGTATACTGGTTTGCATAGCTTAAAAAGCTGGTAAGCTGACCAACGGATATTCTTCCCTTGATCGCCATGACCGCACCGATGATGCCAACGCCGGTATATACTAAGCTGTTTACAAAACGGGTACACGGATTGGTAATGGATGAGAAGAAGGTCGCATCCAGTCCGGCCTTATTCAATCTCTTATTTACTTCGTTAAAGCTGCCATTTACATTTTCTTCCATGGAAAAGGCTGTTACAACCTTCTGGTTTTCTACCATCTCATTAACAAGTGATGTCATCTCACCCTTGATCTCTGCCTGCTTTCTGAACATATGGTAGGTTTTCTTTGCGATAAATGCCGCAACAAACAGAGAAACCGGAGTGATCACAACAACCGCAACCGTGATCACAGCGTTAATCGATAACATGAAACAAAGCGTTCCAACGATAGTCATAACCCCGGTAAATAACTGTGTAAAGCCCATCAGCAGACCATCTGAAAACTGGTCTACATCTGCGATCACACGGCTTACGATATCACCATGGGTGTGAGAATCCACATAGGATAACGGAAGCTGTTCTAACTTCTTATATGCAGATGTACGGACATCATTTACAACATGATAGGTAACTTTATTATTCAATATATTCATGATCCACTGGCAGACTGCCGTAACCGCAACTACAATCACAAAACGGATTGCCAGTGTCTTTAATGCTCCGAAATCAACGGCTCCTTTTCCGACGATCTTATCTACCATATGTCCGGTAATGATCGGTGCATATAAGGTCAGAACAACGGATATCGCTGCACAGATCAGAGAAAGGACAACTAAGAAACTGTATCGTTTGATATACTTTAATATTCTGCCAAGTGTTTTCTTATTGACAGACGTACTTTTTTCTTTTTTACTCATCGTCGCTTCCTCCTTCCTATGCCATTGCATTTCCGGCAGAAGTCTTTTTACCGGATACTTCATTTGCCGATAACTGTGACTGACATATCTCCTGATATACCTCACAGGACTGTAACAATTCTTCGTGGGTTCCGATACCTGCAACCTGTCCATCATCTAATACGATGATCTGATCGGCTCCCATGATCGTCGATGCACGCTGGGAAACGATAAATACGGTCATACCCTTTGTCTGCTCTTTGATCGCACGCCGAAGAGCTGCGTCTGTTGCAAAGTCAAGTGCCGATGCACTGTCATCCATGATCAGGATCTCAGGCTTTCTTACAACTGCTCTTGCGATCGTAAGACGCTGCTTCTGCCCACCGGATAAGTTCTTGCCACCCTGTGTAATCTTAAAGTTCATGCCATCTGTTTTCTGATCAACGAATTCTTTTGCCTGTGCGATCGTAAGTGCCTCATTGATCTCTTCTTCCGTTGCGTCATTTTTACCCCAGCGGATATTCTCGGCGATCGTGCCCTGGAACAGAACTGCCTTCTGCGGAACTACACCTACCTTCATTCGAAGGGAACGGAGATCATAGTCCTTTACATCCACACCATCGATCTTAACCGCACCACCGGTGGCATCATAGAATCTCGGGATCAGGTTGACCAGAGAACTCTTACCGGAACCTGTACCACCGATAATACCGATCGTTTCTCCTGCTTTTGCCGTAAAGGATATACCGGTCAGTGAATCTTCCGATGCTTTACCATACCGTAAGGCTACGTTGTCAAATACCACCTTAGGAACATCCTGGCCGGCTGCCTTCTGTGCTTCTGATAAAGCAGAATCTTCTTCAACCTCTGTGATCGATGGCTTCGTATCAAACACAACATTGATTCTCTTTGCACATGCGATCGACTTTGTGATGTTAATGATCAGATTGGCAAGCTTTACAAGCTCAACTAAGATCTGCGACATGTAGTTGATCAGTGCAACAACCTTACCCTGTGACAGGATACCGATATCGGTCTGTCCGGCTGCGATCCAGATGATCGCAACAGTTGCAAGATTGATGATCACATATGTGACAGGATTTAAGAATGCCGAGATTCTTCCGACATACAACTGAATATCCATCAGATCATCGGTTGACTTATCGAATTCATCAACCTCTTTCTGCTGTCTGTTAAATGCCCGGATCACACGGGCACCTTCCAGATTCTCTCGGGTCAGAAGCATGACCTTATCCAGTCTTGCCTGTACCTTCTTAAACAATGGAATGCTGACAAGCATAATTCCGAATACAACGATCGACAATGCCGGTATTGTAACCACAAAGGTCATGGCTGATTTGACATCGATCGTAAATGACATGATCATCGCACCGAATACGATAAACGGAGAACGTAAGAACAAACGGAGCACCAGATTGACACCTGTCTGGATCTGGTTGATATCACTGGTCATTCGAGTAAGCAGTGTCGATGTTCCGATCGTATCAATCTCATTATAAGAAAGACTTGTGATATGACGGAACAGATTACTTCGAAGTGCCGTTCCGAATCCGGTCGCTGCTTTTGCGGAAAAATACTGTGCTGTCAGTGAACAGCTCAGGCCGATGATACCAAGTGCGATCATAACGAGACACATCCGAAGAACATACCCCATGTCCTGATTCTTAATACCGGTATCAATAATATGTGCCATTACGATCGGGATCAGCAGTTCGAAACAGGCTTCCAGCATTTTAAATAATGGTGCCAGAACCGATTCTTTTTTATAGTCCCGTAAATATCTTAATATTCCCTTCATTCTACTCTCCTACTCTTGTTGTAAAATGTATATGCTCTCTGCATTTGTTTTTAACATACCATATGCCAGGCGTGCTGCCAAACGGCTTTCTGCCGTCCTGCTGCCTGCCTGGCATACATATATGGTAGAATCTCCACAACACCTTACATAAAATTGCATGTGGATTCTGTGGAAATTCTTTCATGCACAAATGGCATGAACGATATAATTATTCCTCATCCGGAAGATTTGCATTGTGATATACGGCCTGTACATCATCATCTTCATCTAAGAGATCCAGAATTCTTGTAAACTTCTTTACAACCTCAGGATCTGTCAGATCTACATAGTTCTGTGGGATCATGGTAAGCTCTGCTTCTGCCATCTTGATTCCCTCTTTTTCAAGAGCCTCTCTGACTGCTGAGAAATCATCCGGTGTTGTGATGATCTCAAAGCTGTCTTCCTCTTCACTGAAATCCTCAGCTCCGGCATCCAGTGCCATCATCATAAGATCATCTGCATCCATATCACATTCTTCTTTATCGATAATGATCTGTCCTTTATTATCAAACATATAAGATACACAACCGGTCGTTCCTACGTTTCCGCCGCCCTTTGTAAATGCATTTCTTACATTTGCAGCCGTTCTGTTCTTATTATCTGTAAGAGTATCAACGATGATCGCTGTACCGTTCGGACCATATCCTTCGTATGTATTAGCAACATAATTTACTGAGTTTGCATCACCTGCTGCTCTGTCGATACCACGCTTGATCGTATCGTTTGGCATATTGTTTGCCTTTGCCTTTGCGATTACATCACGAAGCTTACTGTTGTTATCAGGGTTTGCACCACCTTCTTTTACAGCGATCGCAATTTCCTTACCGATAATGGTAAAGATCTTACCCTTTGCAGCATCGTTCTTTTCTTTCTTATGTTTAATATTTGCAAATTTTGAATGTCCTGACATTTTTTTACTCCTTAACTCTGTAATTCTATCTTTTGAATATCCATTTTCGGATATCGGTTTCTTTTTTGAAGCTTTATAAGCCCAACTGGTTCATAATATCATACCTGATTTTCATTTTCAACCTTGGTTATCCGCACCTTATCGATCATCTTATCCTTGATCCCAATGGTCTCAAAATTATATCCCTTATATGTAATATCTATTTTTTCGTTCTCATAAGGGAGCCTTCCCAGTTCATACAGCATAAACCCGTTCAGTGTCTGAAAATCCTCATCCGGAAACTCAATTCCCAGATGTTCCGACAATTCATCCAGTTCTGCTCTGCCGCCCACGATATATCCATGACCCGCAAGTGCAATATCATCGTCATCATCGTCGTATTCATCAAAAATATTGCCGACAATTTCTTCCAGAATATCTTCCATCGCTATGATGCCTTCTGTCTGACCATACTCATCCACCACAATAACCATATGAATTTTCTCTTTCTGCATCCGTTTGAATAATTCCGATATATTCTTTGTCGGATGCACAAATAGCGGCTCAACCATGATCTGTTCGATCGTCTGATTCTTATCCTTTAAATACGCTTTTACGAAATCCTTAAAATAAAGGATTCCGACTATATTGTCCAGATCATCATCAAACACCGGATATCTGGAATAATTATTCTCCAGCATGATCTTGATCGTTTCATCCATTGTAGTATGTTTGTCGATTCCAACTACATCGGAACGCGGCGTCATAACATCCCGGACTTCTTTCTCACTGAATTCAAAAATATTTGTGATCATCTCTACTTCGTCATCATGAATGAGCCCCTGTTCATTACCCTCATTGACCATGGAAATAATCTCTTCCTCAACTTTTTCTTCATCAGCTTTTCTGTTATTAAATAATTTCATATACCAGACAGTCTCTGTCTACAAATCACCTCTCCTGTTCGTTTCATTCTGCATTCACTCTTAATTCCACACGAATGCAAATATAATGGAAATATATCATTAATTCCAACATTCGTCAATTTTTTCATATGAGAATCTGTATAATCCGTATTCATATGGGAATCTGTATAACTGTATGATTATACAATGTCTATAATTACCATGCCACAAAGATCAATACAGATCCAGACTGATCTTTAATGCAATATCTACCTTTTTCAGAATGTCATCTCCCATATGGCATACTTTTTCTTTTAATCTCTGTTTATCGATCGTACGCACCTGTTCCAATAGAACAACCGAATCCTTTGCCAGATCATACCGGCTGGAATCAATCTCAACATGTGTAGGCAACTTTGCCTTGTTCATCTTGCTGGTGATCGCTGCACAGATCACAGTAGAACTGTGTTTATTTCCCGCTTCATTTTGTATGATAAGTACCGGTCTGACTCCTCCCTGTTCCGAACCAACGACAGGCCGTAAATCAGCATAAAATATATCGCCTCTTCTGATTACCAATTCTTTTCACTCCATTTATTTATTAATATCTTCTGTTGTGAAAAGTATTTCCAATTCTATTCTATGATATTCAGTTTCGACGTAGATAATTCACTTCCCCGACTTCTTTTCCATCCCTAATATAGACTCTTGGTACACGTCTTCCGATATTACAGATCAGTTCATAGTTGAAGCTGTTTGCCGGTTCCGCAACTTCTTCCACCGTGATCTCTTTATCTCCACATTTTCCGATCAGAACAACTGTATCACCGACTGACGTCTCCGGTATATCACTTACATCGATCATAAACTGATCCATACAGACACGTCCGGTGATCGGTGCATACTTACCATGAATGATCACACGCCCGATATTGGACTGTGCTCTTGGATATCCGTCAGCATAACCGGCAGACACGGTTGCTATTCTCATATCATGCGGTGCGACAAATGTCCATCCATAGCCGATACCTGTTCCTGCTTTCACATTCTTCACATGAACTACCTTGGCAAGTAGTTCCATTGCCGGCTTAAGTGCCGCGATCGAATGATCGACTTCATCCGATGGATATAGTCCGTATGTTACGATACCGGATCTTACCATATCAAAGCCTTCATTATCCATCTCCATGATTCCTGCGCTGTTCGATATATGCTTTACAGGAATCGATATACCCCGTTCTTCTAATCTGCCGATCACAGACCGGAATAACGCAAGCTGTCCATTTGCAGCTGTTTTATCGTATTCGTCCGCCTTTGAATAATGTGTAAATATTCCCTCGATCTCAATTCCCGGCATATGCGCGATCTCCACGATATCATTGATACCTGCATCATCACACTGAAAGCCGATCCGGCTCATACCGGTATCCATCTTGATATGGATCTTTGCTTTTGATCCTTTCTTTACCGCATCATCTGAGAGAATGGCACATTCAGCCTTATCATACATCGCAGGTCTTACATCGTATGTGATCAATTCATCATACTCTGATGGGTCTGTATATCCAAGTATCAACAACGGCTTCTCACATCCTGCATGACGAAGCTCTACCGCCTCATCAATACAGGCAACCGCATAAAAGTCTGCCAGATCAGAAAGGGCTCTTGAAACCTCTACTGCTCCGTGGCCATAGGCATCTGCCTTGATCACAGCAAGCATCTTCATACTCTCCGGCACACATGCCTTCATCATTTTTATATTTTCTCTGATATTATCCAGATTGATATCTGCTTCTATTCTTCTATATTTATTCATTTGTCTGCGCCTCTGCCTATTATATTTTATACATAAGAACTCATGATCGGACCGATCTCATCGATCAGACTGCCGGCGGTTATAGCCGCCTTTCCATACCGTTTCTTTGCACGATCCCCTGCAAGCCCATGTATATACACCCCAAGTCTTGCTGCCTCTGTCGGAGATATTCCACCGGCAGATAGCCCTGCAATCATTCCGGCAAGAACATCCCCTGAACCTGCTGTTGCCATACCATCATTTCCCGAAGTGTTCATGTAAGTATGCACGCCTCCGTCACTGACACAGGTTCTTGCATCTTTTAATACACACACAAGTGTTTCTACTTCCGCAAATGCCCTGCACTCACGAACCGGTGCTTCTTTTAATTCAGCCACTGTCTTTCCTGTCAGTCTGGACATTTCTTTTACATGAGGGGTGATAACAAGTGCTATATTCCCTGTCTGTCTGCTGATTCCCCCTGCTGCAAGCAGCTCCTTATGTGCTGACAAAAGATTAAGTCCATCTGCATCAACAACGATCGTTCCTTTGAAATTCTCCAGCACTGTCTTAAGCATACATTCCGCTTCTTTTCCGGTTCCGATACCCGGTCCGATCAGAATGACATCTGCCCATGCACATGCATTCTCCGCACAGATAACTGCTGTTTTCTCATCCTGATATGTCATCATCAATGCTTCCGGCAGATATCCCCCGACAATCACTCTGTTATCCTTATGGGTATATACCTTTACCATACCACTTCCAACCCGGTAGGCTGCTGATGCCGCAAGACAGGCTGCTCCCGATATCTCCTGACTGCCAGCTATGACTGCAACTTTTCCAAAGGTTCCTTTATTTCCATCCGGTCTTCGTTTATTCAGCCGGTTCAGATCCCCTTCATCATATGTAAATATCTCCGGCATCACCATATCAACTGCCTTATCCGGAAATCCGATATCTTTTACAAGGATCTCTCCACAATATCCATGTCCCGGATAAACGGTCATACCGACCTTCATTAACCCCATTGTTACTGTAAGATCCGCCTTTACTGCAACATTCATTACCCGTCCGGTCGTAGCCGATATACCGGATGGGATATCTACTGCTACCACATATGCCGGCATATCATTGATATGATCAATGACCTCTTTATGGATTCCTTCTATGTCACGCTTTAATCCAACTCCAAAGATTGCATCTACGATTACATCATATTCTCCATTCGGAAAATCCTCTGTAATCTTGATCCCAAGCTGTCCAAGTATACTCTCCTGAACCTTATAACTCTCTGTTGCTCTGCTAACCTGTCCGATACAGTACACATCTACCAGATATCCTTTTTCTGCCAGCATCCTTGCTACAGCCAGACCGTCCCCTCCATTATTGCCGCGTTCTGTTACAAGAAGGATCCTGGTATATGCTGTCCGTCCGGTATCATGTTCTCCTGTTTTTATCCGTGAAAATCTTTTTTCTATTTCTTCTGTTACAGCAAGTGCTGCACGTTCCATCAACACCAGACCGGGAATTCCAATCTGTTCAATGGAGATCTGATCGATCTTCTGCATTTCCTCTCCGGTTGCCAGGAATCTCATATCTGTCTCCTTCCATGTTATGATTTTTATATCCATTAACTGATGCAGATATTATTTCTACATAACAGCTTATTGCACAAATGCCATGGCAATATCGCCATGGCATCCGTACATATACATATCTGTCCGCATCTCTGCTATTTATCTTTTCTTTAAAAATTCCGGTATTCTGATACTGTCATTTGACTGTACAGTTGGTCTTGCCGGTTTTGGAGACGGAGCTACATGCGGCTCAACCGGAGCAGCTGTTCTTGTTGTATTTGGAACTACCGGCTTTGCTGTCTGTGATGCTGCTCCTGCATCTGACAGGAAAGTAGGACGGATGGAAGATGATCCACCAAGTGCCTGTCCACCATAAGTAGGTGTTGTCTTTCTTGCTTCTCCAAATGATGTTGTATTAACTGTATCAAGCTTTGGAGCTGCAGTTCCTGCGAATCTGCTGACAGGTGTAGTTGTCTCTGCTTTCTCAAGTCCTGTAGCAATGATCGTAATGCTGATCTCCTCACCCATGTTATCATTATCAACTGTACCGAAGATGATATTTACACCATCACCGGCCTGTTCAGTCAGGTAAGTAACTGCATCGTATGCTTCCACGATACCAATATTTCCTGAGAAGTTTACAATAATATCGGTTGCACCGGATACTGTTGTCTCCAGTAATGGTGAATCCATAGCTTCCTTGATCGCATCAACAGCCTTGTTCTCACCGCTTGCAGAACCGATACCGATATGTGCAATACCCTTGTCTCTCATAACAGTCTGGATGTCTGCAAAGTCGAGGTTGATAAGACCCGGTTTATTGATCAGGTCTGTTACACCCTGAACACCCTGCTGAAGAACCTGGTCTGCTTTCTTTAAAGCATCCGGAATACTGGTTCTCTTATCACAGATCTGTAATAACTTATCATTTGGAATAACGATCAGTGTATCAACATTCTCTTTTAATCTTGCAATTCCTTCCATCGCATTCTTCATACGAGGCTTTCCTTCAAAACCAAATGGCTTTGTTACAACACCAACTGTCAGGATACCAAGATTTCTTGCCATCTCCGCAACAACAGGTGCTGCACCGGTTCCGGTACCACCACCCATACCACATGTTACGAATACCATGTTGGCATCTTTGATAATATCTGCTATCTCTTCTCTATTCTCTTCAACTGCACTGGCACCGATCTCAGGCTTTGCACCTGCACCAAGTCCCTTTGTCAGCTTCTCACCAATCTGAATCTTTGTTGTAGCTCTGCTTAATGAAAGTGCCTGTTTATCCGTGTTGATCGCTATCAGCTCCACACCTTCTACATTTTCATCAATCATTCTGTTTACTGCATTGTTACCAGCGCCACCTACTCCTATTACCAGTATTCTAGCTGGTGTTCTCTCATCGTTAGACTTTATTTCGAGCAAGGTTGTTTCCTCCTTCTATATATTTCTTTATAATTCCTGTACAGCTCCCTCCCCCGGTTGTCTTCATTCTGTAAGCAAGTCACAGGCTGCAGATCTGGCACCCGCAACCCAAAGTACAGGGAGTGTACATCTATATAATCGCATTAATATCTTAATAATACGATTTTTTCATAAATAACGCAACAACTTTTTGTTTTAAATTTTACTTATTTTCCTTAAATATTGCGTTTCCACTGCTTGCCGAATAATCCGACAGATCCAGGGTTCCACTTTTCCCTTCCAGTTTGGAAAGAATGCTTTCCAGATTCATAAGCTTGTCCTCCAGCCCGGATCCGCTTCCAAGCTCTATTTTGATCTTGTCCTTATACAAGATGATCTCATTGTCATTATTAAACCGGATCTCATCGATCAACAGCTTGTTCTTACCGATCAACTGTGTCATCGTCAAGATCTCCTGAAACATATTCTCGTTCGTTACAGGGAGCTTTTCACCCACAACGATACGGTCAAATTTCAATCCCTGAATACACGGAACATCCTCCAGCTTTTCGGAAGACGTTTCAAGCACGCGGCCATCATTATCAAAATAAATATACTGATCCATATAGCTCACACAACCAGCCATGGACTTCTCATATACTGTGATCGTTATGGTATGTCTTCCAATCACTTCAATCTGAAATTTATCAATAAAGGTTACATCCTCTACCGGATGCATTCTGTTGTCCAGATAGAAAAACAGGGTATTATCCGCTTTTTTCCCTTTTGTTACAATATCTATGATCTCATCCTCTGTATAATGCACATTGCCGGACACCTGTATCTTGGTCAGACTGTAGCATTTCAGGATATAGACATAGGCACTAAGGCATATAAGCAGCAGCGCACCAAGAATGATCAACAGAATCTTACCTGCCTTTCTTCCCTTTTTCTTTTCAGTTTCGCTCTCTGTTCTCCTATTCTGCATCTTTTATATCTTCCTATCCATTTTATCTTCCCGGCTTCATCTGTCTGGCAACAGCAAGCACCAGTCCCATCTCAAGAAGCATGAAACATATCGAGCTTCCACCATAACTGATAAATGGAAGCGGTACACCGGTCGGTGGTATCGTATTTGTTACAACACTGATATTGATCAATACCTGAACAGCAACATGTGCCATAACACCGGTTGCGATCAGACCTCCAAACCGTTCACCGGAATTGATTGCGATCAGTGCGCATCTGTATATCAGGACCACAAACATTGCGATTACAAGTGCCGCACCAAATAAACCAAGCTCTTCACAGATAACGGAAAAAATCATGTCATTATGGGACTCTGGTATAAATCCCATCTTCTGGATACTGTTCCCAATGCCTCTTCCAAAAAAGCCTCCGGATCCGATCGCATAAAGGGACTGCATCGTCTGGTATCCATCATCGTATTTTTCCGGTGCAAGCCAGATACGGATACGATCTGCACGATAGCCTGCTGTTGCAATAAATATCACGCACATCAGGATTCCGATCAGCCCCATCAGCACAAACGGCCATTTTTTCGGGCTGGCGACAAATACAATGATCACCACAATGCCAAAGCATATGATCGCGGTACTTAAGTTCTCGATTGCGATCAGTATGATCGTTACAAACGGAAGCAGAAGCATCTTCGCCAGACCCTTCAGTGTATTCAGGCTTCTGGGTTTTCTGGTACAGATATCTGCGGTATATACGATCAGCGCAAGCTTTGCAAATTCCGACGGCTGGAATCCAAATGCACCAATATAGATCCATCTGGTCGATCCATGGCTCGCACTACCTATAATGTAGACCAGCACTAAAAGTGCCATTGCCACATACAGAAAATATTTGGAATATCTTGCATATCTGCGATAATCGATCTTCGATACCAGAAACATTCCAAACAGTGCAACAAGTTCAAAAACAAGCTGTCGTTTTGCAAAATATGTACTGTCACCATACAGTTCATCTGCCCGGTAGGAGCTGGTGCTGTAAACCATGACCAGTCCAAACAGAACAAGCCCCAGTACAATGCCAAGCAGCGGATAGTCAAAGTAACGTCCGCTGTACCATAACGGCTTTCTTCTGCTATCTATCTCATTTGTATCTGTGTTCCTGTTTCTGTCATTCAAATATTTCACTCCTTAAAATCGCGGACATATTCTTTGAACATTCTTCCTCTTTGCTCGTAATTATCAAACATTCCCCAGCTTGCACATGCTGGAGAAAGAAGAACTGCTTCTCCATCCTTTGCATTCTCATGACAATATTTTACCGCTCCTAACAGATCGTCTTCAAATACAATATTATGGAATCCGTGTTTCTTGGCAGTCTCTGCGATTTTCTTCGCCGTCTGACCGATCAGAACCAAACATCTGACTTTTCCGTCAAATGCATCGATCCATTCATCATAGGTAGAGCCTTTATCATAGCCTCCACCGATCAGATAAGTCGGTTTTACCATTGCCTGAATTCCCTTGATGGCTGCATCCGGATTGGTTCCCTTGGAATCATTGTAATAATCCACACCAGCCACTGTCTTTACATACTCTATTCTATGCTCTACGGCTTTAAAACTGACTGCAACATCACGAATGACATTGACCGGCACTCCCATATAATAAGAGATACCAACTGCAGCGAGCACATTTTCAACATTGTGGGAACCGAGCAGGATCAGATCCTTTAATGCAAGGACATCGATCTTTTCTCCATTTGCCTCGATCACAATGTGACCATCCTCTACATATACACCGCCTGCAGGCTTCTCCAGTCTGCTGAAATATACAACTCTTGGGCGGATTCCCTCTGCCATTGCTCTTGTATGATCATCATCATAGTTTAATACAACCACATCATCTTCTGTCTGATTCTTTGTGATCGACTTCTTGACATTTCCGTAATTTTCAAATGTATAATGACGGTTCAGATGATCCGGTGTCAGATTTAAGATTGCACTGACATTCGGATGAAAATCCACGATCGTCTCTAACTGGAAGCTGCTGATCTCTGCCACTGTTGCACTGTCATCATCGGTTGTATCACAAAGCTCGGTATATGGAATACCGATATTTCCAACTACGATCGTCTTCGGATTCCACGCCTTTACGATCTCGCCAACAAGTGCCGTCGTCGTTGTCTTGCCATTTGTTCCTGTGATCGCAGCGATCTTTCCTTTACCAAAATAATATGCAAGCTCAATCTCACTCCATACCGGAATGCCTGCTTTCTTTATATCCTCTACAAATGCAGAATCAACCGGAATACCCGGGCTTATAACCATAATATCTGTCTGCTTTAATACTTCATCCGTTAATTTTCCAAGCAGGATCGTAACAAGTTCTGACTGGGAGAGTTTCTCCATCAGATCATTTTTATCTCTTTTTTCATTTTCATCAAACAGCGTAACCTTTACGCCATGAGCGATCAGCAGCTTTGCTGCACTGATGCCGCTCTTACCTGTACCAGCCACTAAAGCATTTTTAAAATTCATCTTCATATCCTCCGTATTAAACAGCCAGTAAACCTACAACACAAAGTACGGCTGTTACTATCGCAAATATTGATACAACCTTTGTCTCAGGCCATCCGGAAAGCTCAAAATGATGATGGATCGGTGCCATTTTGAACACTCGTTTTCCAGTCAGTTTGAATGAAACTACCTGGATGATAACCGATAATACTTCTATAAAATAAATGAATGCCACGATCAGAATAAATAATGGCATCTTCAGCATGTATGCGATCGATGCTACAAATCCGCCAAGTGCAAGAGAACCGGTGTCACCCATAAACACTCTTGCAGGGTATACATTATATACAAGGAATCCTAACAAGCTTCCCATTGCTGCACAGGAGATAGGTGCAAGACCGGATCCGGTTCCGATCGCAACAACTGTAAAGAATGTAGCGATCAATGCTGTTACGGAAGAAGCAAGACCATCCAGACCATCTGTGAAGTTTGCACCATTTACTGTTCCAAGTACAACAAAGAATAACAAAACGATATAAACCCATTTATCAAGAACAACTGTCTTACCGACAAATGGAATAATGATCTCGTTGTTGATCTCGGTATATTTCTCAATATAATATGCAAAAACTGCTGTTACAACGAACTGTCCGAGCATCTTCTGCCATGCACGAAGTCCCAGGGAACGCTTCATAACGACTTTGATATAATCATCCAGAAATCCGATCAGCCCAAAACCAAGTGTTACAAACAATACCGGAAGGATATCCGGATAATCCTTCATATAAAATAACGAGGTAATCACCAGGCTCAACAGAATGATCAGTCCGCCCATTGTCGGTGTTCCTGATTTCTTCAGATGTGTTTCCGGTCCATCATCTCGTACAAACTGTCCAAATTTCAGTTTCTTTAAAAATGGGATCACGATCGGGCTTAACACCACGCTGATTCCAAACGCTATAAGTATCGGTAAAATAATTGAAAAATCCAAGTTCATTTCTTTGTACTCCTTACCCGTCATTTCATTTTGAAATGGCTATATTTTTCCTCACGTATGAGGTAATTTTCTTATTCCTCTTTTGGTATTCCCAGATATGGAAGGATATTGGAAAATACCTCCTGTATGACAGGGGCTGCTATCGTTCCTCCATAATATACTCCTGTCGGTTCATCGATCATAACAAATGCCATGACCTGCGGATCATTTGCCGGTGCAAATCCTAGGAAAGATGATATGTATTTTCCGGTTCCTCTCGGATACTTCTCACTGGTTGCTGTCTTGCCGCCAATCCGGTATCCCTCGATCTGCGCCTTGCTGCCTCCGCCTTCTGCCACAACAGACTCCAACAGATCACGCATTGTCGCCGATGTTTCACTACCGACCGCCCCTTGGGTGACCGGATATTGAAGCTCCGTCATAACCTGACTCTCCGCATCCACCACCTTCATACCGATATGTGGTGTGATCTTATTCCCACCATTTATAACGGTTGCTGCAGCAGTCACAAACTGGATCGGTGATATCTGAAAGGACTGTCCAAATGACATCGTTGCCAGTTCTACCGGTCCGATATCGGAAAGCTTATGCATAATGGAATTTGCCTCACCCGGAAGATCGATCCCGGTTTTCTGAAACAATCCAAGCTTCTGATAGGTCTGATACAGATTCGTGGCTCCTGTCCGTTCTCCGATCGTCATAAATGCCGGATTGCAGGAATTCATCAGTGCATGCCGGAAGTCCTCCGAACCATGTCCTGTCGTCTTATGGCACCGGATCCTGCGATCCTCCACGATCTTATATCCCGGACAGTAAAAGGTATCCGATAAGGATACGGTTCCAGCCTCAAGGGCTGCTGTCGCTGTCACGATCTTAAAGGTCGATCCCGGTTCGTACGTATCACTGACTGTAAAATTACGCCACATATTGTTTAACGCATCCATCTTCTCACCGTCAGTCATACTCTCGTATCCAGCCAGATCCGTGTTCAACTGAAATGGCTGGTTCAGATCATATTCCGGCACATCAACCATGGCATAGATCTCTCCATTCTGCGGATTCATAATGATCATTGCCACACGTTTTGCCTGCTTCTCTTCCATAACGGAAAGAGCCGCCTGTGTTGCATATTTTTGTATTGTCAAGTCCAGTGAAAGTACCAGGTCATCTCCCGGTACAGGACTTACTCTCGTTTCTTTTACATTTGGCAGTTCGATTCCCTTTGCATCCGTTACTGTATGAATGCTTCCGTCCTCTCCTGCCAGAATTTCATTATACCAGACCTCAAGGCCAACGATTCCCTGATTGTCTGCTCCTGTAAAGCCAAGAACCTTGGATGCAAGGCTTCCATAAGGATAATACCTTTTATAGTCCTCGTCAACCTTAATTCCGGCAACATTTAATTCCCGGATCTGATCTCCGGTTTCCTTCGCAACGTTTGTTGCGATCAATTCACGGGAGGATACCTTGGTTACTTTTTTGCGTATCTCCGCTTCTCCCTTATCCAGATATTCATTCAGAACCTGTATAACTGCTTCTTCATCCTCAATCTGGCTGTGGATGACCGATACGGAACAGACTGCTTTATTATCAGCCAGGATATTTCCATTTCTGTCGTATATCCTTCCTCTTGGTGCTTTGATGCTTCGTTCTCTTTCATGAAGCCCGGTTGCTGCACGATTATAATAATCCGCTTTTGCAACCATCAGATAAGCAAGTCTTCCCATCAGAAAAACCGCAGTCATTACGATCGCTATACATGTAAAATATATCTTTCTCCGATTATAACTATAAAGCTTCATTCTGCCCGCCGGATTTATTTATCCTTATATCTTATTACTTTTTCCGGACAAATATGCCTTTTCTGTCAGTCTGCCAGATATTCCCTTGTTTATTCATCCTGAACTTTGGCTTCTGTTGTTTCTTCGGAGGTTGTTTCTTCTGAAGTGCCATTTTCAGATACTGCTTCTGTTGTTCCCTCAGAGGTTACATTCTCTGAACCGGTATCTTCCGCTGTTGTATCTCCCTCTGCAGTGCTTCCTTCTTCTGTTGTTCCCTCGCCTGTTGAATCTTCTACATTGCCTTCAAATGGAGAGCTGATCGGCTCATCTTTTCCATTATACGTTACATCTTCATCACTGCTCTGATATACATTCATATATGGGAGCAGATCTTCCATGATCGCATGGAATAACAGTGCTCCGGCACCGGATGTAGACTGACTTTCTACATTTGGTTCGTCAACTGCAACATACAGCATGATCTGTGGATTCTCTACCGGTGAGAAACCGATAAAGGATAATACATAATTGCCCTGATTTCTAGGAATCTTTTCTGCTGTACCTGTCTTACCGCCGATCGTATATCCATCAACGGCTGCTCTGGAACCGGTACCTTCTGTAACAACACCTGCCATATACTGCTTCATCAGATCTGAAGTTGTCTTTGAAATCGTCTTGCGGACAAGTTCCGGTTCATTATTCTCTATAATACTTCCATTTTCATCTAAAATCTGTCTGACGGTGTGAGGCGTATAATAATTTCCTCCATTGATCAGTGAACAGAACGCTGCTGCCATCTGGATCATTGTTACATTAATACCCTGCCCAAAGGATGAAGTCGCAAGCTCGACCGGATTCAGTCCTTCTTCATCATACACCAGACCGCTTCCCTCACCGGAAAGATCAATTCCGGTCTGATTACCAAAATTAAATATATCCTGATATTTGGAAAATGTTTCTCTTCCTTCTGATTTTGCGATCTGCATCAAAGCGACATTACAGGACTGCTCTAGCGCCTGCTTTAATGTAATCGTGCCATCACCACTTCGGTTATGACAATAGATCGGAGATGTTCCCTCTGCAACGATCTCATAGCCTTTACAGAAGAATGTATCGCCGTCTTTCACAATTCCGTCCTCAAGGGCACCTGCAATCGTAAAAGGCTTAAATGTAGAACCCGGCTCCAAGATATCACTGATGCAATAATTTCTCCATACAGCATCTAATGCTTCATACGTCTGATCACTTGTCAGGTCATCAATTGCTTTCTGGAATTCATCATCTGTCATAGATGAAAAATCATATGTGATCTTTTCCGGGTCTTTCTGTTCCTCGGTTGTTGCTTCTGTCGTATCTTCAGAAGAACCTTCCTCGCTGCTGTCTTCTTCTGTTGATGGTTCTTCCGTACTTTCTGTAACGGTAACCTCCATATTACGAAGTGCATCCGTATTCATCGGTTCGTTCGGATCATATCCATAAGAGGTACTCATGCCAAGAACCTCTGCCGTATCCGGATCCATTGCGATAACACCGATCTTCTTTGCACCAGTCGTCTGCATATATTCTTTTATATTATCTTCAATGATCTTCTGGATATTCAGATCGATCGTAGACACTACAGTATAACCATTCTGTGCAGGTACTGTAACAGATTCTACGGTATTATCATTTGTCAGATATCCATATGTCTTTCCATTTACACCATTCAGGTAACTGTTATAATAACCTTCGATTCCACCCTGTCCGACATTTCCGCTTACGGTATATCCAAGCAGGTGACAGGCAAGACTGCCATTTGGATATTTTCTTTTGTATTCCTCCTCAAACCGCACACCAACGACATCTGCACCATCTCTTGTATTGCAATATTCCTGAAATGCTTTTACATCTGCATATTCAAGCCCTTTCATGGCTACCTTATAAAAGGAATCTGTGTTCTGCATACATTCATCGAACTTTGCATCTTCCATTCCAAAATATTTGATCAGCGCTGCCTTTGTTGCCTCTTTTCCCTTATCCGTACGCAGGATATTTTTGGGCTCCAAAATCAGATTGTACACTTTCTCACTGGTGGCAAGAATATTTCCATTTCGATCCACAATGTCTCCCCGTTCAAACGGAATATCCAGACTGTCGTAGGTCTTCTGATCCAGTACCTCTTCCTGATACTCCTGTCCTTTTGCAAGGCTGATATAGATCACACGTCCGATAAGCACAACAAAAAAGAGTAATGCGATACCAAATATTATAACCAGTCTCTGTTTCATTCTCCTAAGAAAATTCTTTGCTTTTGTCGACATATTTTTCCACCTTTGATTTTATTTTTATATTCTGTATCTTAACAGGTTCGGGTATAACGCAAAATTTCCTGAGACTTATTTGGTCTCAGGAACATTTTTGTACTGTATAACATAATCGTCACTGTTCTGTGGATAGTACACAGTCTGCCCCGGCTTCGAATATACCATACCAAGCTCAGTTGTTGCAATCTTATATATTTCATCCAGATCTGTCATGCTGTCAAGTCCTGAACTGTATTCTGCATTTACATTTAACTGTTCATTCAACTGGCTCTGCAGTGTACTAACTTCATTTTTTCCTTCTTTTACATCTGCCATTAATTTCAGCATTACAAAGCACAAGCCTACTGCACATATTACAGCAAATGATAAGAATAATCCATGTCTTAATTCATCGACCCATCTTCTGTCTCTCTGTCTGACAGCCGGCGCCTGTTTGGTTCTTACCTGTTTCTTTCTCTGTGGCATCTGCTTTCTTGCAGGTGTTGCTGTCTGTTTCTCCTGTCTTCTTCTGGCAGGGCGTTCTGCCGGCATCTCTGTTCTTCTTGCCGGTTCATATTCTCTTCTGACCGGTTCTGCTGAATAATCCAGCTTCCGGACTGTACTTCCATCTATGTAGTAGTGATTCCGTCTTTCTGACATTTTAAAACACCCCTTTTATATATTCATACCTTTTTCAAATACCCGGAGTTTTGCGCTCTTGGATCTTGAATTTGCTTCCATTTCTTCTTCTGTTGGAAGAATTGGTTTTCTTGTTATCACTTTTCCTTTTGATTTTCTTCCGCATGTGCACACCGGAAAATTCGGTGGGCAGATACACGGATTTTCATTTTTACGAAATGCATTTTTTACAATTCTGTCTTCTAACGAATGGAATGTGATGATACATAATCTTCCGCCTGGTTTCAAACAGTCAATCATTCCATCAATGGAATTCGTTAGTACTTCAAGCTCATGATTTAATTCAATACGAATTGCCTGAAATGTCTGCTTGGATGGATGTCCCTGTGCATTTCGTACTTTTGCAGGAATTGATCCACGGATGATATCGTTTAATTCTTCTGTTGTTTCAATCTCTTTTTTCTCACGATACTTCACAATATGGTATGCAATACTTTTTGCAAATCGTTCTTCGCCATATTCTTTGAGTATATGAAAGAGTTCCTGCTCGGTATATCCATTTACGATATCCTTTGCAGTCTTTGTCTGGCGGTCGTCCATCCGCATATCAAGGGGCGCATCAACCCGATATGTGAATCCTCTATCCACATTGTCGAGTTGATATGAAGATACGCCAAGATCCAGCAATATCCCGTCCACTTGAAGTATATTTAGCTCGTCTAGTATGCTTTTAAAATTCTGATAGTTATCTCTTACGACTGTAATGCGGTCACCGTACTCCGCCAGTCGTTCTTTTGCTGTTATAATCGCCTCACCATCCTGATCAATACCGATCAGATGTCCATCCGATCCAAGTCTTTTCGCTATTTCTCTCGAATGTCCGGCTCCCCCAAGGGTTCCATCCATATAAACACCATTCGGTTTGATATTCAGATTTTCAATGGTTTCATCCAGTAAAACCGATGTATGTTTAAATTCCATAACTACCACTTCTGTCCTTATATTCTGAAATCCAGTTCGTCCAGCTTGTCTGCAATCTCATCCATGTTCAAGGATTCTTCATTATTGATCTCGTCCCATGCTTCCTTATTCCAGATTTCTGCTTTCTCTCCGTTACCTATGATGACAACATCTTTTTCGATATTGGCAAATGTACGAAGTGTCTGTGGAATGATCACTCGTCCTTGTGCATCTGTTTCGCACTTTACTGCTCCTGAGTTGAAGAAACGCTTGAACTGTCTTGCACTCTTATTCGTCATCGGAAGCTGGTTCAACTTGTCCGCAAACTGCTGCCATTCATCATTTGGATAAACATACAGACAATTGTCCAGACCTTTTGTGATCATGAAGGTGCAGCCGAGTTCCTCTCTAAGCTTGGATGGCATGATAAGTCGCCCTTTGGTATCTAATCTGTGTTCATATTCACCTGTTAAACACTTGGACACTTATTCCACCTTCTTTCGACTCATTTCCTCCACTTTGTGTCACTAATCCACCACTTCACTCCACTTATAGGGTAATTCTATACTACTTAACTAAAAAAAGCAACCACAAATATGAAAAATTCACATTTGTAGCTGCCTTAATTTTTCATGTAATGTCTGGAACTTCAAGATGGTATGGCACTGTATATAAACACACGACCTGCTGCGTTTCTATTCGACTCGCACGCCGATTTGTCAGCAGTCGCCCTAACTCACCCTTATGGGTTCAAACAAGGGCTTGGTGCTGACAGCTAGTGCAAGTCTCATAAACGAAACTACGCAAACGTCGATGTTGTTTATATACAGCGCCATACCATTCTGAAATTCCAGACTTTTTAAAAAAACAAGCAACGTACCCCTTAATTTTATCTTTACCATATAAAAAGGACATCCACGCCATTGTGGATGTCCCATTTGTATGTTTGTATGTGTTTTTACACCTGAGTGTACGTTCCAGTGGAGGATGATCCCATTTTTAGAAACACGCAACTTTGTACATATTCTTTCTGCTGATCACACCTATGTCTTCCAGAGTGTTCACCATCCTGTATACCGTTGCGATTCCTATACTGTCATCTCTCTTGACAGCCTTGTAATATATTTCCTTACAAGAAGAACAGTCTTCATCCAGAATAATATCTAACAGAATGCATCTCTGTTTTGTAATGCGAAAGCCCTGTTTTCTAAGCTTCTCGATCACTGCATCCTTCCGGTTTGGTTCTCCCTGATATCTTACATAACCAAACACATTGTCATTACGGATTTCCTGAACAATCATTTTATTCCTCCATTTTTATATCAATAAATATAACTACTACGTTCTTATGTTGGTTAGTATATTCTAACATTCGTTAGTTGTCAATAATTATTTATATATTTTGTGAACAAATAACTGTTTTTTTCGAATCCCGGTGACTACTGTTCAATATCTATGGCTTCTGCGGCTTCTGTCTGATCCACATTCTGATCTTCCTGTGGTTCTTTACAGTATGCAAATGTAATCACAGCCTTAAACAGATCTCCATCGATCACGATGTTAAAATCCGCATGTTGAAGCTGACACAAGCTTCTTGTAATGGATAAGCCGAGTCCGCTTCCCTCTGTATTTCTGGAACTGTCACCTCTTACAAAGCGTTCCATCAGTTCATCACTTGAAATATTCAGCGGCGCTTCTGATATGTTCTTGAACTCTATACATACCTTCGCAGGTTCTTTGATGCTCTTTGTAAGATCACGGATCACGTTTCCATCTTCATCGGTTATATAAGTATTTACATATAACCGAGTCCCCGGCATCGTATATTTGAATGCATTATTTAACAGATTATCAAATACTCTCCAGAGGTGTCTGCCATCTGCTTCGATCCCTGCACGATCCTTTGCGAGATTCGTTACCAGCGTGATATTCTTCTGCATCAATTTGTCAATATATTCACCGGATGCCTGTTCTGCGATCATATTCGCATCCATGTTTACAAGCTCTACCTTTACATTTCCGGTCGATGCCTTAGAAGCATCCACAAGATCCACGATCAGTTTTTTTAACCTTGCTGACTGCCTTGCTATTACTTCTATATAAGAAGCCTCAGGTTCTTTTTCGATATCCTCCTTCTGAAGCAGATCGACATAGTTAATAATAGAAGTAAGCGGTGTCTTGATATCATGCGATACATTCGTGATAAGCTCCGTCTTCATCCGTTCACTTTTCATCCGGTCATCTACCGCAAGCTGGACACCTTCATTGATATGATTCAGATTCTCGCCATGTTCTTTGAACTTTCCAAACATGAATCTTGTATTTACCTTGTGACCGTACTCGCCCTTTGCAAGCTTGTCTCCACCCATGAAAAGCTCCTGCATCATACAGACAAATCCCATATAGGCAATTGCACAGATGATCTTCAGCAGCATTAATACAATAAATCCTGCTTCATCTATATATACAGCATTAGTAACAAGCAATGCCACTATAATTTCAACGATCGTAATTACGATATACAACAGGATCGCTTTTATTATAAATGGAACCCTGCTGAATACATACCGGAAAAATGCGGTTATCTTTCCCGATTTTCCAAATAGTTTGCGACCCAGTCTGACAATCCATGATGTATTAAGCAGATTCGACTGTTTGACTCTTGCGATCAGATTATTGATCAGTAAAAGTCCGACCGTACAGATACAACCCAAACCGATCAGACATACAATAGTCTCAATATCATGTCCTGTAATACTGCTATCAATAAAATAATGAAGCCGGTCTGTATCGCTGTAACTATAATAAGCATATGATAAGGAATAACATATATTCTGTGCAAAAGCAATCAACAGACTTATCAAAACGACTATTCCAGCCAATATAATTTCAACCGGAACCTTTTCTGTTTTTCTTACAACACCGTCTTTACCGGATAATACCATACTTGTGATCATGAATATGATACACAAAACAAAATCAAGTCCAAAGAAGAGCAGGATTCTGTTCTTTCCCGAAGCAGCCTTGCTGATCGCCTGTAGGCTCTTATTCATACGTGAAGAAACGTCAGATGTGCCGTCGATATATAAATTACCGGAAGCATATATCGTAATATCGTCTCCTGCATAATTGCCAACGATTACGGTATATCCATCTTTTATGATCGGATAATACATATCATTCTCCGCATCATACTCATACTGCTTTGTCTTTCCGTTTGCTGTGATCGTTATCTGATCACCGTTATAGGAAATAGTTACTCCCTCCGGCGTGCTGTATGAACCGGAGCTCTCTATTTCCTCCTCCATTGTTGTGGAATCTTCTGATGTTGCAGACTCTTCCGATATTCCTGAATTCTTGGTTTCGGCTTCCGTCTCTGCTTCCGCATCTGTGGTATATTCCTCCAGATCACTCAGATCAATTCCATAATCATCAGACACCTCTGACCTGGAAAGAGCTGCTTCATCCGGCATACGCAGGTTAACATAATCATAATTGTTTCCTTCTTTTTCCACACCGATACTCTGTGCTTCCTTATAGGTATCATAGCTCAGGATCTTTCCGGTAGGAATACCGATCGTTGTACTGACAACTGCTTTCTCTCCTAAAACTCCATATACTAATGCTTTTTCCGGCAAATTATCTGTCTGTGCCAACATAACGGAATTAGATTCACCCGTTTTTGAAGAATCCCAATCATCACCAACACCCACATACAGATCTGTTTTCGCATATCCATATGTTTTCTCCAAATCCTCTTCATAGGTACGATCATATTTATTAAATGCATTTTCCTTTTCCGATAACAGCATCAGAAAATCACTTGCATCGACAACATTATCATGATTCATATCCTTTTTCTGCAAAGCATCGGGATCGTATTCATAGTCTCCCCATTCATCATCACTGTAACTGATATCCAGAGTATTTCTAACATACTCGGCACCACGATTCATACAGTTAGTCAACATCTCGCTCTGATAATCCGCTTCCAGCTCTGCCCGCAGCTCCGATTCCGATCTGCCCTGAAAGATTCCGGCTTCATACATATCAAGCAGTACATAACCCAATATAAATCCAACGCTGCAGGTGATAAAAAATAACGTATAGATCAGTAATTTAAAGGGATTGTTATTTTTTAACTTATTCATGTTTCACATTCTCCATTCCTGTCAGACTGTATAGAGGTTTACTGATATTCCATCTTATAACCTCTGCCCCAGATCACCTTGATATATCTTGGTTCTCCGGGATTGATCTCTATCTTTTCACGCAAATGACGGATATGGACAGCTACCGAACCTTCGGCTCCAAGCGGTGTTTCTTTCCAGACTTCCTTGTAAATATCTCTCGGTGAAAATACCTGTCCCGGATGTTCCATCAGAAGTCTTAAAATATCATATTCTGTCGGTGTCAGACTGACCAGTTCGCCATCGACCGTAACCTGTTTGGAATTATCATTCAACTCAATTCCCCCGATCACGATCGCATCTTTCTTGATCTGTCCGCTTCCAAGCTGCATATATCTTCGAAGCTGCGATTTCACTCTGGCGATCACCTCTACCGGATTAAACGGCTTGGTAATGTAATCATCTGCTCCAACCTCCAGTCCAAGGATCTTATCTGTATCTTCACTCTTTGCGGTCAGAAGGATAACCGGCAGATTCGTCTCCTCGCGGATCTTTAACATCGCTGTGATCCCATCCATCTCCGGCATCATGATATCCATTAACACCAAATGGATGTCATGCTCTTTGATCTGCTCTAACGCTTCTTTTCCGTTGTAAGCTTCATAAATATTGTAGCCGGATGTTTTCAGGTAAATCTTTAAAGCTGATACGATATCTTTCTCATCATCGCAAATTAATATATTATACATTTTTCTCTCCTCGTCTGAAAATATGATCGTTGTCTGTATCTTATGGGGTACGTGTGCGCACCACGCATTCCTTTTTAGGATACAGCAAACCGCTGATATTTTCCATATCTTTCTTTGACGGTATCATTGTAAGGCTTTCTACCATTAAGATACAATTTGGGATATTCTTAAGATTTATTAAGATGTGGGAACGATAGAAAGCAGCAAATATATATCTTATTACGAAAAATGTTTGATATGTCCATGAATTAAAATAAAAGAGATTATTGCATATTATTTCGTAAGACGCTTCCGCTCGTATCCTCGATGCAGCGGTACATAAGACAGCAAAATACGCTGTCTAAGTACCGAGGCGAGTAACTGAGACCTTAGCGAGGCTTGCCGAGGTTAGTTCGAAGTTACACAGAGTGGATAAGGCTTACTACATAATAGTAATATCTCTTTCATTTTTAATATACTATCTTTAAAACATTTTTCTTTATAAAATATATATTTGCTGCTTTCTATCTGTCTCCTGTCTATTAAATAGATTCTTCTTTTTCCAATCATAATTTAATTGCTAACTTTGTAAAATATTAAAAGTTATAGATGTCAATTCTTGTCTTTGTTTTTTTTAGGTGATACACTTATTAGGCTTATTTAAGATTTTTCAAATGCATAGAATGCATAAAACACATAATGCACTATTAAAGTTTTTTATAAAGGAGTTTGATACATATGACAAAGAAAGAGGTTCTGGAAATCCGGCATCAGTTTGCGCAGGCTACCTGTTCGATTGATAAGATCTGTGGCTGCTATGTGGATGGTGACAGACGTAAAATTGCGACAATGAAGGAAGCGTTTCTCTCTCTGCCGGAGGAGGAAGCTTTTAAATATTTTGAGATTTTTAAGAAGAACTTGTCCGGCTCGATCGGAAAGAATCTGATCACGATGCCGTTTCCCACAGATTCGGAATTCGACGGCGGTACGCAGGAATTTCTGTTAAAGCTGCGCAACAGCAAATTAGAGGATGATGAACTGATCGACCAGTTCTATGATAAGGTAATCGAGAATTATGACTATACCGGAAACTATCTGATCCTGCTGATCCATGATACATATGACGTACCCGGAAAGACCACAGACGGACTGACAATGGATGATGCCTCGGATGAGATCTACGAATACATCATGTGCTGTATCTGCCATGTTAATCTGTCAAAGGCAGGACTTAGTTATTTTGATTCGGAGAACACCTTCCACAACCGTATCCGTGACTGGATCGTGGATGTTCCTGATATCGGTTTCCTGTTCCCTGCATTTATCGACCGGACAGCCGATATCCATAATGTCCTCTACTATACGAAGAAGCCGGAGGAAATCCATGAAGAATTTATCCGCTATATTCTCGGAACGGGAATGCCTGTAACTGCCGGTAATCAGAAAGAGGCGTTCCAGACGATCATCACCGATACACTCGGAATGGACTGTGATTATGAAGTGATCCGGAATATCCATGAGAATCTGAATGAAATGATCGAGGAACAAAAAGATAGTCCGGAGCCACTGACCTTATCCAGAAATTCATTAAAGAATCTTCTGGAAACCTCGGGAGTATCCGAAGAAAAAATGCAGACCTTTGATGCGAACTTTGATCGTGCCGCTGCTGCTTCTGTGAACCAGCATCCGGTTGCCGAAGGCTCCGATGAGACTCTGCCTGCACCGGCTCCGGGAAAAGTACAGCTCTATGCAAATAATATCGCCAGTACAAAATCATTTGAGGTAAAGACTCCGGAGGTTGTGATCAAGGTCAATCCTGACCGCGCCGATCTCGTAGAGACCCGTGAGATTGACGGACGAAAATGTATCGTAATCGAGATCACAGATGAAGTATCCGTAAACGGAATTCCTGTAAAATATTAAAAAATGCCCCACTGATCATACAAATGCCTGTAAGCAGATATCTTCCTATGATCAGTGGGGTATATTTTTTTACACCTGTATCTCCACATGACTGCCGCCTTGATGATCCTTAGTAACCAGGATCTGGCGGTCGATACGATGCTTCAGCTCTTCCACATGAGATATGATACCAACCAGATGATCGGACTCGGACAACTCGGCCAGTACATTTAATGCCTGCTCCAGAATATCAGAATCCAGAGAGCCAAAGCCTTCATCGATAAATAATGTATCAATTCTTACACCTGCCGCATTTGCAGATACAATATCGGCAAGTCCAAGTGCCATAGACAGAGATGCTACAAATGCTTCCCCGCCGGACAGTGTTTTGACATCTCTTTCTTTTCCTGTCCGATGATCCAGCACAAACAGATCAAGCCCTCTGTTTCCTGCAGTCTTCTGTCCGCGTTTCAGCTCAAACTGGTTGCATACGATCTGGCGCAGTCTGTGATTCGCACTGTCTATAATGCGGTCAAAATAGACCTCCTGTATATAGGTTTCCAGCTTATAATTACCAAGTGCAGCCTGTGAAAGATCCTGAAGCTTACTGTATCTCTTATAGATATTCAGATATGCCCCATAATCCTTCTTTAATTTGCTGTATGCTGCCTTATTCTTAACTAATCGTTCCGCGATCGCATCATGCCTGATGGCAACACTGTTTTTCTTCCGGATCGTGCGTTCTATCTGCCCGGATATCTGTTCAAGCAGAACCGTTGATGCCGTACAGAAATGTGTATAACATTCTCCGTAGCTGCCTGCCTGCTTTTCCAGTTCCTGTTCATCTGCAAAATCATTTTCTTGATTGCTGTCAAGAAGCTTCTGTATCACACTTTCGTCATTTACAGATGTGTTCATTTCTCCGCTGTCCGTTTCAAGTGCAGAAAGAACATCTTTCTCCAACTGCCATTCCTGTCTGTATTGCATATTCTGATCTTCTGCATCACGTTTCAGATTTGTTTCCAGTGCAGAGAGTTCCTTTGCAAGTTTATTATAAGTATCTCTTGCCTCTGTCTTCTTCCGGTTCACCTCGGCAATCTCATTTCTCACCTGTTGCAGTTGCTTCAGGATATCCGACTCATCCCCCCGGATCTCCTGTCGCATCTGTGCCGCGGCTGCCTGCTTTGCCGTGTAACTCCGGTCTGCCTCCTGATATTCCTCTGTTACCCGCACTTCCGTTTCTTCCAGTTCTTTTATCTGCAAACGAAGCTCGCCAAGCTGCCTTTTATGTTCTTGATAACTTCTGTGCTCTTTCTCAAGTGTCCGCAGTCTGGCTTCTGTTTTCTCTGTCCTTTTCTCCCAGATCACATGCAGTTTTCTGACCTCATCTATCAGAACATCAGCCTGTACCGTCTGATCCGGTATAGTAAAGGCTGCCATCTCCATAACCGCTGCTGTTGTCTGATTCCGTTTTTCTTCCAGACGACCATTCAGGCTTCCAAGCTCATTTTCTTTTCGTCTGAATGAAGCATCCGCCTGATCAAATGCAGCCCGGAGCTTCTTTACCATTTCTTCTGTTACAACAGCTCCGTCACAATGTGCCTTTTCCGGATGTGTCTTACTTCCACAGACCGGACACGGTGTTCCCTCCTGTAGGTTCGCTGCCAGTTCTCCACAGATCTGATCATTCCGATTTCTGATAGCTTCCTCGTAATTCGCATTTGCCTGATTCCGCTTCTCAAATGCACTCCGATTATCAACCACCATCTGCTGTTTCTTAATTTCCAGATGATCAATCTCCAGACATTCTTTTTCAAGCTCCTGTAACCGCTGCATACGTTCTGCAATCTGTTTCTTTTCTGTCTGAACCATCTCAAGCTTCACCTGTGAAGTGTCACCCGGATTCACGATCTGTTCCAGCTCCTCGGTCTGCTTCTGAAGTTTCTTCTTTGTTTCAAGAATATCCTGTCTTTTCTTTCCTGCCTGATGGCATACCTGCTCCACAAACAGCAGTTCTTTCTCCATCTCATTTAACCGCACAAAAGAATCTGCCTGTTTCTGAAGCTCCGCCTGTCTCAGCATAAGCGGTTCTGTAGACTGTGCTTCCATACTATGATTCTGTGCTTCTGCACTGACAAATTCCTGCTTCACCTGTCTGTATGCATCGAGATGTGCCACATAGCCATCATAGGTCTGACCGATGATTCTCTTATTTTTCTCGATTGCTGTATACCAGTTGTCATATTGGTTATTGGTCTGTGTATAACTCTCGATCTGATGATGCAGATCTTCCGCCTGCTTTTCTTCGATCTGATTCAGACTGTGCAGCTCTTCCAGAATATCATCAAATGCCAGATGACGGTTTTCCAGATGCTCCGGCAGGTCCTGAAGTCCTGTTTTATAAAGCTCCGTTTCATCCGGCAGCTCTACTCCCTCTATCGTACGATCTACCTTTGCAACAAGCTCTGTATAGACCCCCTCTGCCTCTTTACAGTCCTGTGCGATCCTGTTCTGGATATATTCATAAATCTTCGTATCAAATATCGTCTTAAAGATATCGCTTCGGGTCTTCGTATCCGCAACTAACAGCTTCTTAAAATCTCCCTGTGCGATCATCGCAACCTGTCGGAACTGATCGGCCGTAAGTCCCAACACCTCTCTTACCCTGCCGATCACCCCTGCTGTCCGCTTACCATCAATATCTGCCGCTTTCAGCTCTGTCTCCTGTCCATCCTCCATCCAGCGCACTTCTGCCTGCTTCATGGATTTGTATCCCGGCCTCTCATACGCTGGACTTCGCCAGACCTTATATTCATGACCACCGCTTTCAAATAACAGCTCTACATAGGTAAGCTGCTTTGGCTCTGCAAAATCACTTCGGAGCATTTCACCGTTTCGTCCGGTGTTATTCTTCCCGCTTCCTGCGCTGGTCTCTCCGTAAAGGGCATACATGATTCCGTCAAATATCGTTGTCTTTCCCGATCCGGTATCTCCCGATATCAGAAAAAGTCCCTGTTTCCCAAATTTTCGAAAGTCAATCTCCGTTTTTTCTATATACGTTCCAAACGCTTCCATTGTAAGTACCAGTGGCCGCATCATCTTCACCCCTGTCTCTGTTCATAATAATCCCGGATCAACTGTCTGATATAAACTGCATTTTCATCGGACAGCTCCCGTTTCATCTTTCTGTTATAGAAATCCGCAAATGCCTCATCAGGTGCAAGATTCTTTACGTCCTCAAGTGTCCGTTCCTGTTCCGGTCTGCTGCCATCTGCCATCTGGAATTCTACTGACATCAGGTTCTTATACACGGTCCGAAGTCTCGCCTGAACATCAATGATCGTTTCCTTATCCGTTAGCACAATTCTCGCATAATCTTCATTTGCTTCCCGGCTCATGGCTTCATCAAGTGTACCCGTAAAATTGTACCATGCATGAAGCTGGTGCAGGGGCAGTTCACGGATCGAAATCTTTCCTTTTTCTCCAAGTTCTACCACTGTGACAGATTTCTGATCGTCGGCTTCCGACATAGAATAGATAACCGGTGTGCCACAATACCGAATCTCCGACTTTCCGATCTGCTGTGGAGAATGAAGATGTCCAAGTGCCACATAGTCAAATATATCAAATACCGTACGGTCAATATTATCCAGTCCACCGATCGATATTGTCTCCGAATCCGACCGCCGGTTCACTCCACTATTTGTTACGTTCTGATGGGCGATCAGTACATTCCTTTTCCCCGGATCAACTTGCATGGCTGAAACCGCCTGCTGCATGGCTTCTGTATATGTTAAAGCTGCTGACTCTTTCTCCGGTTCTTCTGGTAAATCCGATAATGTATTTTTTACGTTTGCCGGCTTTACAAATGGCATCAGATAAAAATTCACATCTCCCCATTTATCCTGCATCGTCACCTTCATGGCTTCTCCCCCATAGGTTCCTTTCATATATATATTCTGCTTTTTCATGATACTGCTGGCAAAATCCAGACGTTCTGCCGAATCATGATTGCCACTGATAATGAGGATGATCGTTCCGCTGTCTGCAAGTTCAGTCAGGAATTCATCAAATTCTGTTACTGCTTTTGCGGATGGAACTGCTTTGTCATAGATATCTCCTGCGATCATCACGGCATCCGGCTGTTCTTCTCTTACATATGCAAGGATCTGGTCAAACACATAGCGTTGGTCTTCCCACATCTCATATCCATTTACGATCTTGCCAATGTGCAGATCCGACAAATGAAACAGCTTCATCGTTGTTATCTCCTTTCCCATACATGTTTTCCATGTTCCCCGGACGAAAGTTTTTATCCTTAGTAACTTATTACGCAAATCGCTCTCGCTCTGTTTTCATGCAGCGGTTCTAAGCTCCCACTTCGTAGATCGCTAAGTACCGGCATTCAAACAGGTTTGTTCCATAAGTTCTAAGGATAGAAACTTTCTGTCTCTGAAATGAATGTTGGTTTTTAAATAAGTTAAGTTTAGCATTATGAAGCAAGAGGGTCAACATTCTTCGAACTTTCGAAATCGCTTCACACATGCGCACTCCGGACTATCATCCTTCATGCTTATGTGTCACCCCCCTCTACCTGTAAAAATAATACGATTTCTCCGTTCTTCGAACTTTCGAAATCGCTTCACACATGCGCATTCCGGACTATCGTCCTTCATGCTTATGTGTCACCCTCCCTCTACCTATAAAAATAATACGATTTCTCCGTTCTTCGAACTTTCGAAATCGCTTCACACATGCGCATTCCGGACTATCGTCCTTCATGCTTATGTGTGTTTATCCGTCAAATAAATAAGCAGCGTTGTCTGTACACAGACACGCTGCTTATTTGCTTGACGGATTTATTTTTACATCTTGAACATTTTCTTTTTCTTGAGGATTAAGGCTATGATAATACAGATCAGAACAATGATGCCACATACAATGTAGAAGCCGTATGGGGTTCCTGCGAGAGGCATCCACTTACCTGATACGTTCATTCCATAGATACCGGATATGATCGTCGGGATCGCCATTACGATGGTGATAGCCGCTAAGAACTTCATGATATTGTTCAAGCGGTTATTAATGATCGTCGTCATCAGTTCTCTTGTACCGCTTATGATATCTCGATAGATTCCGGTCATCTCGATAGCCTGTTTGTTCTCGACCATAACATCATCCAGAAGCTCCTGATCCTCCGGGTACTGCTTGATACTGCTGTATCTTGCAAGCTTATCTAATACAACTCCGTTTGCACGAAGTGATGTTGCAAAGTATACAAGGTTAGATTCCAGTTCGTGAAGATCGATCAAATCCGTATCCTCTGTCTCATCCTGGATCCGCTGCTCGATCAGATTTCTTCTGCGATCCATAACTCGCAGATAATACTGATAGGTCATGCAGTTTCTATATAAAATCTGGTACATGAAGCGCATCCGTTTCTTTGTACTGAATTCCTTTACCTTTGCCTCAATAAATGCATCCAGAACAGGCGTATCCTCCGCGCATACCGTGATCAGAATGTCCTTTACGAGGATAATACCCAAAGGAATAGTTGTATATGCTTCGCGTTCATTTCTCATCTCGATCGACGGAATATCGACAAGGATCAGTGTATAACCATCTTCGACCTCCACACGGGAGCTCTCCTCATCATCCAATGCAGCTCTGACATCTGCCAGATCAATCTCAAAATCTTCTGCAATCAGTTTGGTCTCATCTACTGTAGGTTTCGTCATACAAACCCACATATTGTCTTCATATTCTGTTATCTCTGACAAAACCTTATGATCTGTTCTATAGAACTTTATCATGCCAAACTACCCACTTTCATATATGGTTTCTTCCATATGAGGATTTCTAACCGAATTTATATTAACACAAAAGCCCACCATGTTCAATCTCAAACCTTATTTTTTACATTCTGTCTGCCGCAGCAAATAGAAAACTGCTCCAAAAGAAACGGTTGTTTTTCCTTTCTGAGATGTATATAATGATGGCATTGAGATTTTATGAAATGAGGTTTTTCTATGGATGCCTATACAAGCTTCGCGCAGGTATACGATGAGCTGATGGATAACATTCCTTATGACGAATGGATATCTTATATCACCAGCCTGCTCCATGAATACAATATCACCGAAGGTCTGGTTGCCGAGCTTGGCTGCGGAACGGGAACAATCACGGAAGGACTTGCCACCGCTGGCTATGATATGATCGGAATTGATGTATCTCCTGATATGTTAGAGATTGCAAATGAAAAAAAGATTGCGAATGGTTTCTCATCCATTATGTATCTCCAGCAGGATATGTGTTCCTTTGAATTATATGGAACAGTAAATGCCATTGTCTGTGTCTGTGACAGTATCAACTATCTGTCAAATACAGACCAGATCACTACCGTTTTTTCTCTTGCAAATAATTATCTGGAAGCAGATGGCATCTTTATCTGTGACTTTAAGACCAAACACTATTTCCGGGATGTCGTTGCAGATTCAGTGATTGCTGAGGACCGGGATGATGTCAGCTTCATCTGGGATAATTATTATGATGAGGAACAGAATGTCAACGAGCTTGCACTCAGCCTGTTTCTGAAAGAGGATGACGACCTGTACCGAAAAACACAGGAATTCCATTACCAGATCGGACTGACCTGTGAGGACATGATTCGTTGTGTAGAACAGGCAGGTATGGAGCTTCTTGCCATGTATGATGCATTTACGCACACGCCAGCAACCGATGACAGTGAACGTGTCTATGTGATAGCCAGAGAAAAACATCACGAAGGCAAATTATATATCTGATCTCCTGCCGTAGTGATTTTAGTCATCAATTCATTATTAAGCACTACTTTTATAGATACAAGTATTATTTTGTTATTAATCAGCACTTTATAAATGCAGGTATTATTTTTAAAAAGGCACCTTAAAAGTGCAATATTTTACATTATATATAGAAAGAACGAGGAATAACATATGAGTGATTATATTATCAGAGGTATGGCGGCAGATGGACAGGTTCGTTTCTTTGCCGGCACCACAAAGGAAATCGTAGAAACAGCAAGAAGTATTCACAATACCAGTCCGGTTGCCACTGCCGCCCTCGGTCGTCTGCTGACTGCAGGTGCATTGATGGGGGCTGCATGTAAGAACGACTCCGATCTGCTGACGCTCCAGATCCAGTGCAGCGGTCCGATCGGCGGACTGACAGTGACTGCTGATGCGCACTGCAATGTCAAAGGCTATGTCAACAATCCGGAGGTTATCCTGCATGCAAATGATAAGGGAAAACTGGATGTCGCTAAAGCTCTTGATATGGGCGTGCTCTCCGTGATCAAGGATATCGGTTTAAAAGAGCCTTATATCGGTCAGACCCAGCTTGTTTCAGGTGAGATTGCAGAAGACCTGACGTATTATTTTGCAACCTCAGAACAGATTCCAACTTCTGTAGCTTTAGGTGTTCTGATGGAGAAGAACAACACAGTAAAACAAGCCGGTGGCTTTATCATTCAGCTTATGCCATTTGCATCCGAGGAACTGATCTCTGATCTGGAAAAACGTCTGGGTGAATTCACATCCATTACCGCTCTCCTCGACCAGGGTATGGAACCGCTTGATATCGTGAAGCAGATCTTTGAAGGCTATAATGTAGAAGTTACCGATACCATTCCTACGAAGTGGCACTGCAACTGCAGCAAGGAACGTTTCTCGCAGGCTGTTATCAGTCTTGGCAAAAAGGAGATCGCAAATCTGCTCGCAGACAATAAGCCGATCGAGGTAAACTGCCAGTTCTGCAACTCGTCTTACACCTTCTCACCGGAAGAACTGGAAAATATGTTACTTGGCAAATAAAACAGAAAACGCTGATCTGTTCCTATGTGAATACTACCAAAAAGTTTATTGGCAATGTGAACAGATCAGCGTTTTCTATATTCTTTGAATTGTCTCTATTATTTATCACTTCTTATTATGGTAACGAGTGATGTCAGCAGCAAGAACATCGGATAAAAAAGCTTCGGCATGATCTGAAAAGCAGAAATGGAATCACCCAGTTCTCCTACCGCGGCAATTGCAACTAACATCTGCGCACCATATGGGATTATTCCTTGAAAGATACAGGAAAAGGTATCAAGCAAAGAGGCAGTCTTCTTCGGAGAGATTCCATATTCCTGTGCCATTTCTCCAGCAATCGGATTTGCCATAACAATCGCTACCGTATTGTTTGCAGTTGCAATATCCATTGTTCCGACTAACAACCCCATTCCGAGCTGTCCGCCTTTCTTTCCGCGAAAGATCCTGTGTATCCAACTGAGAAGTGCATCGAAACCGCCATATTCCCGGATCAGTGCACATAACGCCGCTACTAATATTGCTACCATACAGGTTTCAAACATTCCGGAAACACCGGAGCCCATATTTGTCAGAAGATCAACAGGTGCAGTATGTCCCCATATCAGCATAATAAATGCTCCGGATACAATTCCCGTAAGTAATACGATAAATACATTCAGCCCTATAATTCCACCGATCAACACCAGAACATACGGTATGATCTGCACCAGATTATAAGTCTGGCTGACCTGACCCTGTATGTCGGTCTGAAATGAAAGTACAAGAATTAATATCAGCGTTATAACCGCTGCCGGAAACGCGATCCAGAAATTCTCCCGGAATTTGTCTTTCATCTCACATCCCTGTCCATTACATGCCGCAATCGTCGTATCTGAGATAAAAGAAAGATTATCCCCAAACATTGCTCCACCCATAACCGATGCAACACAAAATGCCATATCAAAGCCAGACGCTCTCGACACTGCTACAGCAATCGGTGTTAACAATGTGATCGTTCCAACCGAAGTGCCCATAGCAACTGATACAAAGCAGGCAACAACAAACAAAACCGCTACTGAAAATCTTGCCGGGATCAGTGTCAGCATAAAATATGCTACGCTCTCTGCGCTGCTTCTTCCGACTACTCCGACAAATGAACCCGCTGCCAGGAAGATCAACAGCATCGTTATAATATTCTTATCCCCAACTCCCTGTGCCATAATCTCAAGCTTCTTATCAAATACCAATTCCCGGTTCTGGATACATGCGACCAGGATAGCTGCAAGAAATGCCACGATGATAGGCACATTATAAAAGCCCATCGGAATTTTCATCACATATTCAAATATAATCCCAAGTCCCAGATACAATAACAGAAATACACCGATCGGCAACAGTGCGATCGCTCTGCCCTTTTTCTCATTCATTTTAATACCTCTCCAAATCACTTATTTAGCAGGAACCGTTCCCGCCTGTCATACTTTCTAATAATAACATATTTTTGTACAGTTCGGCGCATTTTACCGAATATTTTGGTGTAATTTTCGGCTATCATTTCCATTGAAATGCTTTTTTTCGTATGCTAGAATGGTAAACGTTGTATTGTAAGTAATTTTAATATCATAAAGAAAGAGTGAAAAAAATGAAGATTACCAGAGATGATATCAGAAATGTTGCGATTATTGCCCATGTTGACCATGGCAAAACAACATTAGTGGATGAACTTTTGAAACAGAGTGGTGTATTCCGTGATAATCAGGAAGTTACCGAGCGTGTCATGGACTCAAATGATATTGAACGTGAACGTGGTATCACGATTCTTTCCAAGAACACTGCCGTCCGTTATGGTAAGACAAAGATCAACATTATCGACACTCCGGGACATGCTGATTTCGGCGGTGAAGTAGAACGTGTCCTGAAGATGGTAAATGGTGTTATTCTTGTTGTTGATGCTTTCGAAGGTGCCATGCCACAGACCAAATTCGTTCTGAAGAAAGCGCTGGAGCTGAACCTCAGTGTTATTGTATGTGTAAATAAATGTGACCGTCCTGAAGCTCGTCCTAAAGAGGTTGTAGATGAAGTTCTTGAGCTTCTGATCGAATTGGATGCAAATGACGATCAGCTTGACTGCCCATTTGTATTTGCATCAGCAAAGACAGGTGTTGCTTCTCTTGATCCAGATGAACCGGGTACAGATATGAAGCCACTGTTTGATACCATCGTTGATTATATTCCTGCTCCTACCGGTGATCCGGATGCAGGTACACAGGTTCTGATCAGCACGATCGACTACAATGAATATGTAGGCCGTATCGGTGTTGGCAAGGTTGACAACGGTAAGGTCGTTGTAAATGAGCCTGTTGTTATTGTAAATGAACATGACCCTGACAGAATGTTAAAGGTTAAGATCGGTAAGCTCTATGTTTACGAGGGTCTGAATAAAGTAGAAGTAAATGAAGCAGACATCGGATCGATCGTAGCCATCTCCGGTATTGCAGATGTTAATATCGGTGATACGATCTGTTCTCCTGAAAATCCGGAACCAATCCCATTCCAGAAAATTTCAGAGCCAACTATTTCCATGACATTCATGGTAAATGATTCTCCTTTCGCCGGTAAGGAAGGAAAGTTTGTAACCTCCAGACATTTACGCGACAGATTGTTCCGTGAATTAAATACAGATGTCAGTCTCCGTGTAGAAGAAACAGAGACAACAGAAGCTTTCAAGGTATCCGGTCGTGGCGAACTTCACTTATCCGTCCTGATCGAGAACATGAGACGTGAAGGATATGAATTTGCAGTCAGTAAAGCCGAAGTTATCTATAAGACAGACGAACGCGGTAAGAAGCTTGAACCATTTGAGATTGCATATATCGATGTTCCGGATGAATTTACCGGAACAGTTATTAATATGTTAAATTCCAGAAAGGGTGAGCTTCAGGGTATGGCTCCTACCGGAAACGGTACAACCAGACTGGAGTTCCTTGTACCTTCCCGTGGACTGATCGGTTTCCGTGGTGACTTCATGACCGCTACAAAGGGAAATGGTGTTATCAATACGATCTTTGATGAATATCTCCCATATAAGGGTGATATGAACTATCGTTCACAGGGTTCTCTGATCGCATACGAGACCGGTACTTCTATCACTTATGGTCTGTTCAATGCACAGGAAAGAGGTACACTGTTCATCGGACCAGGTGAACCTGTATATGCCGGAATGGTTATCGGTGAAAATGGACGTACCGATGATATCGAAGTAAATGTCTGCAAGAAGAAACAGTTGACCAACACCCGTTCTTCCGGTGCTGATGATGCATTAAAGCTGACACCTCCTAAGGTACTCAGTCTGGAGCAGGCACTTGACTTCATCGATACAGATGAGCTTCTTGAGATCACTCCTAAGAGCTTCCGTATCCGTAAGAAGATCCTTGATCCTACACTTCGTTTCCGTGCCAAGAGAGATGCCGGAAATAAATAAGCATTTATGTTATAATAATAAATATTACAGTAAGACCGCAGGCAGCCTGATCGCTACCTGCGGTCTTTTATTTGTAGGATAACAAGAAAAGCCCTGTATTTTCATACAGAGCTTTTCTTATCAGATTTATTAATCCTCCCATGGGCGGATTCTGTATTTTGCACCGATCGAATCACAGATTCTCCGGCATTCTTCCTCTTCCTCTTTTGTAATCGTGGTATCTACAGTCGTCATAACTACATTTGGTACATACTTTGTAGAACTTCTTGCAAAGTCAAGCATCGCATCAAAGGATTTATCTCCAAACTTACTTCTGACCAGTTCATGATACCGATCTGCATTCGGCGTATTCAAGCTGATCGATACCGTGTCGATCAGGCCTTCCATCTCCGGTGTGATATCTCTGCCATTTACAAGATTTCCCAGCCCATTCGTATTCAAACGTATCGGCATATGATAAGTCTCCTTTACAAATGCCGCAACCTTCTTCAACACCTCAAAGGCTTCCGTCGGTTCTCCAAATCCACAGAACACAACCTCATTAAACCGGCTCATATCGAATTTTGCAAATTCAGCAATCACTTCTTCTGCTGATGGTTCCCGCTCTAACCACAGACTCTTTGATTCACCAACATGATCCATGTTCTGTCTGAGACAGAATGTACATGCACATGGGCATTTATTTGTCAGATTTACATACAGATTATTATGAACTTTATATAATATCTCCATACTATTCGCCTCCTGTTATCTGGCAAGCTTGTACAGACATTCCTCAAAACACACTCCATCGGTCAATGGAAGCTCCATCTCAACGGAACGTTTGATACATTCTTTAATAAATACACTTGCCTTCTTAACTGATTCTGTAAAATCTACATTATTTACGGCATCCGCCGCAAGAATCGCCGAAAAGACATCTCCGGTACCGGAGCGCGACTCTCCAATCTTCTTCGTCTTCACAACGGTTACTTTTCCATTTTCATAGCAGAAGTTAGCAAGGAAGCTTCCCCGCCTGATTCCTGTTATCACAACTTTTGCCTGTCTGCTCTCTGACTGTGCTGCCAGCTTCTCCGCCATAGCTTTCAGTTCATCCATATGCCAGTCATCCTTATATGGTGTATCCGTCAGAACACATGCCTCTGTGGTATTTGGAGTAAGGATATCAGCAAACCGCACCAGCTTTTTCATCTGCTGGCACAGTTCGTCTGTATAGGTCGGATATGGTTTGCCATAGTCACCCATTACCGGATCCACGATCACCTTTGTCTCCGGTCTTTTAAAATCCGTAAGGAACCGTTCCACTATACTGATCTGTTCACTGGAACCCAGGAATCCGGTACAGACACCGGAAAACTGCAGATCCAGCTTCTTCCATTCATCGATATACCTCTGCATATGATCTGTAAAATCTTCATAATAGAAGCTGTCAAACCCCGTATGATTGGAAAAAATCGACGTTGGAACCGGACAGCACTGAACCTTCATTACAGAAATGATCGGCATTGCTACTGCTATAGAGCAGCGTCCAAATCCTGAGTAATCATTTATAACTGCTATCTTTTTCTGGTTATTATGCGAGCCCTGCATATCTTATGCACCTTTCTAACATAAAATCTTGGGTGTATATCAAAATAATCTTCTATCCGGTAATCTATACATAAATACCTGATTTTCTCTGTTACTGTCTTACCTTGATATGAACCTCACGGAGCTGCTGCTCTGTAACCTCACCAGGAGCGCCACACATCAGATCCTGTGCATTTCCGTTCATAGGGAACGGAATGATCTCACGAATATTTTCTTCATTACGAAGGAGCATGATCATACGATCAACACCGGGAGCCATACCGGCATGTGGTGGTGCACCGAACTGGAATGCATTGTAAAGTGCTCCAAACTTTGTCTTCAGATCTTCTTCTGTGTATCCTGCGATCTCAAATGCTTTTACCATGATCTGCATGTCGTGATTTCTGACAGCACCGGATGAAAGCTCGATACCATTACATACGATATCATACTGGTATGCGAGAACATCTAACGGATTCTTCTCATTTAAAGCTTCCAGACCACCCTGTGGCATGGAGAACGGATTATGTGTAAAGATGATCTTCTTTGTTTCTTTATCGTACTCGTACATAGGGAAATCGTTAATATAGCAGAATCTGTATGCATTCTTCTCGATCATATCAAGTCTTGCACCGATCTCATTACGAAGCTGTCCTGCAAAGGAAGCTGCCAGTTCTTCTACATCGGCAATGAAGAAGATAGTATCTCCTGCTTTCAGATTTGCAAGCTCTGCGATCTCGCTCTTCATATCATCCGGAATGAACTTATCGATCGGTCCCTTGTATGTCATATCGTCCAGGACTTCCAGATATCCAAGACCTCCCATACCGATAGACTGAGCATACTTTAAGAGCTTCTCATGCTGTCCCTTTGACAGTTTCTTCGGTACATTGATCGCACGTACAGTCTTGCCATGGAATGGCTTAAATGTACATCTCTGGAAGAAATCTGTCAGATCGATGATACGAAGCGGATTACGAAGATCCGGCTTATCCGTACCGAATTCTAACATTGCCTGCTTATAGCTGATGATCGGATAAGGAGCCTGTGTTACAACAGAGCCTTCCGGTGCGAATTTCTCAAATGTTGCTGAGAGAACTTCCTCTCCTACTTTAAATACATCTTCCTGTGTTGCAAAGCTCATCTCAAAATCGAGCTGATAGAACTCACCCGGTGAACGGTCTGCTCTTGCATCCTCGTCACGGAAGCATGGTGCGATCTGGAAATATTTGTCAAATCCTGCAACCATCAGAAGCTGCTTGTACTGCTGTGGAGCCTGTGGCAGAGCATAGAACTTGCCTTTAAATTTTCTGGATGGAACAATATAGTCTCTTGCACCTTCCGGTGATGACGCACACAGGATCGGTGTCTGGATCTCCAAGAATCCCATCTCTGTCATCTTCTGACGAAGGAAGCTGATCACCTGTGAACGGAAGATCATATTATCCTTTACTTTTTTATTTCTAAGATCCAGATATCTGTATTTGAGTCGGACATCCTCTCTTGTCTCCTTGGATGTCATAATCTCAAACGGAACCTGCTTGTATACTCTTCCAAGTACTTCTACGGAATGTGCCTCCAGTTCGATCGTTCCTGTCGGGATCTTTGGATTGTATGTCTCCTCATCTCTGTGCTCGATCACACCTGATATGGATACACAATCCTCTTTTGTAAGTCCATCTAATAATGAAGTGTCTCTCATAACTACCTGAAGAACACCATACATATCTCTCAGGTCGATGAAGGATACACCACCATGGTCACGGATGTTCTCGATCCATCCTGCCACCTTCAGCTCTGCGCCAACGTCGCCTTCGCTGATCTCATTTAAGGTTCTGTTACGATAAATGTTTGAAATGGTCATTGTCTGCATTATCTCCTTTGACTGATTTTTATATTTCACAGGTTGCATAAAAAAAGAACTATGCCTGCCCTGCATCCAGGACGAACATAATTCATATCCGCGGTACCACCTGATTTACTGTCTCTTATCTGACAGTCCCTTTCCTTGTTTCACGCACAATTGCGGCGCACCTACTGCTGTGAGGTCCATTTCTCAGAACAACCATCTCACATTTTCCGGTCATCTCTGCAAATGTCTTCACGGGTTCAGCTTGCAGCTGTTAGAGTGTTATTCACGCTTATTCATTCTGCCGGATTCTCACCACCGCCGGCTCTCTGTGAGCGATAAAAAGCACTACTTCTCTCCGTCTTCGCCTTTTCAATGTGTCAATTATATAGCAGGGAAAATGGCTTGTCAACGGATTTTTCTTAAAAATACACCCCCATTCATAAAAAAATACTTGCCACATAAAAACAATTATGCTAGTATTGCTTTAAACCGTTGAAGGAGAGTAAGTACATGATGTGACAAACATCCCAGAGAGCTGCCGCCGGTGGAAGGCAGTATGTTTTCCATGATGGAATGGACTCCCGAGGGCAAGCTGAACGATGTGGTACGATTCTTGTATATGCATTCTGTATGTAAGCCGGAGATGATACTCCGTTAAGAACGAGATATCTGTAATGTATGTATTTGCAGACAATGAGCGGGCGTATCTGATACGTCAAGCCGGGTGGCACCGCAGGAAACAGTTTCTAATGAACAATCTCCTGTCCCAGCATTTTTATACTGGGGCAGTTTTTTTATGTCTTAATATCTATCACAAATCCATGCAAAATTCTTTGCCCACAAGGAGGATGATTTTGCAAAATGCATGACATTATAAAATTCCCCGGAACATATTTATATATCCCATCAAAAATAACCGGGATAACTGAAACTATTTATACAAATGAATCAAGCATTGGAGGGTTATGATTATGAAAAAAGATGCAAACATTCCTTACAAAATCTATTTAAGTGAAAACGAGATTCCAAAAGAGTGGTATAACGTACGTGCCGATATGAAGAACAAGCCGGCACCTCTGTTAAATCCGGGAACACTTCAGCCAATGACAGCCGATGATCTTCGTCCTGTATTCTGTGACGAACTGATCGCGCAGGAGCTGGATGACACCACTCCATACATCCCGATTCCACAGGAAATTCAGGACTTCTATAAAATGTACCGTCCTGCTCCACTGGTTCGTGCATACTGTCTGGAAGAAAAACTGCAGACACCAGCTAAGATCTACTACAAATTTGAAGGAAACAACACAAGCGGCAGCCACAAATTAAACTCCGCTATCGCTCAGGCTTATTATGCTAAGCAGCAGGGTTTAAAGGGTGTTACAACCGAGACCGGTGCCGGTCAGTGGGGAACCGCCCTCTCTATGGCATGCTCCTACTTTGGTCTGGACTGTCAGGTATATATGGTTAAGGTTTCCTATGAACAGAAGCCATTCCGTCGTGAAGTTATGCGTACCTACGGTGCAACCGTAACTCCATCTCCTAGTACCACAACAGAGGTTGGCCGTAAGATCCTTGCTGAGCATCCTGGAACAACCGGAAGCCTTGGCTGTGCCATCTCAGAAGCTGTTGAAGCAGAGTCCAAGCAGGAAGGCTATCGTTATGTACTCGGAAGTGTACTGAATCAGGTATTACTTCACCAGACTGTTATCGGTCTTGAAACAAAAGCAGCACTTGACAAATATAACATCACACCGGATATCATCATCGGATGTGCCGGCGGCGGTTCAAACCTCGGTGGTCTGATCTCCCCATTTGCAGGCGAGGTTCTCCGTGGCGAGAAGAACTACCAGATCATCGCTGTAGAACCGGCATCCTGCCCAAGTCTGACAAGGGGTGTCTATGCCTATGATTTCTGTGATACCGGCAAGGTATGTCCACTGGCAAAGATGTACACCCTCGGAAGCGGATTCATCCCTTCACCAAACCATGCAGGTGGACTTCGTTATCACGGTATGAGCCCGGTTGTATCCCAGCTCTATCATGATGGCATCATTGAAGCCAGAAGCGTTGAACAGACAGCAGTATTTGAAGCAGCAACCCAATTTGCAAGAGTGGAAGGTATTCTTCCTGCTCCTGAAAGTAGCCACGCGATCCGTGTTGCTATCGACGAGGCACTGAAATGTAAAGAAACCGGGGAAGAAAAGACGATCGTCTTTGGTCTGACCGGAACCGGATACTTTGATATGGTGGCTTACGGCAAATATAACGATGGTGAGATGAGCGATTATATTCCTACCGACGACGATCTGAAGGCAGGTTTTGACGGAATCCCTCATTTTCCCGGAAATGAGTTCTAAACTTCCCCTATAAAAAAGGAAGCTGACAATACATATTATTACGCAAGACGCTTTCGCTCTATTTCTCATGTAGCGGTACTAAAGTTCTCCACTTCGTGGCTCACTAAGTATCGACATTCGAAAAGGCTTGCTCCATAATAGTATTGTCAGCTTCCTTTTTCTAGTATTCAACTTATAGGCTATGTTTGCAACAGCTTCCGGACTTCGGTGTTGTAGGTATCCGGATCGTTGGCTTTGCGGATCTTTTTTAATATCTTCTGCTGGTCGGGAGCTTCAAAAAGACATTCCATAAACGACCACAACTCTTTCATCTTAAACATGACATTTCTCGCCCCAAGCCCTGCTTCCATATAACCGGCAAACAGTTCATCGTGGAATGCCAGAAGGATTCCTGCGTTATAGCAGCACCTCTGTTCTGCAATCTCCTGTGGAAGAAACGGATTTCCTATGATTCCACGTCCGATCATGATCTTATCAACCTGTGGATATCGTTTCTGAATATTTTTATAGCCGGCTGCATCGGTAATATCACCATTATAGCAAAGGACACTTTCTGTCTGCTCTCCGTATCGTTCTACTGCCAGATCGAACATAGCAAGATCTACGCTGCCACCATAATAATCTTCTCTGGTTCTTGGATGAATGATCACTTCGGTAAATGGATATTTCATTAATACATCCAGTATATCCGGGAATTCATCTGCAAATTCCATTCCCAGTCTGGTCTTTACCGATATTTTGCAGATATCGGCTGCAAATATCTCCTCAAGGAAATGGTCCAGCTTTGTGGGATCTGCCAACATCCCTGAACCTTTTCCTTTTGAAACAACCGTACCGGAAGGACAACCCATGTTTATATTGATCTCATCATATCCCATATCAGTTAAAGCTTTTGCCGCTTTTATAAAGCCTTCTGAATGATTCGTCAGAATCTGTGGGATCACCATTATGCCCGTATTATGTTCAGGGCGAACATCCGCCAGCTCACGATGTCTGAATGGTTTCCCCTTTGCAGGAGCTATAAAAGGCGTAAAATACCGATCGATTCCTCCAAAATATTTCTGGTATGCATTTCTGTATATATATCCGGTTATCCCCTCTAAAGGTGCCAGATAGAGCATCTTAATTCTCCTTCCAATTATTAAAACATATGTCATCATGATAATCGCAGACACAGACTTCTTATACTTTTATGTCATCACAGCAGTCGCCAAACTCAGTACTCAAATATAGCCAGTGATATATGTTATCTGCATATTCTCACCGGCTATATTCTAACTTATATTTCTATTAAATACTTTTATTACTCTACGCTGTAGTTTGGAGCTTCCTTTGTGATATGAATATCATGTGGATGACTCTCTTTTAATGATGCTGCTGAGATCTTAACAAACTCTGCTTTCTCATGTAATTCAGGAATATTGTGAGCACCACAGTATCCCATACCGGAACGAAGTCCGCCGATCAACTGGAATACAGTATCTTCAACAGAACCCTTGTATGCAACACGTCCTTCTACACCTTCCGGAACAAGCTTCTTTGCATTCTCCTGGAAGTATCTGTCCTTGCTTCCATTCTCCATAGCTGCGATAGAACCCATACCTCTGTATACCTTGTACTTACGTCCCTGATATAATTCGAAGTCACCAGGAGCTTCATCTGTACCTGCAAATAAGCTACCCATCATACATACATTTGCACCTGCTGCAATTGCCTTTGTGATATCTCCTGAGTACTTGATACCACCATCAGCGATAACAGGAATACCTGCATTCATAGCTGCATCATATGCTTCCATAATAGCTGTGATCTGTGGTACACCGATACCTGCAACAACACGGGTTGTACAGATAGAACCAGGTCCGATACCGATCTTAACTGCATCTACGCCCATATCGATCATTGCCTGTGTACCGGCCTTAGTAGCTACGTTACCGGCGATAACCTGAAGATCCGGATACTTCTCCTTTACCATCTTGAAAGTACGAAGTACGTTTGCTGAATGTCCATGTGCTGTATCAATAACGATCGCATCAACCTTTGCTGATACAAGTTCAGCAACACGATCCAGAATATTTGCTGTACATCCAACGGCTGCTGCACAGAGAAGTCTTCCCTGTGGATCCTTAGCAGAATGTGGATATTTGATCGTCTTTTCAATATCCTTAATTGTGATAAGTCCTTTTAATCTGAAATCATCGTCAACGATCGGAAGCTTTTCTTTGCGAGCCTTTGCAAGAATCTTCTTTGCTTCCGGTAATGTAATGCCTTCCTTTGCTGTGATCAGACCTTCTGAAGTCATTGACTCGCTGATCTTCTTGGAATAATCTTCTTCAAACATCAGGTCACGGTTTGTAATGATACCGACTAATTTGCCATCCTCTGTGATAGGCACACCTGAAATTCTGAACTTTGCCATAAGTGCATTTGCATCGGCAAGTGTATGCTCAGGAGATAAATAAAATGGGTCAGAAATTACACCATTCTCAGAACGCTTAACCTTATCTACTTCCTCTGCCTGCTCCTCGATTGACATATTTTTGTGAATAACACCGATACCACCCTGACGAGCCATAGCGATAGCCATTCTGTGCTCTGTTACGGTATCCATACCGGCACTCATAAGAGGAATCTGAAGCTGTATTTTCTTTGTTAAGTTAGTTGTTAAATCCACGTCATTTGGAAGCACCTCAGAATATGCAGGTACTAATAATACGTCATCAAATGTAATTCCTTCGCCTATGATCTTACCCATTTTTTTCTCTCACTTTCTTTTTTTTATTTGTAAGTTGATATAACAGGAGCATTCAAACGAACGCTCCTGTTATATCCAAAATATATGATGCTATGCTATCAAATAACCTATTTAATGTCAAGATTATTTATTACCAAAAAATTTCTTTTTTATGAGGAATTATCAGTTATCTTTAATTTTCTGCTACCGGAGCCTGATAAATAAACGCTTCCGACTTTCCGATATCAATGCTGTCATCACCAACCTGAGCAACATAGACTTCCTCACCATCGTCAAACGTGATATCAGGAATAAACAGAGTATTCCGGTCTATATAGATTGTTTCCTTCTTGAATCCGTTGTTGATCCAAACAAAACTGCATTCATTGAAATTCTCACCCTTGATATAATATCCATGGAGCTGCTCCGGTGCTTTCTCCGGGTCATCGGACACTTTCTGATAATCGCCTTCTTTTATATCCGTAATATAGATCGGTTCTACACCATACTGCATATCGGTAGGCTCATATGGCCAGCCATCCGGATACATATATCGCTTACCGTATAACATATCATATTCTACATTCCACATTACATCGCTGTATTCAGGATCATCTTCGCTGTAAAGTGTATGCACCTTCTGCATGGCACTCTTTTCAAGTCCGATCACATCAAACAGCTTCGTACTCAGATCATAAGCCGGAATGTCTTCATCTTTATCAATGAAATGCTTCATATTGCTCCATATGAAATATTCCGTCTGGTACAGATTTCCATTCTCTACATCATCATTTGTCAGTTCAAATCCCGGTAAATGATCACCATACATTACCAGTACTACATCTTCATCATAATTCTTCAGTTCTTCAATTAAATCCTTGATAAATTCATCCATCTCATGAAGCTGATTGCAATAATATGTCCATTCATTGTCCAGTTCTTCACTTCCCGTACCTGTTACTTTTACCGGATAGGAATAATTCTCATAATCTAATTCACTCGGATATCTTCCATGTCCCTGAACGCTGACCGTGAAGATAAAATCCTTGTCCTCTGTAGATTTCAGGGTCTTCATGATCTCTCCGGTCAGTACATTATCCTTTTCCCAGTTTTTCTGGGTATGCTCTACGTCATACATGTATTCCATAGGGGTAAATGTATCAAAGCCAAGATTCTTGTATACGATATAACGGTCATAGAATGTACCGTCATGGTTATGCATCGCATGAGTAGAATAACCAAGCTTTTTAAACTGTGTCGCCATCGTCTCACAGGTTGTACTTCCAAGTACCGTCTTATATGGATATTCACCGGCACCGAAGTATGCCACATCAAATCCGGAAAGCACCTCAAATTCCGAATTTGCCGTTCCCGCTCCGATTGCAGGCATCGTAAGGAAACCTGACGAACATTCTTCTTTTAATTTTGTGAAATTCGGAATCGGATTCATATTAAAAGATAATTCTTTTACATATGATGGATCCATGAAGGATTCCAACTGAACTACAATTACGTTTGGCTTTCTCTTTGCAAATTTTGCTCCCGAAGCTTTCACCGTATCCAGTTCATCCTTGATCTCAAGCATCTTTTCTTCACTGTAATCTGACGGCTCACTGATTCCGACATCCACTACACTGTTTGAAAAGCAATATACAAAACCATATTTATCGTATGCTGTTGCCAGATTTGCAAAGTTATCCGAGATTGCCTGTGCATTTAATGCAATCTTTGTAAATAGCATAACCATACAGAAAGATGCAACGATCAGAACCGTTGTACGGATCCTGTAAATATTTCCCTGGATTGTCGGGGACTTTAAGAACAATATGATAACCGCTGCCAGTGCAATAAATAACGCTACACCGATGAATACAACCTGCCATACTGAGAAATACTTATCAATGATGGTGATCGTATTTCTCGCCATCAGCATATCGATCGCTGAAAACGGAGTGATACGAAAACCTAAAACAATACAGTTCGTTACACCACAAAGCAGCCATGCAAATGAAATAATACCATAACCAAACACTCTCTTACGCATCAGCAGTGCCAATGTCAAAGTAAAAAAGATAATGGAACAGTTATACAGGAACACCAATGGTTCATTCACAATATATTTCATCGTATTGATAAATGAGTGTCTTCCCAATATCTCCAAAATAATATCCAGCACAATTGCAATCGCAACACACTGGAATATAGCTGTACTACACAATTTCTTCAATTTGTCTTTCATCTAAAACTCCATTCTGCCGTGATTCGGCAACCACTAACCAAATACTTAATGCAATCCTGTTATCTTATTCATAAACCGGTAATTTCAGAATAAGATTAAACCGGTTTCATTATAGCATTCCTTTCTTTTTATTCAATCCGCAAATTTTACAAATAATTACCTCATTTTTTCATTTTTTGCGTAATTTTTACTTACTTTTCTTCTATCTATATCTTTGGGAATGCTTTATATGATGGGAAAATATCATATTTCGGAGAAAACTACAATAAAACAATTATTAAATCTTCTTTAGGATTCTTAAGATGATTAAGACTTTGAGCCCAAATGAGCCACTGCCATTTATCGTAAAACACGCATGACTCTCCTCCTTTCGATTCCGATCCGATCTGCATGGAACGCCGGGCACGATAAATTCGTTGTGCCCGGCGTTCCAGCATCGGATCATCGAAAGTCAGTCGTCTATGCTACTGTTTTTCTGATAAATGGCAGTGGCTCATTGAGGTTCAAAGTATCAACCATAAAAAAAGAAGTCTTAAATCTTAAGACTTCTAAAAAATAAGAGCGCGAGACGGGGATCGAACCCGCGACCCCCTCCTTGGCAAGGAGGTGCTCCACCGCTGAGCCACTCGCGCATTTTCCATTGTTGTGATTTATTTGCCTCACAACAATGGATATGTTATCATAAGACGTTGTTTCTGTCAACAACTTTTTTCAACTTTTTTAAATATTTTTTTCACGCAATGAATTACCGCATTGAGCCTAGTTGTTTTCATCCTCTGAAGGCGCTTGAACAGACTCATTTTCAATGGTCTGCAACTGCCCTTTTGCTCTGCGAACATAGCCAACGATGAGCACAACTGCACCAACTAAAAAGCATGCAAATCCAAGAAGCTGTGATACACGGATACCGGAATTGCCAATCATTAAGGAATCTGTACGAAGTCCTTCAATGATACATCTTCCAAGGCCATAGCCTGCTACATAGATAAATGCGAATTCACCTGTAAACTTCTGATGCTTTCTATATATAAGAAGAAAGATCAGCAACATCAGATTCCAGAGTGACTCATACAGGAACGTAGGATGTACTGTTATACATTCCATACCATGAAGTGTCTGTGTATTTGCAAGCATAGTATCTGAGATCACTCCACTGTTGATCAGACTGTTTAGTGTTCCTTCATGTCTGTAATAATCAAGAGGGATTCCCATCGCAAATACAGAATCTGTATACGCACCAAACGCCTCCCTGTTGAAGAAATTGCCCCAGCGTCCAAGGATCTGTCCGATCAGCAGACCAAACGTTGCTGTGTCGGCAAGCCGAAGCACATTTACCTTCCGCTTCTTCGCAAAGATGCATCCGGTAATAATACCAGCAATTACACCACCATAGATTGCAAGTCCGCCACCTCTGATATTTAACATACCAAGGATGGTTTCTTTTACATTTCCCGCCACTATATACTGATCCAGTCGGAACAATATATAATAAATTCTTGCGCCTAAGATTACCGGAATGATCAGGATCAGGATAAAGTCCAGATACATTTCCGGATCCTGTCCTGTTCGTTTCGCTTCATTTGTCACAAGGAAGTAGGCAAGGATAAATCCACACATAATGATGATACCATAAAACCGGATCTCAAAGCTGCCAATGGATATATGATCACCTACATGCTTCAGGAAGATTCCCAAATGCGGAAAGATAATACTGTTAAAATATTCTGAAATTGTTTCCATTTTCTTGTTATCTCCTAAAGGAAGCTGTTTTATACATTGAACTTAAAGAGGATGACATCTCCGTCCTCTACCACATATTCTTTACCTTCCTGTCTTACCAGACCTTTTTCTTTGGCAGCTACCATATTGCCACATTCCATAAGATCTTTATAGCTTACAACCTCTGCCTTGATGAATCCACGCTCAAAATCAGAATGGATCTTGCCGGCTGCTCCCGGCGCTTTTGTTCCCTTCTTGATCGTCCATGCTCTGGATTCTGTCTCACCGGCTGTCAGATAACTGATCAGTCCAAGCAGTGAATAGCTTGCCTTTATCAGTTTATCAAGACCGGATTCTTTTACTCCAAGATCTTCCAAAAACATTTTCTTTTCTTCGTCATCCAGTTCTGCCAGCTCCTGCTCGATCTGTGCACAGACAACAAACACTTCTGAATCAAATTCTTTTGCGTATTCTTTTACTTTCTGAACATGCTCATTTGATGCTCCATCATCTGCTACATCGTCTTCGCTTACATTTGCTGCGAAAATAACCGGTTTCCATGTAAGAAGGTTGTATTCCTCGATCCAACCCTGTTCGTCCTCATCTGTTACTTCAAGAGTCTTTGCAAGCTTGCCTTCCTCCAAATGCGCTTTGATACGCTGCTGGAAATCCAGCTCCTTTGCAAGCATCTTATCATTTCTTGCACCTCGTATCGTCTTTGCTATTCTACGATCCAGAACTTCGATATCGGAAAAAATCAGCTCCAGATTAATCGTTTCAATATCACGGATCGGATCAACCGAACCATCTACATGAATAACATTTGTATCTTCAAAGCATCTGACAACATGAACGATCGCATCTACCTCTCTGATATTTGCAAGGAACTGGTTTCCCAGACCTTCGCCTTTGGATGCGCCCTTTACGAGTCCTGCGATATCTACGAATTCAATAACTGCAGGAGTGGTCTTTGCTGAGTGATACATCTCTGTCAGCTTGTCTAACCTCTCATCCGGTACTGCAACGACACCTACATTTGGGTCGATGGTACAAAATGGATAGTTTGCTGATTCTGCACCTGCTTTTGTCAGAGAGTTAAATAATGTACTTTTTCCAACATTGGGAAGTCCAACTATGCCGAGCTTCATGGTTATAATTCCTCCTTAAAACCTTGATTTATAAGGTCATACAACTCATACCATTCAGCCATATTACGTTATGTCAGATGGCCGTTCAAAGTTGATGCCACAAGGTAATTTTTCTCTGTATTCTTGTTCTTTACCTGTATAATGGTGCAAAAAAGCCCCAAAATAGCACGATGATTATACTACATTGGGGCATAAAATTCAATGATTATCAGCCGGTTGCCGTCAAATTACTGTCAAATTCCAAGACACATTCTCAGAATTCCCAATATCAGAAGATGCACCGGATAAAACAAATAGTTCACAAGCTTATTCTGCTTTCCACGCTTTCCATTATAAGTAAGCATCAGGCCAAAACCCAGAAGTGCCCATGGTTCCTTATACATCGATGCAAAATTAAACGGAATAGCAATAATCGGTCTGTCATGAAAAAGATACAGAAAATAACCAATCAACACCGCATGGGAATCATAATCCAGACTCAGATTCATGGCTATCAGACAAGTTACTGCTACAATTATAAAAGATACAAGATACCACAAGAACTTGGGCAGTGTCTGCATCTTCTTTTTCAGGGCATCAATAATCCAGATCATCGCCAACACCAGTGCAAGCGTAAACATGATATTATTCCAGTTTGGTTCAAAAAATACATTAGATGTACACATATCAAACGGAACCTCTGATATAATTCCAAATACCAGGAGTGTTCCCAAATATCTCCATCGATTTCTCGTTTTAAAATATCCCTCCACCAACAGGGAAATAAAGATAGGAAATGCGATCCTGCCTAATATATCAAACAGTTCACTCATAACTATTAAAGCCTTACTGTTAAAATATATGAAAAATGTTTTATTAACATGATCGATCAACATTGAAGCAAATGCTATATATTTCAGTTGTGCACCGGATAATAATTTTATCTTTTCTTTCATCTTTAATAACGTTCCTCTCCTACTTAAAAATAACTCTGTCTCTCGTCAATAGCGTAACAACCTCTGTATGCTCAGTAAACGGGAAGAGATCAAATGGTGTGATCTTTAACACCTGATAGCCATGTGTGGTCAGATACTTCAGATCCCTCGCAAGGGTATCCGGTCCACAGGAAATATAAACTACCTTACGCGGAGACAGAGTCACAACAGAAGAAAGAAATTCTTCTGTGCTTCCTGAACGAGGCGGATCCATAAACACAACATCAATATGCTCATCTGCGTCTGCCAGTTCTACCATAAACCTGCCTGCATCATTTGCATAGAACTCGATATTTTCTATCTTGTTCATCCGGCTGTTAATCTTCGCATCACGGATTGCTTCTGCATTCAGTTCCACACCAATCACTCGTTTTGCCCGGTCGCTTGCAACAATACCGATCGTTCCGATTCCGCAGTATGCATCTATCACCGTCTCTTTCTTTTTCAGATCCGCATATTTGATCGCCTTGTTATACAATTTCTCCGTCTGAACAGAATTGATCTGGTAAAAGCTTCCCGGCGACAGACGAAACCGTTTGCCACAGAGAACATCTTCTATATAGCCTTTGCCATAGATGACCTGATTTCGGTCACCTAACACCATATTCGTATCCTTTGTATTTATATTCTGAACGATCGTTGTGATCTCCGGATGAAGCTTCAAAAGTGCATTTGCAAAATTCTTCTTCGACGGAAATACCGGAGATGCCGTCACAATGATCACCATGATCTGTCCGGTCTGATGTGCTGTCCGGATCAGCACATGACGAATCAGTCCATATCCGCTGTCTTCATTATAGATCATCATTTTAAATGACCGGAACAGCTCTGTGATATCCTGAATGATCGCATCTGCCCGCTGATCTTCGATCTTGCAGCCTTTTGTCTCTATGACATTATGAGTACCCTCCTGATATCGGCCGGAGATGATCGTACCGTTCTTCAGTTTTCTGAATTCTGCACATACTTTGTTCCTGTAATAATACGGATTTTCCATTCCCACGATTGGATCGACCGGTGCAAATCCTGAAAGCAGCTTTTCCATCTCTGTCTGCTTCTTTACAAGTAATCTCCGGTATTCTTCGTCTGTATATTCGTATGCCACGGGGTTAGGTTTCTTATTTGGGGACTGGACTTTTCTGCCATCCGGTTTTCTATTTCCCGGCTGTCCCTTTATATTTTCTTTCATATTTTATTTCCTTTCAAATCTCTCGTCTAAACATAGCAAAAACCAAACACATGGTCAACAACATTTCCCTGAATGTATATGACTTATGGCCTGGTTTTTTCTTTGCTCTATGCTTCACCTGTCAGGACGACTTTTGTCATATCGTGTCCGACCGCATCCAGATACAATCCGAATACATCTGTCGTGCGCATCCGCAGACTGGATGTATTCACACATGGGTGGCAGCCAAGATACTCGCCTTTTAATATGTCTTCATCCACCAGCAGCCGTACATGATGCTCCGTATCATTCATCAGTCCCATGACACTGACAGCCCCCGGTTCGATATCCAGATATTTCTCCATGTCCTCAGCCGATGCGAATGACAGTCTTGCACTCCCGATCTGTGAAGTGATTTCCTTCGTTTTAAACGGCTTGTCTCCCGGCATCATCAACAGATAAAACTGTGTTTTCTGACGATTGCACAGGAAAAGATTCTTACAGATTGTCGCCTGCAACATCTTATCAATCTCCTCACATACTTCCATCGTAAATGCCGGTTCATGGTCGACTCTCTTATATTCTATTCCAAGATGGTCAAGAAAATCATATACCCGAATCTCCTTCTCTAGTCTTCCTTCCGTATTCTCCGGTCTTCCATCCATAAGTTCCAACAGTACTTTGTCCTCCCGTTCCTTATATCTACCTCTGCTGTTCATCCAGCATATGCTCAAACTCCGGAATCGGAACAGGCTTGGAAAAATAAAATCCCTGAGATACGCTACATCCATTATCATAAAGGAAATCTGCCGTTCCTCGATTCTCTACGCCTTCTGCTATAATACTTAAGCCCAAATCATTTGACATGGATATCACATGAGAAATGATCGTCTTACCCTGTTTACTGTCCAAACATTCATCCAAAAACTGCCGATCCATCTTCAATACGTCAAATGGTGTATTCTTCAACATACAAAGGGAAGAATAACCTGATCCGAAATCATCCATTAACAATGTAAATCCCGCCTGTTTCAAACTATTGATATAAGACAATGATTCTGCATTCTCCGTTGTCTCCGTGATTTCTAACTGGAACAGCTCCATCGGAATCTGATATTGGTCGATCAGATTCCTGATATATCCTGCAACATCTTCTTTCTGAAGATAGGTTCTCGACACATTCACCGAGATTGGAAGTGGTTGCCTTCCGGTATCCAGCCATCTTCTGATAACTTTACATACCATCTCCCACATGAAACAGTCTAATTTGTATATAAATCCATTTGCCTCAAATACCGGAATAAATTCCATCGGCGACTTGCATTTTCCATTTGCATCAATCCAGCGCACAAGCGCCTCTGCTCCGACGATCTTCGCATGGCTTCTGTCATACTGGTACTTCGGCTGAAGATAAACCTGAAATTCTTCCCGTCTCAGAGCCTCCTCCTCAACTTCCTCGATCGCTCCCGTCTGTTTCACATGATTCATCAGCGTATCCTCATAGAATACAACCTTATTCAAAATCGTCCGCTTACCCTCTGCACGGGCAAGTCCTGCTTCATCTCCATGCTTGCGATATGCCGTTGAGCTGCCCGGTACGATATTCACTCCATATGTAATGCTTAACTTGATATCACCATATCTCCGAATTTTTTCATCAAGTTTATCAATAAATTCCATGATTTCTTCTCTGGAATTATAATAGGTCACGATCTGGAATACATCCGCTGACAATCTACAATGCAGATGTTCCTTATCACACATCACATCCAGCGTGTCATATATATACCGAAGAATATTATCTCCTGTATCACTGCCATACTTCTCATTGATATACTTAAATCTACGGACATCAAACTGAATATATGCATACTCCCGCTCCGGATGCTCTGCCTGAAAACGCGCAATCTTCTTGAGAAAGAATGCCGGATTCTTATCATTGCTAAACGATGTCACAATCTCCCGATTCTCTAATTCCTGTTTGCGCATGATCCGTATCATGCCCACATACTCCCGAATCAATCCTTTTTCATCTTTCTCAAGGTAACAAAGGACTGCCATCAGAGCTTTCTTCCCTGATCTGGTCTCAAGATGCACCCATGTCTCCAAATCATCCATCTTGATCGGCTCTTTTGTTCCCTGCTCAATCTGTCTATACAAATTGCACATTTTATTCTTCTCTGTTTCTTCTATACATGTGCAGTCGCAAAATGCTTTTAGTAAATTTTTATCATCCGGATTCAACTCATCAGGCAGAATATCATTTTCCTCAATCGTGTAAAACCGCTCTTGCAGATTCGCGTAAAAATATATGGCGTCGCGGTGATTTTTCCTTATTCTGTTAATCTCTCTCCATGATTCAAATGCCATAATAATATCTTCTCCCAACAATGAATACTTACCTAATTTTACATGTTCTGTTCCCACAGGAACTTGCTATTATATATATTAACATGTTCTTTAGCAAAAAGAAAGTTCGCATCCAACTTAATTATTCGGAAATCAAGTGAAATTTGGGTTAATCAATTACTTAATTTCTTGTTAATTGTCAACCAGTCAAGAAACGCCTGACAGCCTTCTACAACATCTTCATAAGTCTCCCGAAAATTTCTACTATACCACGGATCTCTGACATCTGCATCTCGTCCGGCAAACTCCAGCATCTTATAGATCTTATCCCCACGTCTGTGTCCGGTCATTCGTTCAATATTCCTCATATTCATAGAATCCATACCGATCAGATAATCGTAATGATCATAATCTGAGGCTGTAAGCTGCACCGCCCGTTTGCCTTTGCAGCTTATCCCATGTCTGGCAAGTTCTCCTCTTGCCGGCGGATACACCGGATTCCCTACACCATTCCAAATCTCTTCTGTGCTGGTGGCTGCCGATGCGATCTCAAACTGATCGGCAATACCACGTTTTGTTACTATATCTTTTAATATGAATTCTGCCATGGGGGAACGGCAGATGTTGCCGTGGCAGATGAAAAGTACTCTAATCATAAAATTCTCCTGTTCTGAAATGCCCTGTATTGCCCTATTTTGCAAGGGTTTATCGACTTTTCCGGGCATCGTATTTTTCTTCTCTAAAACTACACTTTTTGCAAAATAATGCAAAACGGAGCAATTCAATGCCTTGTGTAGTAGTCAAATCGTAGTCAGTTAAGGGGGTTCAGACTACGGATGGGGGTGTGCATTATTTAACAAAAGGGTGTACAAAATAAACCATTACTAATGTGCTACATTTATTCCTTTGTTAGTATCCAAATCAAACCCAATTTGCCAGAACCCCATATCAATCATTTTCATCTGTGGGTATGGTAAATCATACACTCTCATATTCTCTCTGACAGGTTCTAAACGAGATTCATTTCTTTCATAAAAATCTGCAAGCTGTAAAATAGACTTAATATTGTAACTTCCTGTAGCAACCTTTTGATTCTTGATGCCAGCAATAAAATATCTGTCATATGCCGGAACACAGCCCATAGTTCCCATTAAAATTTTCGTAATCAGAGTATATGATAAGTTATTCTTCAAATCTTTCTCTTTTACATTCCTGCGAATAACATCATAATACTTACTCATAAATGCATTCAATTCTATAAGTTTTTTCTGATTCACTTCGTTCTTCAATTCTGAACAATTTATCCCCATCAATGAGTCATATTTTTTATTCAGCAACTTTTCAACAACAGGCGCATGTATCTTATAATCTTTCTGCAAAAGAAACGAAGAACCTCTATACATTCCCCAACTCGCCAAGTAAAAAGCTAATTGTAAACTTAAGTAATCTACATCAATATTATTTTTTTCTCTAGCATGATAAAAATTTGAATAACAATGCTCCCATGAACGATATCGTCCATACGGGTCTTTCTTTAAATCATTATAAAAACTTGTGGATGAAGAAATAATCATATCTACCGTGTTCATTGATACCACCTTCTTATAAGTACTTCTTGAATGCCTTCTTCATCTTCATGCAGACATCCATGATATAATCAAACTGCTGTGACCATGTGGCACGATTATCAAACGTCACTTCTTTTTCAATAATAATACGACTTGCCTTTCTTTCCGGCAGTTCTCTCCAATCAAGCACCAATCCCATCACTGATTCAATCTCATCTTTATGTAAAAGCAAATTTCTGAAAAGTTCCTTATCATCATTTATGTACAATTCAACATCAATCGCATTTCTTTTTTGGATTTGAGATACTGCGATATGACAAGCTGATGATCCAATACTAAAATCCATCCAATGATCTGTCGTTGGTTTTCTCTTATTAAATGCTTTGTTAAATTCTGCGTTCTGAAAGGCATAATCATTGAACGCCTGCCAATATTCCAGCCTCTGCTGCTGTGTTGGATTTGTAGCAGTTGTCTTCTTAATCTCCTTCGTCCAATCATTTGGTCTTTCAACTACTGTAAATGATGGAGCAATATCAGAATCACCTATCTGGAAAAGCTTTATTTCACATAAGAAAAATCCAATCTTATCATCCGTATGATTGTTAAGCCACTCAACAGCTGCTTTATGTTCCTCTCTTGCATGCTTCACTACCCATATAACCACATCTGCATCTTTACCAGATGCATAAGTAATTAATTTACCAAGGTGGTCATGATCTGTATCTTCTAGTTGATTTTCAATGATAATCTTTCTATCTGTTCCTGTTTCAGATGCATAGATATCAACATTAAAGTCTCCAACAGAGGACTCTGTCTCATCAACCGTAATATCAAGACCAACAGCATCTGCAAGCAATTCAACATTCTCTGCCACCCAAGGAGTAAAGTTCAAAGCTTCATGTGGCCATATACTTCTCAAATCACTAATTTCTTTTAATGTGCCAAGGTTAATCATAGCCTTTTATCCCTCCAATCAAAAAGCACCCAGAACTCGCCCGGATGCTAACAATAGTCTATAATATCAATACGGGATGAATTCTCTGTTTTACAATGCTTTACCTTTCAAAAATAAATATTAAATGATTAAATTTTATTATAGCATCCAAGTTCTTCTTTTACCAGCCAAAAAGACACCCAAGCCGTATAGCCTGAGTGTCCTCAAAATCTCTTCCTTATCATATATTATATTATCATACCACCTTGAACATATTCTGTTTCAAAGGTTTATCATCCGTATCCGAAATTCCCATCTCTTTTCTGGCATTTTCCAATCCCTGCATCTTCTGAAGTTCCTTCTCAGCATCCTCAAGTCCTACATGGGTGTAGACATTGAGCGTCACAGCTATATCCGAATGTCCCATCAAATACTGCAGTGTTTTAGGATTCATGCCGGACTTTGCCATATTGGAACAATATGTATGTCTGCAAACATGAGGGGTAATATTTGGCATCTGAACCTTATAGATTTCATTGTATCTGCTGACCATATGATTGAATCTGTGTTCCCAATGCATGGCTACAAGTGGCATTCCATCTTTGTCCAGAAAAAGAAATCCCGTATAACCATCTATCACTTTCTCAACCTTATAATCTAGTCTATCCTCAATAATTGCTCGAAACATTTCTGTCACTTCATTTGTCATTGGAATAACCCTTGTTCCGGCATTGGTTTTTGTTGGCTCAATTACATACTCTCTTTTGGAAGTTCTTTGCAGCTGATGATCAATATTGATGGTTCTTTTCTCTAAATCAATATCCCTCATTGTAAGTCCACAAAATTCCGAAATTCTCATACCTGTGTGAAAAAGGATGTAAATCACTTCATAATATTTACAATAAACCACATCATCATGTATGAATTTCAAGAATTTTCGCATTTGGTCTTTTGAAATTGCTTCCCTTGTGACAGCATCATTAACTACCACTCCGGCTAATTCAAATTGGAAGGGATTTTTCATAAGAACATCATCATCCACAGCCATCTGAAATGCCGGACGAAGTACTCCTCTCACTGTCTTTATCGTGCTATGCCCTCTCCCATCTTCCTGCTGCATCTTTATCAGAAATAACTTTGCATCAGATGTCTTTATTTTCGATATCTTTTGACTTCCAAAAGGCTCATTTTTAAGAATGTTTCTCACAAAATTGTAATTGGCTAATGTGTTTGGTCGCATTCCTACCTTAGTCTTAAGATATCTCTCCACCAATTCATTTACAGTAATATTCTTTCCCAATGGATCCAACCGATTATCAAGATCGTAACCTATCTGTTTTTCTAGTTCTCTCAGAGAAAGACATGGCTTTTTACCAACCGGGAGCGGATCAGTTGGTTCTAATCTCCAGCTATAAACAAAATGTGGTTTCCCGCCTATATGATACTTAAACTGATACTTTCCATTTGCTCTTATTGATTCGCCCCTTCGGAGTACTCTGTGTTTTGAATCTCTTCGCAATCCTGATTTTCCTGCCATCCTCGTTCCCTCCTTCGTATTTCTGGGTGCCCATTCAGATATCTTTCAAACTCTTTTTTCAGAATCAGCCTCCTGCCATTATAATAAAAGGCTATAAATTCCAATCCTTCTTGATGTAATAATTCATAAAATTTTCTACGGCTCAATTTATAATAGGTAACTGCCTCTTGAACCGTCATGGTGTCCTTGTCATCAACTTTTGATCTCAATTTTTCTTTGCCCCTTTCTCAGCTAAAATTCCTCTTTTGAGGTATAACATATATCACTCTGAATCACTTATTTATCAACTACTTTTGGCAGATAAATAACTACTTTCAGCAGATTATATTTCAGAAGAATCATCGATAAATTTTTCAAACTTCGGACGAATAATCAGAAATTTATTTCCACAAAAAACAGAAAATTTTCCTGTGTTTTCTTCTGCCAATCTACGCATCTTTTTAATTCCAATATTGAAATATGCTGCTGCCTCTTTGATTGTAAGAGTGTATTTTTCACACACAGGCACTATTGGTTCCTTCTTATTTGCTTCATTGGCTAATTCATTCATTATTCTGCACCTCCGAATCTGTCCTCGATATAGCAGGCATGACTGCAATATTTTCTGTTCTTATTCCCATATGCACTAAAAGGCTTTTTACAATGGGGACATATAAACTCATAATCGGCTTTACGATTCACCTTATCAAGATTACTGTTCCACCACTTATTTCTGCATTTATCGGAGCAGAACTTCTTCTCTTTCCGTCCTCCCGGCTGCACTACCTCTTTGCCACAACAAAGGCAATGATGCACTTCTCCATCAATGGTAGCAGGGTTTGCCACCACTCCTCCAAGTCCGTGCCTTCTGCAATATGTCTTTATGGTATTTTCACTTAAAGAAAGCATCTGTGCGATTCTTCCGTATCCGTACCCTTTGCCTCTGAGTTCCTTTATCTGCTGTCGCTGTATATCGTTCATGCTGTTTCACCTCCACCGAATTTGAAGGGAATAACTTTTATAGGTTCATCGTTAAGTCGTATACCCTTCACTATTCGCTGGGCATTTTTTTATTGATTGACCGAAAATATATCCTTTTCCCTTCACTATCCCTTGGACAGAAAACAGCAAAATGGGCGGAAAAAAATATAAAAAAGTTATTATCACCTTCAAATGAGGTAGTAAGGGAAACAGCCATTTCCCTATTTCAAGGCAAAAAAAATAAGGCTCAGAAGGATTTCTCCCTCCGAGCCTGACGCTTATACTCTTTCAATATTGCACTTGTTAATGGCACAAGTTACTACATCACCAATGCCGATAACAACACGGTCACCTTTAACCTCAATAACATCATATTCATCATAATAGGTTCTAAAACTGCCACCCGTGTATGTTTCATTATTCAACACACGAACCTTGTCTCCCACGCTGATGTCCTCTGATACCGAAGGTGTATTGCTCTCTCCAATACAGGCATCATTAATCCAACCAGTACCGTCATCCAGAAGATATGGATTTCTTGCTCCTGCTACAATTCTTGTAATAGTTCCTTCCTTGTAAAGAGGTGATAATGCCTGCTCTGAATCAGAAGATGCATAGATCGTATGGTAATTCACTCTCTCACCCACATTATGTGATGTTGAGGTGCTATTTGATGTATTAGGCTTTGTGTCCCTTACATCCCATTTTGTAAGATTATACTGTTCGATAATCGAAATTACATTATTAATGTAAGTAGGACTTGTTGCATATGGTGCACCATCCGTTGTATGAATCAGCTTATCAACTGCATCCCTATAGTCTGCATTATTGACCACTCCGGCATATCTTGATGTACCTGTGATAAAATCATAATATCCTACTACTGCACTTGCAGCATTTGGATAACTTCTAAATGAATCCTGAATCTGAACATAATGTCCATCATAGTACTCACTTGTTGTCGCTGTAAAACCTTTACCCTTTATTCCGAATAAAGTCTTAGCATTAAGATTCCATCCAGACTCAAGTGCAGCCTGAGCAATGCATACTGATGGAAGAACCCATCTGTCCCTTGAAAGGAACTCATTTCTTGCAAGCACTCCGATTGTGTTAATAAAGTTAGTTGTCTTTTCACTCATAATAAAATCCTCCGTTTCTGCATAAAAAATGGGGAAGATTACTCCTCCCCGGTCTCATCATCTTCTGCACGGTCGTGCAACTGTTCTAATACTGCTTTAATCTTCTGTGGTACAGGCAGTCCCAGATGGGATGCGTTTTCCAAAAGGCTTACTCCCTCGTTGGAAATATAGAAGAAGATCACTGCTGTTCTAAGCACACTGCCTGTCCCGATTACATTCAAATCAAGAATGTTTGCAATTCCCACTAAGAGAAAAATCAGAACTTTTCGGCAGATGCCTTTAAATCCAACCTCACTCGATAATGCCTTGTCATTGATTGCACACATGACCCCTGTGATATAATCAATGGCCACAAATGCAATTAATGCGTATAACAAACCATCACATCCTCCCAAAAAGTAACCAAGCCATCCACCTACAGCCGTGAATACGAACTGTACTGCGTTCCAGAATTCCTTCATCGTCTTGTCCTCCTTATAAATTTTTGTATGAAAAAAGCAGCTACCCATAATGGATAACTGCCTGATTCCAAAATTGTTTTATTCTTTTGTCTCCGTCAATGTATATGTGATTTTCATGGTCTTATCTGCCGTCTTAATAACAGGCGTATCAAGATTATTGATGGTTGCAAGATATGGTGTATACAGATACAGATCTTTATAATTCCTATAGCCGTTGTAACTATAAACCCATTCTTTTATCATATAGGTCTTGTACCTTGCCATCTGGTTAACACCCCATGCATAGTAACTCTGATAACCTATAGAGCCAATTTTCTGTACAGGCTTTCCATCTTCAAAATACCATCCGTTGATTACCATATCATCATCTACCACATAGGAATACTCATTACTATTGTTGTAGGTATAATCCGTAACCCTCTCAAGATTTGCAACATTTGTGGTATCCAACCGATACAGCTTGCTGCTATCACTCGACACGCACATCAGCCATTTTCCACTCATGCCGATGCTGTAAAAATCACTCACACCACTTGGCACTGAAATCTTCTGCGATGTACACTTGCCATTCTCAATCTTATCCATATAGAATTCATAGCTGACATGGTCGAACTGCTCTGTATCACGATATGTGTATGAATACTTCTGATTAGTCTTTCTTGCGATTCCATACCAACAGCCATCTGTACCATGAAAAATATGGCTCCTTATATTTGCATTATCCTCATTCGGACAGTCATACTCTCCTTTTGACGGAGAGCCGGTTCTATGAATCCAGTACGGATAGTGACCTAAATCAATCTCCGTAGTTTCTGAAGCATCAAAAGCCTTCTGTGAAATCAAGTTCTCTACAAGTCCGGCATGAAGATATTCCTCCGGCACCTTCTTAAGCAGAGCTGTTTTTGAATTATTTCTTGTAATCATCTCAAGCCTGTATCCGTCTTTGATGTAAGTTCTCTTATTTGGTCTGTAACTTTCATCACTATATGCATTATTCTGTGATGCATACTGACCAATACGGACAAGATAATTGTTGCCGTTTTCCTGTCCGATTCCGGCTATCCTATTCGTAAGGGCTATTGCAGATATTGTTCCATTTGCCTGTGAAGTAGCAAAATCCCAGACAAACTTATATCCGCCATCGATTCTCTTACTTTCTGTCAGATTTCTGCTGCCCCTTCCGACATCCGTTGTATTATTTGCATCACTTGATGCATACCCAATCAAAGGATTAGAAAACGGAGCATACAGATTATCGACCCTTTCTTCCAAAGGTTCCTGATACAGCAGAATACCACCTGTAAGTTTATTTACGATTGGCAGCATCCATTTTTCTCCGGTTTCCCCATCAAAAGATGTGTTGTTATAGAGCATTCCTAAAATATTGGAATTAAGGATGGCATTGATTGCATCCGTGACAAGGTTGGTATCCTCATACACCTCTTTTTTACCTGTATGCACATCCGTAAGTTCAATTACGCTTTTTCCTTTTAACATGACTATTCCTCCGTATTCAAAAAGTCTGTGATCACATTTGTGATAAAACCATCTGCACCGCTTAAGACAAATCTGTACTTTATCATTCCCGTTGTTGCTTTTTCTGCCCACGCATCAGAACTGACAGCCTCAATCGCTGCCTTGGACATCCCAGATGATTCATCCGTGAATTTTACCCAGTTATTATTTACATAGCCGAGCCATGTTTCTCCGTTATCGAAGGACACAGCAAACAGGCACTTCTCATCACAGTCGCAGGTAACTTTTTCTATTCCAAGGATGCTCGCATCCGACATATCAACATTTTCTGAATAAATCACCTGTGGTTTCGGTACTCCTTTGTAACTGATCTTCATATCTGGGAATCGGTTATAGGAATCATGCCAGTAAAGGATGGTTGGATTTTTTAGTCCCAGAAGTACATTCCCATCCGGCAGGTCTGGGATACCATGCATTTCAAACAATTCTGCTGTCAGTTCCGTTTCTTCAAGAGGAGCAAGTACATCATCTGCAATGGTATAAAGCACTCCCTCTTCATTCTTAAACAGATACCTGCGGTTATATGGGTCTAAAAATACAGGCGGCTCATCAGACAATTCATACTCATTTCCAACATCGTCCTGATGAAGGAATGTAACAGTCTTTCCCTTTGCAATCGAGAATGATATGTTCTTTGATTTTGTGTAAAGAACACATTCCCCAATATTGGATGCAGAGGTCGGAACTTCAATAAAATACAGGACAATATCCCCTGTATCAAAAAATAACGCATCCCAAATAAGTCTGGTCGATGCATTGTTATTTCCATGAACGCTATAGCCCTCCCATCTGATACGGAAGAATTTATAGTTTGAAAGCAGAGTTCCTTCCTCTCTTTTCAGCGTATAAAGGTCAGCATCCCTCCGGCTGATCTTAAGCTGTTCGGAGTTCTGTCCTATGCCAATCCATGTATTACCGCTGACATAAAAATTGGCAGCCGTTGTTTCCCGGAACTTAAACCAGTCAACACCTGCTACCGTATCTGTGCCATCATCGTTATAACTGTTATCACGCAAAACAGTCATATTTTCTGTTGTTTCAAATATATCTTCCAACATAACATAATCAGCCATTATGCACCTCCAATGTCATTACTTCATCAAATTTATCAAATCCAAGGTCAAAGGATGCCATCGTTCCCTTATCCAGTTCTTCCACAACTCCCTTTATCCTTTCTTTGTAATCCTGGATAAGTACCATCTGCCCGGATGAAAGTCTGGTATAATGGTTTGTTGCCAGTTCCCCAGCCTTTGTCTTATGTTTATTCACAAATGGTGCAGTTTCAAAGGTCTGTATTTTAATATCCGTAAGTTCCTGGAAAGGTTCTGTATCAATCGTAAGACTGATGGCTCTTCCCCTGTCCATGATGATATAATTACCGCCACTTAGGAAGTAACTCTTTTGGAGCCGGAACTGCTTATCATCCTCCACATAGGCTCTTTCGTACACCATCTTATCCCTGTCAGCAGTTTCGATCACATCCCTTACAATCGGTACAAAGAAGAAAATATTATCATAAAACTCCCGCACCATAAGACCTGTCATTCTGATGGAATCCATAGGCTGTGTAATACCTGTTTTCTTCGGTGTAATAAATGCAGCCACAACCTTGTCATGGAGCGTATTTGTAGGAAGTCCAGAAAGTTCAACCATCTTGATTTCTTCATCAATCGTAATCCTTCCATCCCATCTTTCCTGTGCACCAAGTCCCTGTCCTGATATGGTTGCCATTGCATTTTGTGATTCAATCGTTGCTGTTCCATTCGTAAGTTCTATCAGCACCTCAAAGGTATGAAGTTCATTGGCTTTCATTTCTATAATCGGATAATACAGATTCAGCAGATGCTTTCCGCTAAACCATGTCTCCGATGGATGGAACTGCTCCACTTCCTTCCCATCAAGCACATAATATGCCTTTAGAAGTGTCTTTCCATCATCCGTCCAGTTGACAGGGATTGAAATGACTTTGTTTTCTTCTCCAATCTCTATCGTTGTTTCTGCATCGACCTTCCTGCTTACGGTATTGGATTTTACGTCCAGTATGACTTCTGCGTGAAATTCTGCATTTGTCTCATCCCCGGATGCAAATTCTATATTGATTATGGATGTTTTCTCAGTACCAATCCCTATTTTTAAGGCATTCACATAAGTGTATATGCTGAGTTTGTTCTCATTCATGGAACTCTCAAGGCCTGCGATATTCTTGTCATTCTTGCTCTTAGCACTTGCAAGTCTCGGATTCTTCCCAACACACTTTATTGTCTGCTTTCCGTTTATCTTTGTTTCAATGGATGTGATGGCAGACCTTTTTGTTTCATCAGCATGACCGCCCGTAAATTTGATGACATCCCCCAGATCAAGAGCCGGGTCACCAATGGTGTCCGAGTCAAACGGCACATAATTTACTACAGTAATGGCAGACAGGATATTGTTTATGATCCTCTTACGCTTTTCTTCCAAGCCAAACTGCAGTAATGGATTTACCCCCAGATTCATCGTCAGACCATCATCTGGCTTAACCGAATAATACTCTGCGATATCCGTCTTTTTATTTGTAGAACTTACTGCCGTGTACCTTGTCACAAAATCTGAAAATGTACTTGAAAATCTGTGTCTGCTGTCTACCGTCTTGTTATCAGTAATGCCATATTGTATAAGTCTCAGCTTTCCATCACGGTCTATGGTAGAAAAACATCCGAGTGCCTGTGCCAGATAATATAAAAAATCCCTCCATGTCTCGATATCGTTTTCCTGGTATATACCAAGCAGTTCTGTTCCATTTGTAAGTGCCTCTATCTCCTCTTTCGTCTGTGCCAGTTCTACATGACACGCTTTGGAAAGCAGAGATAAGAAATCATATGGGAATGCACTCGACAGACCTTTGTTGAAATTCTTATCCAGATTCAGCATTGTATCATATGCCTTTAACTCAAGTGTCTTTATCTTTCTGTTTGCCTCTGCAATATAAAAAATCCCCATCGGAACTTCCTCATAAGCATCACCAACCTTCAGATGAAAAGAAACTGTTATAGATGCATCTTCCAGACTGTATCTGTCAATATCTGAAAAAAGAGAGATTCCAAGTTCAGCTGCATACACAGATCCGAGTTCAATCTCTGACGAGCCGGAGCATTGTCTGCTGATATAGCCGGAACCCTTTACAATGTCCTTATTCCCAAATGTATATTTTTTGCCTGCCTTAGTGGTAATCATCCCCGTCCAAAAGAATGAACGTGATGACTCACTAATGGCTTTCTGATATTCTTTTGAAACCGGGTACATAAAACCACTCCTCTAATACTCTTTCAATGTAAATGACACCGTCCACAATCCTTTGTAACTTGTGTCCTTTTCCAGTTTTGCTTTAAATCCTGTAATATACATTTCTGCATCTTTCAGATTCAGTTCTTCCGTATCAAAATACTTCACAGCAATTTTTGACCTTTTACTATATGCCGTCAGTAGCTTTAACCACTTAGGGGAAACAGAAAAAGAAACTGCTATGGAAATAACTCCTGTCCTTACCACATCCCTCTGTGTTGTTCCTGCTTCTGTCTCCCCAGATGAATCTGCCTCCACATCCGAAATATCAAGATCATAGGAATCCGGCAGAGGAAGATTCGTTTCATCGAATTTTAAGTACTGTATAAATGCCATCCTTATCTTCCTCCACTTCTCAGATTTGCCCTCTGCTGTGCCGATACGATCACTTCATCAAGCATCGTTCCACCAAGGTACACAGGGATAACAATATCCCCGGAATCCCCCTTCATGTCTTTAATCGCAGATGTGACTGCTGACATCATGCCTGCAATCCCTGTAGATGACTGTTCAGAAGGTTGCATTCCTGCAACGGTCTCCATTCCGCTTACATTTGGACTCACTATCATATCCTGCGACACACCTTCGATTGCCTTTGCCACCATGCCTTTACTCTTTTCGATTCCTTTTGCAAGTCCTCCCATAAAGTCAGGCATCCATGATTCATAATCCGTAAGTGGTCCTTCATCCGGCACAGAGAAATGTAAGAATGACTTGATCTTATCAGCCACGCTCTTAACGGCATCTCCTACTGCACCAATACAGCTTTTTATGCCATTCACAATTCCCATAATGAGGTCTTTACCCCATGTAAATGCCTGTGAAGCAAGTCCCGTGATATGGCTTTTCACATTGGAAAATCCTGTCTTTACTGCATTTAACACATTTCCCATCGCACCTTTAACAGCATTCACGATGCCAGTGAACACAGATGTTACAGCACTTTTGATTGCTCCAAGAACTGTGGAAACCGTGGATTTGATGGTATTCCAGATGGTCGATATCGTGCTCTTGATCGTGTTCATTATCGTGGTAATGGAATTTTTTACAGCAGTAAAATCTCCTGTAATCAGCCCCTTAATACCACTGATTACTGCACTAATTATGGTCTTGATGGCATTCCATATCGTAGAAAATACTGTTTTGATTGCATTAAGCACCGTGGTAATCACAGTTTTTATGGTATTCCATACTGTTGTTATCACAGTCTGAATGACCGTCAGTACTGTCTGGATGATGGTCTTGTATATATTAAAGTAGGTTGTCACTATGGTCTTTATCACTTCAAAGACTGTAGTAAACACACCTTTGATTGCCTCCCATACTGTTGTGATAACTGTCTTTATCACATTGATGACAGTCTCGATAATCGTCTTGTACAGATTGAAATAAGTTGTCACAAGGGTTTTTATTACTTCAAATACTGTAGAGAAAATCGTCTTGATTGCCTCCCACACCTGTGAGAAGAACTCCTTGATTGCATTCCATACTGTAATAGCAACCTGTTTTACATTCTCCCAAAGGTCGATCCAGAACTGACGGAATCCGTCACAGTTGTTCCAGAGGTAAATAAAAGCAGCCACAAGTGCTGCTATGGCTGCGATAATAAGAACGATTGGATTTGCAAGCATTGTCGTATTAAGTGCTGCAAATGCTCCCTTAACTGTATTGATAACTCCGGCAATCTTTGGAACAATTGTCATGATCGTACCTACTGCCGATATCACTTTTCCAATGACTATCAGTACAGGGCCGAGAGCCGCCGCCAGAAGTGCTATGGTGACAACAGTTTTCTTTGTTCCCTCATCAAGGCTGTTTAGGAAATCAACGAACTTCTGAACCCATCCAACAATCTGCTTGATGGCAGGCATCAGCAGTTCTCCAAACGAAATGGCAAGTCCCTCTAAGGCAGATTTTAGAATGGTAATCTGTCCCTGTAGGTTATCAAGCTGTGTATCTGCCATCTGCTGTGCAGCCCCACCGCTGTCTGTAATCTTCTGTTGAAGGTCATCCCATGTACTTCCCGTATTGGCAAGTAAAGCATTTACGGAAGAAAGGTCTGTCTTGTTGAAAATCGTACTGATGATATTTGACTTTTCAGCTGATGTCATGCCATCCATAGAAGTGTTCAAATCTCCAAGGATATCATTCAGACTTCTCATGTTTCCTTCCGAATCATATACGGATATTCCTAATGCCTCCATCTGCTTGGCGGCTGCATCGGTCGGACTCTGCAATGATAGAATGATGTTACGAAGATGCGTACCACCTTCTGCACCTTTGATACCATTATTGGCGAGGATACCAAGAGCAGTATTCAGTTCTGCTGTTCCACCCTTAATGGATTTTGCTGTTGCACCAATGGTAAGAATACCTTCTCCTAACTGTGCCACGGATGTATTTGTGGTAGATGCTGTCTTTGCCATCTGGTCTACCATCGTTCCTGCCTCATCAACTCCCATACCAAGGGCTGACATGGCATCCGTTACCATATCCGATGCAGATGCAAGCTGAATATCACCCGCAGCTGCCAGATTAAGTACTGTTGGCAGAGTATCGCACATCTGCTGTGTGTCATATCCTGCAAGAGCCAGATAATTAAGAGCCTCGGCACACTCTGATGCGGAGAATGCAGTTTCTGCACCCATCTTCTTTGCCAGTTTGGAAAGTGTATCCATTGTATTTACTGACTGCCCATTTACCTTAGACATGGAATCTTTTGTGATTCCCATTGTTGCCTGTACCTGTGACATGGAAGATTCAAAATTGGCAGCCGTAGTAACTGATGCAGTTCCTAAAGCAGTAACCCCTGCTGTAACGGGTAATAATTTCTGTCCGGCAGAGGAAATGTTATCTCCTGTAGTTTTTAACTTTTCTCCGGCTGTGGCTATCTTCTGGACTGCCGTAGCTGACTGATTTGCCTGTGTTTCAAGGTTCTTCAAATCCTGCTCTGTCTCTACTATTTCTCTTTGAAGGGCATCATACTGTTCTTGTGAGATTTCTCCATTGGCAAGTGCTGTATTTGCCTGTTCTGCTGCCGTCTTTAAGGTTGCCAGTTTTTCTTTTGTTTCGCCAACAGCCTCGGCAAGCAGTTTATGCTTCTGTGCCAAAAGTTCCGTATTGCCCGGATCCAGTTTCAGCAGTTTGTTAACATCCTTCAACTGCGACTGGGTAGTCTTGATCTGTCCATTCACACCTTTAAGGGCATTCTGTAATTTAGTTGTATCACCACCGATTTCTACGGTAATTCCCTGTATACGGCTTGCCATGAATTCTCACCTCCTCCTAAAAATGGGTACAAAAAAAGCACCAACCGAAGTTGATGCCCTTAACTAAGGAATATTATTTTACTTTTATTTTTTGAATTTTTCTTCAAACTGTTTATATCTATTTTCACACATCCTTTGACTCATTGGACGGATTGTCGGTGTATATAAATTCTGTTCTCCTCTTGCCGTCTGCCATCCACATACATGATCCCCATATACATAAACAAATTCCATTGTATGTTTATCGCAAGCATATTTTACATTTAATTTTTTAAATTTAAGTGCCTGCTTAGCAGATGTAAAAATCAAAGCTATCCTATTTTTGAAATCCATTTCTGAAAAATCTGCCATAAAATTCATTGTTATTTTATCATCATTTCTATCAAATCCGTCATTTTGAAATTTTATATTTTCAACTGATTTGAATGGTTCAACATACATATCAATCCCCGTATATTCGTAGATATCAATATTCTGCTTTCTAAATGAATCCATTAAATCTGAATTATCAAAAGCATAAACTTCTTCTTTGCTACCGCTATAATTCTTTAAATAAAAAATGTAATAATGTACTTGATCACAGCTTATGTTACTTATCATATTTACTACATCTTTAAAAAAGGGCATAAGACCACCCAGATTCATCTTTTTCGTGCTATATCTGTTTAAGAATAACTCGCTAAAATCTGTGTATACCTCAATTAAAAAAGTTATAGAAATATCTTCACTATTCTTTATCTGTTCAAGTTTTTCTTTATAAACATCGACACTATTTTGATGTTTTCTCAAACTGCTTTCAAATGAAGTCAGAAAATTTTTGTAGGTTGCTTTGCTCTTCCGCTCTATTTGGTTTGAAACAGTTTTCATAAGATCATCAATAGCTTCTCCCGGCACTACATCTGATGCCAATACCGATTCCTTATGGGTATTGTATACATCACTAATTTCCTTTTTATTCATGACACCTGTAGACTGGACTTTTCCCCTTTTCTTCTTTACAAAATGATCAACTCTAAAATGTTCTATTCCCAATAGGCAATTGTATTTTTCATTCCGTCTTATAAAATCTGGACGTTCATCACACTCTATATCCTCACAATCATGAATTTCCAATATTCTCTTGGTTTCATCTGTACCATGTCTCATTCCAAAATCTATAGCTGAATTCAAGCATTCTAATTCAGAACTTTTTTTCTCATCCATGCAACCACCTCCATGATTAATTTTATCATGAAAACTAAAATCTGTCGAAATCTTCCTGCGTTGCAAGTTCTGCATATTTACAGTCATCGTTTCTGCTCTCTGCATACATATCATTGATAAGACCTATCGACACCATATCAAGATCTGCCATCGATAAGCCTAACTGCACACAGCGAAGCAAAAACAACGGGGTTGTCATTTCACGCTCAGTTGGGCGAACTTTTTTTTAGATTCAACATCCGTTTTTACATTCAGTCCCCAAAGTTCAATCAGCTGTGGAAGAACCTGGTAAATAGAGAATGTATTGAAATTATCAAGCCACTCTTCTGGAGTGTCCGGGATGGATGGGTCTGCGTGTTTGGCCATGATAAAAGCTATGTTTTCAAACATCTCAAGTGAGAACATATCCAGATTTGATGACTCTTCCTTTCCATCACCGATACTTTTCTCAAGCACGGCAAGATCTTTATAAATATCCCTCTGAAACTTTAATCTGTAGATTCGTGGGATGGCTGCACTCGCTTTGAATGCAACCTTCTGTCCGTCAATCTCTATATCTTTTCTGATTCCCATATCCTGCTCCTCCTTAAGATACAACCTTGGCTGATTTTACAGACTGCTGTTCAGCGGCCGCTATTGGCTGATATACACTCTTGTACCAGTTGTTATAAACTGTATCAGTAGTGGCATCACCTGTCTTAGCCTTAACATATCCGTCTGCCATCGGTCTTGCCTTTATGGTAAGTGTCTCTGTCTGTACTTCCTTCTCATCCTCATTGGTCTTAGACTCAATTGTTGGACGGGATGCCGTACAGTTATAAAGCACATGACGGATTTTTCTGATATCTCCATCAAATTCAAACAGAAGTGCAAAGCTACCTGTTTCAGAATTTGCATTCTCGACAAGGACCTTATTGGCATCCTGTTCCTCTTTTAAGATATCTGTGCGGAATGACTCAGGAATCATGGCAAGTTCAAGGTCACCATCATATCCCTGATTGTTGTTGATTACATAATACTCAATACCATCTGCATAGAATGATTCCGGCTCACCTGTCGGATCCATGCTGATGGATACTGCACCCGGCATCGGTACAGGAGTTCCAAAACTGACCGTGCCTTCCTCTGCAACAGTAATCGGTGCGTAATGTACATTGCAGATATTAAACTTGACTTTATTCTTTTTATTAGCCATCTTTATATCCTCCTTCATACTGGCATGGCAAACTCGAAGGCTACCTCATAGAGTTTTTCTTCCTCTATCCATACCTCCGACTGCTCATAAAAAATACCGTGGTTATCAAGCACGGCAGTTACTTTTTCTTCCAAGGACACATCCTTGAAATCTGTGTACAGTTCAATCCTTACTTCACTCATTTTGTAATAAACCTTGCCATCGGCTGCGAAGTTATCACTACCCGGCAACAGGTAACACAAAAATGGTGGGTCGGGACTTTCTCCCTCTGCAAAATGGTCATATGCAAAGGGAATCCCCATTTCTTCTATGATTTTCACTAATGCATCCATCATGAACCTCCAATTGCCTTTTTAATATCAGACTCCAGTTGTTTGACAGCACTTTCTTCAGCGGGTGCGATATGTGGGACTGCCTTTGTCCTTCCACCGCCCCTTTTTGCATGACCTTTCTCAAGCAGATGTGCAAGCTGATATTTCTTTGGGGAATGTACTGTAAGTTCCAAAGATTCAGAAGTCTCTTTTGTTGTACTGACCTTCCAACTCTTCGAGTAGGCACCTGTTTTCTTTGGAGCATTTGCCTGGATGTCTTTTTTCACTGATCGTCCTGCTTTTCTCACAGCCACCTTCATATCCGAGGTAACAAGGTCTTTATATTCCATAAGTCCTTTCATGACTTCGGATGCCAAATTATCAATCTGTACATTTGCCATGCTATCTCCTCACTTTCCTGCATCTGAATTTCAAGCATTTATTCTTGTAATTCATGTGGTCAATAAATGTAATATCATAAAGTTCCCCATTAAATAAAATACGGAGTTTTGTGCTGTCAGCACAGGCGAGCATCTTACAGTAACGGACTGTAAAAGCAAGGTCTGATTCATACAGCGTATTGGCTACCACACTTTTTTCCGAACCACTCTCACCGCTTACCGTGGCATAACACGAATAATAGTCTGTCCACCTGTTTTTATGGTTTCCGATAGCATCTGTTACGACCTCATCCTTCTGAAATGTTATCCGTACATTTAAAAGTGCTACTTCCATCAGAATCCCGCCTTTCTAATCCCAGAAAGCATGGAACGGAGCGACATGGCAAGTGCATGATGGTCGCAGTCCTCACGATGCTCATACTGATATGCCACCGCATACATGACTGCTATCTTTGCATTTTCCTTTTTCTCAAATACAGCCTTGCTTTTTATTCTGGCAATGTCCATACACAGACGCTCTGATGAGACAATCAGATTTTCAAGAAGTGTATCATCATCGTCAAAATCAATCCGAAGATAATTTTTCATTTCATCAAGAGAAATCATTCTGTTACACCTCCATAAATCTTTAAAGGCAGAGCAACTGTTTGTCACTCTGCCCCATTGGTTCTCTTAGGCTTTTCCTGCCTGTGCATCGGACTTCAGCTTAAGAATCTGCACTGCTTCTGGAAGTACTAACTTACCATCCACACGCTCCTTAGCCACCATACCGATCATGCCGTTTCCTGCAAAGAGTTCATTGAGCTGCTTGAAGGAACGGGTTCCACGGTCACCGATGTTGTAATACTTATAATCACCGAAGGAAATCGCATCTGCAGGTGCATAAGCAGATGTTCGTACCTGGTAGCCAAGAACTCTGTCCGGCTCTCCTGCCTGGTATGATGGCTGCCAGATGTATGCCCCGTTGTTATCCTTTAACTTACGAAGCTGTGCTAATGTAGCATCGTTCATAATAAAGGATGCATTCTTACGGTAAGGTCTCTTCAAAGCATAAACAAGGTCAAAGAGGTCATCAGACTTAAGTGCTGCCGTAAGTGTTCCTGCAAGATGTCCACCATCTGTTGCATTGAAAATACCTGTAGGCTTGCCCTTGCCATCTCCATTAAGGAATGCATCCTCTTCTGCATTTCCGAGCGCCTTACCAAACTCTGTGATAATGTAGTTCTCAAGAGGGAAAGCAGAATCATACAGAAGTTCCTCTGTGATCTTGATAGCAACATGAAGCTTATATGCATCCAGAATCATCTGGTCAAATGTAGCATTTCCAAATGAAAGAGCTGCTCCTTCCTCAATCCATGCTGCAGCCGGTTTTGTAGCTGCGATGTTAATCTTATGCTCCCCGGAAGTAGTAATTTTGGTCGCAATTTCTCTCATGATATTCTCCTCTGTAAGAACATCAATCAGTCTGTGGTCATACTCTTCTGGCACAAGATAACCACCATCTGCATCCACACCTTCCTGTAATACATTGGAAACCTGTCTGAAGTTGCTGCGGATTGCATTTAACATAGCCTTCTTATACTCATCAGATGCACGGCCTGTCTTTACCTTGCCCTGTGGCCCATCCTTATAAGGCTTTCCTGTAATAGGGGAATTCACAGGCTTGGAAAGTTCCTGCTCCCTTCTCTCGGCTCTCTGCTGTCTGTCGATGGAATTGGTAAGTTCCTCGATATCAGCCTCCATTCTGCTGTATGTCGCAGCATCCTCAGCAGATAAATTGCCATTCTTATCCTCATGGGTATTTACAAATTCCTTAGCCATCTCCCATGCCTTGGCTCTCTTGTCAACTAATTCCTGTACTGTCATAATCGCAGTCCTCCTTAAATATACTTTTTGATAAGATCCAGACGGTCTCTGATTTCTTTGGCAGATACACCGTCAGTTACATTCGTGGCGGGGATTTTTGCCTGCCCTGCAACATCCACGCTTGGCTTTCTGTAATGCTCTTCCAGCTTATTAAGAAGTGCATTGTTTACAGCTTTGCGTGAAAAAAGCACTGAATTGGATGATTTCTTTTTCTCATCCTCTTCGGTGCTTTCTTTATCAGAATCGCCATCTTCATCCGGCTCATCATCTTCTTTTTTAGGGAACTCATTTTTTGTGATGATATCATCAGCAAATCCAAGTTCCACCGCCTTGGTTGCATCCATCCATGTTTCAGCATCCATAAGCCTTGATAACTTTGCCCTCGACATTCCCGTCTTTAAGGAATAGGCATTTATGATAGAGTCCTTAACCCCTTCGAGCATTTCGATGGCTTTTGCCATCTCGGTATGGTCCCCGAATGCTACTGTCGCAGGGTTGTGGATCATCATCATTGAAACCGGGGACATAAGTACATTGTCACCTGCCATTGCAATCACGGATGCTGCCGAAGCTGCAATACCGTCAATCTTTACTGTGACATTCCCCTTGTAATCTGCGAGCATATTGTAGATTTGAGCCGCCGCCACACAGTCACCTCCCGGTGAATTGATCCATACAGTGATATCACCACTTCCGGCATTTAATTCATCCTTAAAAAGCTGTGGAGTGACATCATCGTCAAACCACGACTCCTCTGCGATGGTTCCGTTAAGGCTGAGAACTCTTTCTACGATTTCCTCGTTTGTTTCCCGGTTGAGCGTTTTCCTGCTCTTCCAGTTCCAGAACTTCTTGTTCTTCATCGGAATCCTCCTCTTCTTTTTGTGCTGAATCTGCAAAAATTCCTGCATCTTCAAGTTTTGTCATATTTCCATTGATGAGGTATAAATCCCCACCAAGTTCAGCGGGTATCCTGTCAAGGTTCTCCAGTTCCCGGATATCATTTGCAGACATCCAGCCATTCTGCCTTGCTGTTGCATACCCATTCATTCTGCTCTGATAATCTCCACGAAGGAGACCATCCACATTAAACTTAATAAAATAGTCTTTCTTCTCCTCTTCCGACAAAAGTCTGCGTACCATTGCCTGCTCCAGTCTTGTAATCCAAGGGCGGAGTGTATACACAACAAACTCCAAAGACTGCTGTTCAATATTGGAAAAGGTTGCTTTATCAAGCTGTCCAATCATGTGAGCCGGAACTCTGTATATCCTTGCAATCTCTGATATCTGAAAATTCCTTGTTTCAAGGAACTGTGCCTCAGACGGATTTATGGAAATCGGTGTATACTTCATTCCCTCTTCCAGAACTGCCACCTTGTTGGAATTGGATGAACCGCCAAATGTCTGTGTCCAGCTTTCCCTTACCTTCGAAGGGTCTTTTAATGTTCCCGGATGTTCAAGCACACCGCTTGGTGCAGCCCCGTTTGCATAGAATTTACTGCCATACTCCTCGGCTGCAATTCCCAGACCTATGGCATTTTTTGCCATCGCAATAGGTGAATATCCTACAAGACCATCAAAGGAAAGCCCCGGAACATGAAGAACATCTTCTGGCTTTAGCCTTACAGTTCCTGCTTTATTGGTAGGTGCATCATCAGAACTTACTGAATATTCATAATAAATATTTCCTTTATCATCCCTGTCCACATTCATTCTGTCTGGCATGAGTGGATACAGCCCAAGGACTTCTCCCTTTCCATTTCTGATAATCTGGCTATACGAGTTTCCCCATAACAGCAGATGTGTCAGAGCAACCTCAAAGAATGAATAGGCTGTCATTTCCGGGTTCGGTTCATCATGCAGCAGATGATATAAAGGATGGTCTAACGCCTTTTCCTTTCCACCATTCTTGTTGTATCTGTAAACATGAAGTGGCAGGCTTGCCACAGATTCTGAAATAACACGCACACAGGCATAAACTGCCGATGTCTGCATGGCACTTCGCTCATTTACCCTTTTCCCGGCTGCACTCTGTCCAATAAAAAAACTGTAGGCACTGCCTGCAGTTCTGTTCTTTGGTGCATCCCTCGATTTCAATAATCCACTAAGAATTCCCATATTAATCATCCTTTCAAAAAAGCACCTGCTTATAGGGCAGGTGCTAGATAAACACTAATAAGCACTTTGATATAATGAACTTGTACTACTTGAATTTAATTTTTTTAAGTTACAATCCTGACAAGTAAGTTGAATATTACAAACATCATTGATTCCACCTTCATCTAGTGAAACTATATGATCAAATTGCTTATCCCCATCATCCAATAATGTATATAAACCTGTTAAATCTTTTTTACAAAAAACACAACGCCCTTTATCTCTAAATAAAATAGCTCGTTTTACCCATTCTGGCATATACGCCCTTTTTACATTATTTTCTTCAAAAGAAACTGCAATTTCTTGATTAAATCTAAGAAGAAATTCTCTATTCTGGAACAGAATATATTCAACCTCAGTTGCTATTCTTTCAATAATATTCCAATATAAATCATCATATTCATCTCCAAGATAGTCAACAAAATTCGTAAAATTGTCCTCAAAATCTTCCTCTTTATCACAGATCTTGTATTCAACTGTTATTTCATAATATTTTTTTGCTGCTTGTATTATCCAACTGATCGGGTTAAAATCTACGACCTCACCATATTGGCTAATATATTTTGCTTGTTCATAAAACACCCTGTCTATCAACCAACTACAATATTCTCTTAATACAGATATCTTAGGGAAATCCTTAATCTCATCAATAAATAAATTTTCCCTAAATTCAGCATTAGTTCGAATATATTCAAATTTTCCCATGCTCTCATTTGCCAACTGACAAAAATAATAAACATTAAAATATTTCATATCTATCGTCATATTTTTTCTCCTCGCAAATTGAATTTATTATTAATTATATCAAATTCAACTCACAAGTCACTAAAAAATCAATAATCCCCTTTTATCGTAAACAGATTCCATTGATTCATTACCACAACGGATTGCTCTATCTAACGCCATAATACAGGCTATGGCTCCATCTATCTTTTCTGTTGATTTTGACTTATCTGCCTTAATGTTTCCGGCAGGGTCTGTACGGATGTATATGTTATCCATGTTCCACCGAAGGACTGGATGCCCTCCGTGGGCTATCCTCTGTTCAAGCACCAGTTTCATGAGTTCCTTGGTAGGCGGTGACATGGATGCAAATCCCTGTCCCATAGCCACAACATTAAATCCCATTCCTTCAAGGTTCTGTACCATCTGTACTGCTCCCCACCTATCGAATGCAATCTCACGGATATTGAACCGCTCACCCAGATGTTCTATGAATTTTTCTATAAATCCATAATGGACTACATTGCCTTCCGTGGTCTGTATATATCCCTGCTTTTCCCAGATATCATAATTTACATGATCTCTTCGTACACGCAGGTCGAGCGTTTCTTCTGGGAGCCAGAAGTAAGGAAGTACATAATATTTTCCTTCTTCATCTTCCGGCGGGAACACAAGGCAGAACGAAGTAAGGTCGGTGGTGCTTGAAAGGTCAAGTCCTCCATAACATACACGTCCCTCAAGGTCATCCTCGTTAACAGGGAATGCACAGGCATCCCATTTCTCCATTGGCATCCATCGGATACTCTGCTTTACCCATTGATTCAGCCTTAACTGGCGGAATGCATTCTCCTCTCCCGGATTCTGCCTTGCTGATTCACAGGCAGCTTCGACCTTATCGATTCCGATTGTTTCCCCAAGTGACGGATTGGCTTTCTTCCAAACTTCTGGGTCTGTCCAATCCTCATCAACTCCTGCACCGAATATCACAGGATAAAATGTGCTGTCATGCTTTCGACCTTCCATAATATCCAAAGCCTTCTGATGCACTTCATAACATATGCTTTCTGTATTATTTCCGGCAGTAGTTATAAGGAAATACAGTGGCTGCATTCTTGCATCACCTGACCCTTGAACCATAACATCATATAATTTACGGTTCGGCTGTGTGTGCAATTCGTCAAAGATAACACCGTGTGTATTGAAGCCATGTTTGTTAGAAACATCAGCTGACAGCACTTGATAAGTACTCTTTGTCGGAATGTACTCCAGCTTCTTCTGTGACTCATATATTTTGATTCGCTTGCTGAGTGGTTTTGAAAAACGCACCATATCGGCAGCTACATCAAATACGATTTTGGCCTGATTCTTATCCGCTGCACAGGAGTATATCTCCCCACGCTGTTCCCCTTCGCATAATAGTAACAATGCCACGGCAGCCGCCAATTCACTCTTGCCATTCTTCTTTGGGATTTCCACATATGCCATGTTAAACTGCCTATAGCCATTCTGCTTTATCGTTCCAAATACATCCCTTATAATCTGTTCCTGCCAGTCCATCAGCAAGAACTTCTTCCTAGCCCATGTACCTTTGGTGTGGCACAGATTCTCTATAAAATTCACAGCAAAATCTGCCTCAGACTTATCATAGTGAGAATCCTCTGCCATGAATCTAGTCGTTTTATATTTTTTCAGTTTTCTCACATGATCACCTCCACGAAAAAAGGAACCCCGGTGGGTTCCCCTTAAATGCTTTATGTTTAAATTCAAATCATGGCATCCAGTTTTTCATATTCAGCCAATCTTCTCTCATACTCCTGTGCAATGCACTGTCTTCTGAATCCGTTCTTTTCGCATCTGCCTTTCTTATAAAGTTCCTCAAGTTCTGCCTTCCTTCTTTTGAGAACCTCGATTTCGTTCCCTTCCTGTATTTCTTTTACATCCTTTTCATATCTTGTCATGCTCGTATCCTCCGTTTTCTCTGTTTTCCCTTTCGGTATGTGTACATTACCGTACTTCCACACTTATTGGAATACGATTATGTACCAGATATTCAGAGAGATTATTGTGTATATCAACATAACAAAGGAGTCCCTGTGAACTCCCATGTTATGGTTCTTAAAGGCTTAATTTGAATGCCGGAATTCTTTCTTTTACGCTTGGCTTTCCTTCAAAGCAAGCTTTCCAATCGTCATGCCTGCTGTTTATCTCAACCAGTCCCTGCAATTTGCATCCTTTCTTTTCAAATTCTGCAATCGTAAGGATGAGGCTTGAAAAGGTGCTTGAAATCGTGAATTCTGTAATTCCGAATCTTTGGCAGTTTTCGATAATCTCGTCAATATCGTAATCCCAAATGGCCTCGGCAAAATTGATGAGTTCGTTTCCTGCCTCCTCGCTGTAAAAGTATGCTGCTCCAAAGGTTGAATTCACATTGATGTCCTTGTAGCTTGTTCTGTTTTCTGCTGCTTTCTCTAAAATCTCAATTTTCTTCATGGCTGATGCCCTCCTGTTTTTTTCTGTTTTCCCTTTCGGTATGTGTACATTACCGTACTTTCACACTTATTGGAATACGATCATGTACCAGATTTTCAGAGGGATTATTGTGTATATTATGCCGTAGTATCTTCTAAGTTTGCCTTCTCTTCCTTCAATCTTTTAAACAACCCAACCAATTCCTCTTCACTCATTTGTGACACTTTCCTATAGAGTTCATACTCTGACTCCGTGCTTGGTGCCGGAAGTGGCAATGGAAAATGTCCGATGATATAATCTGTGGATACATCATAGGCTACCGGACAAAGATACACACCAGTTATTGTGTATCTTTCCAGAACTCTACTCACCATCTGTACATATGCCCATGCCCATCGCAAGATCTGTCAGTATCTTTGTGTATCTCTCACACTCTGCACCTTCACTTCCTGCAACCGCCTGTAGGAAAAATGCAACTGCATCTTCTTTACAGTCCCATGTTTCTTCCTTCCCGTGGCAGATGGTCTTTATGGTATGCAGCTTTCTACATGAGTCCTCGCCATAGACAACTCCGAGATGGCATCCATTATCCCATGCCACATGAATCGTGCCTGTATCGTCCACACAGTCAACGGTTCCCCTTGTGCCTGTCGGCATATCACGGTATGGGTCATTCATGGATACAAGTTCAACCCTTGTACCCGATGGATATTCTTTCTTTACTTTTTCTACAATATCTCTTGATGGAAAGAACATTACTGCTCGCCCCCTTTCTTGGCTCCACACTTAAATGCTGATGAGCCGTTCAGCTTGGAAAGCAGCAGCTTTCTGTCGGCTTTGTACTCATCCCCGATAAATCCAAGTCGGAGGAGAAAGCATCGGAATGCATATTTCTCATTTTCGTTTTCCTTTGGCTTGGCAGTAATTCGTTTCTGCTTCATGGTCATTTCGCAGATTGCTGTAATAAATTTTGTGTAGGTCATAGCCTCTTCCGGCTCGACCTTTGAAAACCAAGGGAATGAAACGGAATCCTCATTCATCTCAAACCGCAGGTCTGTAATCCCAAGGGCATCCTTTATAAGACTTCCTTTTGCTTCAAGCAGGCTTGTAAGATTTGCCACATTTACCTTTGTAAATGGGATTGTGACTGTAAGTTCCATCGCACCTTCCGTTTCTGCTTCTTCGGCATCTTTGTTTTCTTCCCATTCTGCCGGGGTGATTCCTGTTGCCATAACGCAGGCATCAACGATTGGTGCAACCTCATCAATGTCATCGAAATCTCCGAATTCAAGTTCCCCGTTTCTGCCTACCGTGTAGTTTCCAATCTCGTATGCGCAGGATGGAGCTCCAAGGTATCTTGCCTTCCCGCCTATTTCTTTTTCAATGGCTGTGACCATTGCCTTCCGGCTTTCGCCTTTCACATTAAAATGTAGTACCATGCTATGTACCTCCTTTTCTCTTGGTATGTACATATATCACTCTAAACCCCTGTAAAAGCAACGATTATGTGCATTCACAGGGGTACAAATATACTGCCTTTATGTGGCAGATTCTTGTGCATAGTACATAATGCCAGACAGAACAAAATAAACATTCGGTAATGCCACTCCGTTTCCCCACATTTTATATTCAGCAGAATCAGACCTTGGATTCTGTAACCACTTTCTGATCTGGTTGTCCGTCTTTGGCTTTGTGGTCTTTCCCATTGCCCTGGCATGGATATGAAAGATTTCTCTCCACTTGACAATATCCTCATCGGTTGGTTCTGCAATAGCAAGTCCGTCACACCACCAGTCCGGGAATCCCTGCAGTCTTGCACATTCCGTAGGTGTCAGTCTTCGTACTATATAATCAGTATTCTCTCCGTCATTTACAATTGGAGGATCCTTATAATCCGTAGCAACTAAGGTATTGGCACATTCTTCATTTGCCTCGGTAAAGAACGATGCCTTGGATGAAGAAAATCTCGGATGAGCCACACCGCTTGCTCCGGCTGCAACAAGTGTTGGTTCTACTTCCTCTTCAATCTGGAAACTGAAAGTAGCGTTGTAACCCTGGTTCATTGCAGGTCTGCCAATGCCATAGGATGGTTCTCCAACAAAGTTCTCTTCCGGGTTCTTCATCATCTGACTGGATGGACCCTTGGGGCCATCATTTGCAGAAAGTGTGGCATGAACATCTGCAAATGCTACTGCGTGTTGCTCCGTTGCATTTAAAGCGTACATGATATCGGATTCCTTATATCCGTCCCCTTTATGGGAAGGTCTGCTGCCATTGCCTTCAAGCACAGCAATACCGCCCTGGTTACAGGTAGGATTTCCACCATTCGCATCAAGGGTTCTTGATGTCTCTGCTTCATAAAAACCGCTGTTCGGATTATCTGATTTCATGGAGTTGCTGTTCTTTGCACACACACCGAATGCCCTCGGCTGGAATAATGTCTGATCATTATTTGTTCCAAGTGTTGCTGACAGGTCATCCTGTATCAGTGCACCCTTGCCACCGCCCTCACAGCCACATCTGATTTTCAGAGTTTTTGGTGTCTGTAATACAAACGGCTGATTATTTCCACCTGTTCCATAAGTAGATGAAACCGTCTGTGCCACAGCAAGTGGTCCCCGGTATCTTGTATCCTGTGAGTGGTTTTCAAACATTAAGCTGTCTGAGCCTGTTTCTCCAATGCTTTCTGTAATACCGTTGGCAGCGTCTTGCCACGACTTGAAGCCCTGCGCAGAATACCCAGACAAGCCTTCTGACTCAAATAATATTTTTCCGGCACCCCCTCCATCAAAATCTGCGACAAGGTAGATACGTTGTCTTCTCTGGGGAACACCCCAATACTGAGCATCAAGGAGTCTCCATGCAATACTGAAGCCTTCTCCCATGATGCGTCCTGCATTTTCCCATTTTGCAGGTTTAGGTACAGACACACATTCTTCTTTGACTTTGCAGATTTCATTAAGGACTGCCCGGAAGTCCTCGCCCTTGTTTGACGAGAATGCTCCGGGAACATTTTCCCAGACGATGTATCTTGGATATTTTCCATTGGTAGCCTCCCTCATTTCCTTTATGATTCTGATTGCCTCATAAAAAAGACCTGAACGGTTACCGCCCAAGCCTTCTCTTTTCCCTGCCACGCTCATGTCCTGACAGGGACTTCCAAATGTGATGATATCAACTGGCTCAATCTCTGCCCCACTGACCTCACTTATATTTCCAAGGTGTGTCATATTGGGAAAACGGACTGATGTGACCCTTATGGGAAACGGTTCAATCTCTGCTGCCCACTTCGGTGTGATTCCTGCAATGACTCCACCCAATGGAAAACCCCCGGAACCGTCAAAAAGACTGCCGAGGGTTAACGTCATTTTATTCTGTTGTTCCATCGGCATCCTCCATTCCTGCCACTGCATCTTCGTAACTGATCTTCTCACCATTACGGATGACATACACATCCGTGCTGTCATCATTCTTATATTCGAGGTATCTCTTTACCGCCACATCCACAAATTTCGGTTCAAGTTCCACACCATAACAGATACGGTCAAGCTGCTCACAGGCCATAAGCGTGGATGCAGAGCCTAAGAATCCGTCAAGGACGATGCCGTTTGCCTGTGTACACTGCTTGATAAGATATGCAATCAGCGGAACCGGCTTGCTGGATGGATGCCCGAATCCATCTTCCTTTGAATTCTTAATACCATCAAATTCAAATACAGATTTCTGTTTCTGGTCACCATACCATTTGTGCTTTCCATCTTTTCTCCACCCCCAGATGATTGGCTCCATGTTGAACTTCCAGTCAGTCCTCATAAGCGGTGCCCTTGGCTTTTTCCATATAAGACCTGCACCGACCTTAAAACCTGCATCTTCATATGCATCATAAAATACACGAGCCTTCATGGTCGCATAGAATACATAGATGGATGCATCAATAGCCATAACATTATGGAAATTGGTAAAGGCTTTCATAAGGAATTCATATCCGTCCTTATCGTTTAAGTCATCATTGGCAATCTTGCCGGATGCATTCTCAAGTGCTACAAAGTATGGTGGATCCGTGCAGACAAGATTACACTTCTTATCCTCGAAAAGCTGTGTATAGGTATCTTCCTGTGTGGAATCACCACAGATGACTTTGTGTCTTCCGATATGCCATATATCTCCTGTCTTAGAAAAGCACGGTTTCTGTAATTCTTCCTCAACATCAAAATCATCCTCTTTTGCATCATCAGCATCTCCTGCAAGAAGATCTGCAATCTCCTGTTCATCAAAGCCTGTGAATGACACATCAAAGTCCATTCCCTCCAGGGCTTCAATCTCAACCCTTAACATTTCCTCGTCCCATCCGGCATCCTGTGCATATCGGTTGTCGGCAAGGATATATGCTTTCTTCTGTGCCTCCGTCAGATAATCCACGAACACACACGGAACTTCCTCAATACCTTCTTCCTTTGCAGCCATAAGCCTTCCGTGTCCGGCAATGACATTATAGTCAGCATCGATAATAACAGGATTGATAAACCCAAACTCACGAAGGGAACCTCGCAGCTTATTTACCTGTTCCTGCGAATGGGTACGGGCATTATTTACATATGGTATCAGTTTGGAAGTCTGTACCATTTTCATTTCTGTTGTATGCTTCGCCATTAGAATAACCCCCATTCTGCAAATTTCTCAAATCCGCCAACTGACTGGATATACTCTCTTGCCATCTGCACGATTTCTGCATAAGGCTTTCCATCCACCATCTCATCACCGATTGCACAGCAGAGTGTGACTGGCATTCCTGTTTCCTGTGCCTTAAGGAAGGAATAGATATTTACGGATACATCTGCCTTGGATAAATCCTTACCGTGCAGTCCTCCGCCAGTAACAGAATCAGCCATATCAGAGCCAAGTTTTCTGTTGGTTGCTCCCGTATCTACATCTGTACCACCTGCCCAGGCACCAAGCGGATTGACCTCTGCCCCTGGGTAATGATTCTCCAGTTCCTCTTTGTCTGCATTGCTCTGGCAGATGATGAGTCTTACTCCATCAAGGATGTACTTTCCGTCTGTCGGGTATTTTCTGTAAATGTCCCTTGCAATCTGTGAAAGATCTTTCTGTTCTCCAGTAAGTGGCATTCCCTTAAAGATGCCATTATCCCCGCATCTCACATTGCCTTTCTGATTCTCAGACAGATGAATGTCCTGTGGAACCATAACAATGTCTGTCTGAACATTTCCGGCAATACGGTGTACTGCTTTTTCTATTTCTTTTTCATCAATGTGTGCTGAAGTTTCTATAATCGCATGGCACACGCCATGTCCAATTAAGACCTCGGCAGCAATCTTGGGATTATCTTCAGATGCGTATGCCAGATCAACGATTGCACCGGCTATTCGGTCTGCAACCTTGTCTGGGTGCATCGGATTTACTTTTTCTATCATGTTTATCTCCTTATCCCCTGCTTCGTAGCAGAAGTTCCATCGGGTCGGACTCATCAGGGTTATAATCCTTCGAGCAGTTCTCCCTTACCACTTGGAAAATCTGATACCATATTGTGTTTACCTGTTTCTGGTAGTTCTGAGCCATAGCGACAAATGGACTTGCACAGGCAGCTCCTGTGGTCGGATGCTTGGAAAGGAATCCGTATTCTGAGATTGCCTCCTCACACTGCATCAGTCGGGACACGCTCATTGCGTACTGCTCCACCAGATGCTTGCTCACCAGTTTGTCGCATCCTTTTTCTTTCAAGTACAGATAGATGTATCTGTAAATATGTTCTGCATCGAACTCTCCCACAGCTTTCTGCTTGGACTTAATGTAAGAACTTGGCTCTGGGATATCTTCCCCTTCAAGTTCTGCTCCGTCCGGCAAGTCAATGATCTTCAGCTTTCTTCCACCAGGATTGCCTGCTGCCATCTTCTCAGCTAATGCCTTGGATTTTCTTCCGGCATTGACCTTGATATTTGAGCCACGGGCAGTTCCATCTCTTGCCATAATTTCATCTCCTAATAAAACTTTTTAACTATTTAGTGTGCAATACCCCATTCAATTTCGCTTTTTGTGCGCACGAAGGGGCGGCACCGTTGCCCGGTGGCTCTGCCCACAGAGATTTGCACTCCCCTACCCTTTGCGAAATGACTGTCATGACCGTCATAATAAAAAATATAATAAAATAATTTTATATTTGACTGGCACGACCATTATTCATACGAATCACTCTTTCTTCCGTGCCATCTGTCACCTCTCTCTGCGTGGATCCGTGCGTGGCACGACTTGCACAAAGAGATAAGGTTGGACCTGTCATGTGTTCCACCTTCCGACAAAAGAACCTTGTGGTGTACCTCTTCGACCGGGACAAGCACTCCCTTCTCGTAGCACAACTCACAGAAGGGGTGTGTCTTAACATAGCTGTCACGGATGCGTTTCCACGCACGTCCGTACCGTTTCCTTGTTGCAGGGTCACGACCGTACTTCTCGTAACGCTTGTTCTCTTCCTTCTGGTGTTCCTCACAGAACCTTCCTTCTGTCAGCTTGGGACAGCCGGGATGGTGGCACGGATGCTTTGCCTTTCTTGGCATCACTGCACCTCCTTCAATAAGGGCATAAGAAAAGCCCTCACAGTGGGGGTTCCACCATGAAGGCTCATGCCTGTATGCATCTTTATCATTTTTGCTGATTATACAATATCACAAACTCAACCATGTCAACTAATGACAAACCGTGACAACTTTCAAGTTTATAATATTTTCCGGCAGCTTAATACTTGCGATTGCCTTATTGTGCCACCTTTGTACAGTTCGACCATCAGCACTAAGCATTTCTCCTATCTTTGGCCATGACATATTGTGGATATATCTGTACCTAAGTATCATCTGATACTCCGGCTTTTCCACCTTGCTGATCACGTCCCTTATCTGCTGTTTCAATGCCATCAGCAGATTCATCTCCTCCAGAATCTTGGATTCCATATCAAAGATTTTTTCCAATGTGTGAATGTATGGTGCATCGGTATTTCTGCTTGCATTGTAATGCTCCTCGAATCCCGGACTGGAAATTGTCTGTGACATAAGGCGGAGTTCTTCCAGTTCCTTTGTATCTGAATTGATTCTGTTATCTAACAGATAAGCCTGTCCCAAATATTCTTTTACTGTCATGCAGACACCTCCTTCTCAAGCTGTGACAGGAGTGCTTTCCCATCAAGCTGTGTGAACACATTGAAATATGGGGATTGAAAGAATCTCTCACATTCCTGTTTCATGGATTCTGCAATCGTGTTCTTTTTTCCACGAGACAGTTTCTGCACTGCATCCCTATAGTCTTTTACTGCCTGTAGAACCACAGCATTTCCTAATGCCTCATATGGACTTAAGTTTCTTACGCTCATAGGTTTTACCTCCGAAATGAATTTTTTATTCCCTCGGATTGACCATGATTGACTTCTGATTGACTATGATTTTCTATATCTCTGCTTTGACAGCCTCGATTAAGGCTGACTGCGTATTATCCTTTTCGGACAATGCTTTCATACTTTTCTCATCAACAGTTCCCTGTGTTATAAGATGAATTATGGTTACTGTTCCTTCCGTCTGTCCTTGTCTGTAAAGTCGGCAGACACATTGCTGATATAATTCAAGCGACCATGTGATACCGAACCACACCATTGTGTTTCCACCCTGCTGAAGGTTAAGTCCGTGTCCGGCTGACGCAGGATGGATCATTGCAACAGGTATCTCCCTGTTATTCCATTTGGTGATGCTCTCATCGGAATCTATCTTCATATATTTCACACCGATTTTGTTAAGTCGCTCCACAATTCTTGTATAATCATGTTTGAACCAATATGCCACAAGAAGTGGTTTGCCATTGGCTGATTCTATGATGTCCTCTAAGGCATCCAGTTTTTTATCATGAAATGTGATGATATCCTCATCATCTGTATAAACTGCTCCGTTTGCCATCTGCGACAGCTTATTCACAAGGGATGCTGCATTGGCAGCTGTTACCTCATGTTCTGGAGTAGAAAGAATCAAATCCTTCTTAAGTCCTTCATACTTCTCCTGTTCGCTCTCATCCAGATACACGGGATATTCTGTATTTATGAGTTCCGGCATATCAAGGAAATCCACCGCTTTCATTGAAATCGTGATGTCCTGTATCTTCTCATAGATCTTCTCCTCTGCTCCCGGCAGAAGTTTATATGAATACACGATATTTCCGTTCACCTTATCTGGTCTGAAATAATTGAGTCGGAATTGACCGATAAACCGACCTAAACGCTGCCCGAAATCCAACACTTTAAATTCTGCAAACAGATCCATAAGTCCTTGGCTTGCGGGTGTTCCAGTAAGACCCACGATTCTTTTTATGAATGGTCGAACCTTCATAAGTGCTTTGTGCCTTGCTGTCTGATGGTTTTTGAAGGATGATAATTCATCAATCACAACCATATCAAAGTCAAATGGAACACCGCTTTTTTCTACAAGCCACGGTACATTTTCTCGGTTGATAATATAAATGTCTGCATCTGCTGCCAGTGCTTTCTTCCTTTGTGCAACAGTACCTGTCACAATGGAAAGTCTGTAGCCGGACAGCTGCTCCCACTTGTTTACCTCATCCCTCCATGTTCGTGTAACTCGCAGGGGGCAGATAACAAGTACCTTCACAATCTCGAAGTATTCATACATCAGATAGTCGATTGCCATAAGTGTTATGGCTGTCTTTCCCATTCCCATATCAAGAAGTACTGCCGTTATGGGATTATGGGTTATAAAGTTAATTGCATACTGCTGATAATTATGTGGTTTGAATCTCATCAAGGATACCTCCTATATTTTCCAAGGCATCAAGGACATACACCTTAAAGCCTAATCTCTGTAATAATCTGTGTCTGGACACCTGCAAAGGTCTCGGTTTCTCGCCTGGTGCTTTCACCTCCACCATCCCGAAATGCCTACCCGGTAAAAATACCAATCGGTCAGGCATCCCATCAAAGGATGGGCAGACCCACTTAGGACAGATGCCACCACGCTTTTTCACTTCGCTGACTAATTTCTGTTCAATGGTCTTTTCTCTCATCCACGAACCTCCCATCAAAATTTGTAACTATGACGGTCAAGATACTCTCTACCCAAACCTCTCTATAGGGCTTTTTTTATCATTATTTTTTCTCTATAGGCTACTTTTAGTAGAGAGTGTAATGACTATCACAAATGGCTTAAAATAAGGATTTGTGAAATTATGAGTAGAACTCATAAAAGTCTGTATTTGACCATCACCACTTACAAACGACTGTCACTGACCGTCACTTGCAAGACATTAAATGAAATCACTTCCAGATTTGAGTTTCACGCCATGCACGAAACTTCCCTTATTCGTCTTGTGTCTGTAAAATCCTGCCTGTTCAATGGCTGCATAAAAGTCAGTCGTACTACGGATATACTCACCGCCCTGAATACAGTAGGCACGATACTGCTGATAGAACTCCCCAGACTTTTCTTCCAAATTAGAGCCAAGTTCACAGCAGTCTGCAAGGAAGTGTCCGAGCCAGTCATTGTCCTCACGGTATGATGCCACAGCATCTTCCACACATTTCGGGTCCGATACCTTATGGTCAGCTTTGCTTACCTTCTCTGCTCCCTCGATAATCCACTTCATGATGGCAGGGGCAGCTTTCTCATAAAGGTAATCAGCATAATTCTTGATGTCGGAATTACCCTTAATCTTCGCATAGAACGGAATTACTTTTAATCTTCTCCAGATACCGTCATCATTTGCACCGACCTTTGGCAGGTGGTTCGTGTAAAGCACCACTTGATGGGAAGGAACGAAATGGAACGGATCCTTATATTTCTTGCAAGCCTGTATTTCATCAGTAGAGCATAACTGCTTTACCATAGCTGTATTAAGGCGCACACCTTCCTGCATCTCGGATGCAATGATGAGTCGCTTACCCTTAAGTTCTGCCATCTCCGGCTGGGCATTTACCTTATTACCCATCGTCAGAATATCTGATGAAATCTTACCTGCATAAGTTCCAAGGACTCTTGCCACCGTGTTCCAGAATGTACTCTTACCATTAGCGCCATCTCCGTAGGCTATAATGATGAATTCCTCATACACCTTACCGATAGCTGCCAGTCCGATTACCTTCTGTACATATTCGATAAGTTCTACATCACCGCAGAAGAATGTATCAAGTGCCTCAAGCCAGATATCCATTCCTTCATCTCCCGGAGAGCATTCTGTGATTTTAGTAATAAGGTCGAACGGGTCATGTGGCTGTTCTCCTGCCATGCCGAGTTCCAGATTGTAAGTCGCATATGGTGTGTTCAGCAGATTCGGATTCTTATCAAGGTCTGATACCTTAATGCCAAGCATAGACTTTGCTACATTCAGCGCCGAAGTAATATACTTGTAATCCCTGCGTTTCATAGTAAAAGCAAGGTACTTCTCTGCTCCGACAAGCATATAAAATATTGGAAGGTCATCCGGCTTAATGTCACAATCCTTAGCAAGAACCTTTGACCCCTGGTTTACGGACTCTTCTGGGTATCCTGCTTTGATGAGTGCTTTCTTGGCTGCCTCCATATAATCGTTTGCATCCTGTAACTGTAAGTCGAGGAATTCCACACAGGCTCCAACAGCCATCTGCTTATCTTCCACCCACACTTCTCCGTCATATCTTATATAATCCGTTGCTGATGTGTGTTTCAGTTCATCTCCGTATGTGGCTGACAGGATCTTTGCCTGTCCGATATCTGAGTAATCATCTGGTCTTAATGAACCAGGCTCTCCACCGAAATCGTTATTGTACTGGTCTGGAGGGACATATCCGTTACTGCCACTTATCTTATTTCTAAAGAACTTCAGTGCTGAGAACCAGATAGTGGAAAGTTCTGCATCATCCAAAGGTGGGTCACACTTTTCTGCCTGTTCCAGAAATACTTCATGTGCTTTATCACACTCCCCGTATCTCTTCAGAACTCTTCCGGCAAAAAGGGATAATGTCTTATTACGGCTGCCCTCTGTAATGGGACCACCGACAAATCCATCATCGAAATCTCCGTCATCAGCATCCGGCTCTGTATCAGCCACTACTTCCATAATGCTCATCCAACCTTCATGCCAGATAACCTCGCCTGTTGTTGCACCAAATAAAAATCTGGCTGCATCGAGGGCATTGTCATCAAAGAACGGATAGGCTTTCTGGATTGCTGTTTTCATTGCTGTGTACTGTGCTGCATCCGTGCATTTCTCAATAGTAAAATATGCATGATATCTTGGTCGCTCTGACTTTCCGTCCTTTGCAAGCATATGGTGTCTGCTTGGCACTAACGCATAGTCCACATCCCCAAAGAGTTCTTCCATCTTATCTTCCGTAATCCAATCTGCCGGATTATCACTGTGGTCATTGTCAATATCCATTGGAATTACATCTGATTCAATAAAGTTACTGTTGCCTCTGCGATTACCTGTGTATGTGGCACATACATGATCAACTGCTACTGCTGCTTCCATATCTGCTGCATTATCCACGACTACCTTATTAGGATAAATACAGTTAGCAGCTTGCCCGACACAGGTCGCACAACATAATGTCATCTGCATTTAATCGTCCTCCTTGCATTCTTCATTAAAGTATTTAATTGTCATCTGCTTACGCTCTGCATAAGTTATCTCATTTAACATCCCGGCTGTCGGCTTTCCGAATACCCACAACTCCCTGCACTTGGAAAGAATCGCAATATCCATGAACATGGCAAGTTCACGCTCTGACTCTTCTTCCATAAACTGAGGAAGTAACAGATGTGGTGCTATCGGAATCCTTCCTGCATCTACAGCAAATCTGCTGTATCGTCTGGCTTTCTCTGTATTACATTCCACATCACCGCTATATGCTGAACAGATATACACCATCGGCATATAACGCTTCTGTTCCTTATCCATATTAGAGATTGCCTGATACGGTACAGGATCTGCGTAACCTTCCGGGTTTCTGTAACCTACTCCCATATGAACCGTCTCCTTTCGTTAAATGGTAGGGATGTATCTTTCCCTTCAATATCCAATGGACAGGATTTCTTGTAATGGGCGGGAATTTTTATAAATTTTTTTCTTTGATTCTGTTTCTTCCTTATTAATGCAAAATACAAATCCACATTTTTCAAAAAACATACCGCCCGATATCAGATTCTTTGTCCATTAGAAGGTGAAGGGATAAGGAACTTAAATATCACAGAAAAAGTTACCGCCCATTTTTCAGATTCATGTCCATTGGATGATGAAGGGATAAGGAACTTAAATATCACAGAAAAAAGTTACCGCCCATTTTTCAGACTCATGTCCATTGGATGGTGAAGGGATAAGGAACTTAAATATCACAGAAAAAAGTTACCGCCCATTTTTCAGATTCATGTCCATTGGATAGTGAAGGGAAAAGGAACTCCTTCAGAAAGGTAGGTAAACAGATGTCAAGCACGGAAGAAACAGAAAACACGGCAATCAGTGATGAAGCACTTGATAAAGAAATTGCAGATGTGCTGATTGCAATAAGCGTCATTTCAAGACAGCTTGCAAGGAAAATCACAGTCAGACATATGTCAAAGGAGGCAAAGACAAATGAAAAATAAGGAATTAGCTGAACTGTACAGAACAATAGCCGATGGCTTTGCAAAACTCAGTGAGTACTACTCTTCCGAGGATGCAGAACAGCCAAAAGCTGTAAAAAAGGACAAGCCTGTAAAGGCAGAAAAGAAAACAGAGACCGCTCCGGCAGAGGAATCTGCTGCTGATGATGAAGAAAGCACAGAACCAGTTACTTATACCAAGGAAGAGGTCAGAGCGAAACTGGCTCAGATGTCAAAAGCTGAGGCAGGCAAGTACAAAGCTGATGTTAAAGGCATCGTAGCAAAATACTCATCTGATGGTACACTCTCCGGCATTCCGGCTGATAAATACGCAGATGTGGTAGCTGCCCTGGAGGTGGTTGGCAATGCCTAAACACGCACTGCTATCTGCTTCATCCAGTAAGCAATGGCTCAACTGTCCACCATCAGCAAGGTTATGTGCCAATATCCGGGACAGGGCAAGCCCTTATGCACAGCAGGGAACCGATGCACATGAACTCTGTGAATACAAAGTTCTGTCAGCACTTGGTCATGCCGGACATGATCCGACAGAAAACCTCGAATTCTATGATGCCGAGATGGAAAACTGCACGGAAGAATACAGGAACTTCGTCATGGAACAGTACGAAGAAGCAAAAATATTATGTGCTGACCCTCTTGTACTCGTAGAACAGAGACTAGACTTCTCCAACTGGGTGCCGGACGGCTTTGGAACGGGTGACTGCCTTATCGTGGCAGATGAGGTACTTCACATCATCGACTTTAAATACGGACTTGGGGTTCTGGTTGATGCAGAACACAATCCACAGATGATGTGTTATGCCTTGGGTGCTATCGATATCTACGATGGCATCTATGACATCAAGACTGTAAAGATGACAATCTTTCAGCCTCGCAGGGATAATGTTTCCACCTGTACCATGACAAAGACTGATCTTCTCACCTGGGCAGATACAGTTCTTGCACCAACTGCAAAGTTAGCATATGAAGGCGGTGGAGAATTCAAAGCAGGTGACCACTGCACCTTCTGCAAAATTAAGGCTACCTGCCGTAAACGGGCAGAGTACAATCTTGAACTTGCAAAATATGACTTTGCAATGCCTGCTACACTTGAGGATTCTGAGATTGCAGCTATCCTGCCAAAGGTCGATGATCTCGTAAACTGGGTTAACGACATCAAGGAATACGCTCTCGGACAAGCCTTAAGCGGAACTCACTATGATGGCTACAAAGTAGTCGAGGGAAAATCCAACCGCAGATATGTGGATGCAGATGCTGTCGCATCAGCTGTAGTAAATGCCGGATATGACCCTTACGAGAAGAAACTTCTCGGTATCACAGCAATGACTTCTCTTCTCGGTAAGTCGAAGTTCAATGAACTCCTTGGAGGCTTGATTGAAAAGCCACAGGGGAAACCAACACTTGTGCCTGAAACGGACAAGCGACAGGCACTTAACACGGCAATTGATGATTTCAATGAAAATTAGGAGGAAAATATCATGGATATTAAGACAAACACAACTAAATACGGAAGATTAACAGTACCTACAAAGGTAATCACAGGACCAGACACAAGATTCTCATACCTCAATGCATGGGAACCAAAGGCAATCGATGGTGGTAAGCCTAAGTATTCGGTTTCACTTATCATCCCAAAGGATGACACCGCCACTATCAATAAGATCAAGGCTGCCATTCAGGCTGCATATGAGGAAGGTCAGTCAAAGCTTAAAGGCAATGGCAAGTCAGTACCGGCTCTTACAGCAATCAAGAACCCTCTCCGTGATGGTGACATCGAAAGACCTGATGATGAGGCGTACGCTAACAGCTATTTTGTGAATGCGAATTCCGCTTCTGCTCCTGGTATCGTAGATGCAGACAGACAGCCTATCATCGAGCGTTCTGAGATGTATTCCGGCATCTACGGCAGGGCATCCATCAACTTCTACGCTTTCAATGTGAATGGCAATCGTGGTATTGCCTGTGGCTTGAATAACCTGCAGAAGTTAAGAGATGGCGAGCCTCTCGGAGGTAAGGCAAGTGCTGAATCAGACTTTGCTACCGAAGAGGATGACGATTTTCTTGCTTAATCTGTAACTATTAACCCGGCTGGCAGTGGTATAACTGCTGCCAGTCACTTTTACGAAATGAGGTAAAACTATGACAAATATTGAACATATGATGCTGTCGGTGTGCTTCGGCATGAATGTAGGATGGATGCTTGGTGGTCTGATGATCATAATTACAGACGGCATCAAACTCCTTAAGGAAAGGCACAAAGCAAAAAAGGAACAGAATATTAATGATGACAAAGAAAGGACAGGTAACAATCTATGACAATGGAAATGGTAAACACATTTATTAACGCAGCAATCGAATTTACATTAGCATCCGTTGTGCTGATGCTTTGTATATTTGCACTTGCAGCTACATGGAAATGGCTTATCGGATTGGGTATTAAGTTCATCCATTGGCTTTGCCCAGGGCTGACAAATCATAAGAAAAACTGATTTTCAATCAGAGAAACACAACAATCTGGGTGGTAGATATCTCATCTGCCACCTTTTTTATAAAGGAGACAATCTATGCAAATTCCAGAAGTGATTAAAAAATTATCTATCGACTTGGAGACTTACTCTAGCGTACCTATCAAATATGGAGTATATCCATATGCCGAATCCCCAGATGCTGAGATTCTTCTGTTTGGATATTCCATCAATGATGAACCTGTCATCGTAGTAGATGTTGCAAACGGAGAGAAAATCCCAGATTATATACTGAAAGCACTGACAGATAATTCCGTAATAAAATGGGCATTCAATGCATCATTCGAGCGAATCTTTCTCTCCTATTGGCTTAAACGCAACTATCCAGAATGTTTTGAAAGTTACAGTATCCCAGAAGATTCCGTTGGTAATTATCTCGACCCGTCCTCATGGAGATGCAGTATAATCTGGTCTGCATATATGGGACTTCCACTTTCACTTGAAGGTGTTGGTGCTGTGCTTGGACTTGAGGAACAGAAACTTAAAGAAGGTAAAGACCTCATCCGCTATTTCTGTGTTCCATGCAAGCCTACCAAGGTCAATGGTGGCAAAACAAGAAATATGCCATCCGATGCTCCAGATAAATGGGAACTGTTCAAAAAATATAATAAAAGGGATGTTGAGGTTGAGATGTCCATTCAGCAGAAACTTTCCCGTTTTCCCGTGCCGGACAGCGTATGGGATGAATACCACATAGACCAGGAAATCAATGACCGTGGCATCCTGCTTGATATGGATGTTGTAACAAATGCAATAAAATTTGATGCTTTCAGCAAGGCAAGGCTTATGGGAACATTAAAGGATAAGACTGAACTTGAAAATCCAAACTCTGTAACACAGATGAAAGACTGGCTCATTTCCAAAGGTGTAGAAACTGACTCCCTTGATAAAAAAGCTGTCATTGAACTGCTTAAGACCGTACCTTCTGATGTAGCAGATGTTCTGAAACTCCGTCAGCAGCTTGCAAAATCATCTGTAAAAAAGTATCAGGCTATGCAGAATTCTGTGTGTGCCGATGGTCGTGCCAGAGGTATGTTCCAGTTTTATGGCGCAAACAGATCTGGCAGATGGGCGGGACGCATTATTCAGTTGCAGAACCTTCCTCAGAACCACATGACCGATTTGGAAGATGCAAGAGATATCGTAAAATCCGGGGATTATGAACTTATGAATATGTTATACGATGATGTGCCGGACGCCCTCTCACAGCTTATCCGTACTGCTTTTATTCCAAAGCAGGGATACAAGTTCTGTGTATCCGACTTCTCTGCAATTGAAGCTCGTGTTATTGCTTTTCTGGCAAAAGAGAACTGGCGTATGAAGGTATTTAAAGAAAACGGGGACATCTACTGTGCCTCTGCATCAGCCATGTTCCATGTTCCTGTTGAAAAGCATGGTGTCAACGGACACCTCAGACAGAAAGGCAAAATCGCTGAGTTAGCACTCGGCTATGGTGGTTCTGTTGGTGCTTTAACTGCTATGGGAGCGTTGGATATGGGACTTACCGAAGATGAGTTACAGCCACTGGTTGATTCATGGCGAGCCTCTAATCCCAACATCGTACAGTTCTGGTGGGATGTTGACCGTTGCGTTAAAACAGCCATCAAGCAGCGTACTGCTACAGAAACACACGGAATCAGATTTATCTATCAGAGTGGTATGTTATTTATTGCACTTCCTTCCGGCAGACGCTTATGTTATGTCAAACCTAAGATTGGTGAAAATAAATTCGGTGGTGAATCTGTCACATACGAGGGTGTCGGCACAAACAAGAAATGGGAACGTATCGAATCCTATGGTCCTAAATTCGTAGAAAATATCGTACAGGCCATCAGCCGGGATATCCTCTGCCATGCCATGCGTACTCTCTCCCACTGCTTTATTGTAGGTCATGTACACGATGAACTGATCATTGAAACACCTATGGATGCTGACCTTAATGCCATCTGTGAGCAGATGGGCAGAACTCCAAAGTGGATTGATGGACTGCTCCTTCGTGCCGATGGGTATGAAACAGCATTTTATAAAAAAGACTAACAGAAAAAAGTAACCGTTAGCGTTACCGTCAGAAATTTGACAAATAACACTAATGGTTATTTTTTTATATAAAGAGAACCCTTATGACATTCGTGCCTGCCATAAGGGTTCTTCTCTTTATCTGTATTTATCCATTTTTTTGCTAAGTTCCGACATGGCATCATCCTTGCGGTCTCTTAAAGTACGTCTTGAAATACCGAGTTCTTCTGCCACCTTGCGCTGTGACTCTTTATTAGCCACCATCATGCAGGCACGGAGTTTTTCTTCCGATAACACGTCCAACGCATCATTCAGAGCATCCATCACAACCTTATAAGCAATAATCTCTTCAGGATTACTGGCATCATCTGACGGATCATATCCTTCATCCAACAGCTTGTCGTAGGAAGTTTCATTCAGTGCTCTCAATTCCACCTCACGAGCAGCTTTCTTCTCCCAGGTGTTGAATGTTCTGTTCATAAGATCTGCCTCTTCCTGTGTGTCTGCATCAAACACTGCATAATAATGTTTCATACGACCAGGAAGTGCAATATGAGCAACTGGCACATCATTATTTTTATAGTGCTTGATGGTTGCTTCGTCCCCATCATCGATAGGTATGAAATAAGGATGTGCATAATTAAGTGCTGCGTTAACGGGTGCCTGTACATTTTCTTTTTTTACCATGATTGCCTCTTTCCGCCTTTGCAACGCAAGGGGCGAGGACAATCTGTCTGATGGCACGACAACAAGACGAGATACCATAAAATGTTTGAAATACCCTTATAGGTAACTCAAAAATTTTATGTATATCCTCGCCCAAGTCGCGCGCCATAGGCTTAAAATATTTTATATGAACACTGTTAGGTGTTCAGATGAGAAATCATCTGTTATGTATATCTCATCTCAACATCTAACTCAGAAAAGACGTTATCTTAAGAAAACTAATCCTAACTCAGTAAAAAATTAGGACAACTGATGTTTCAAAATCATCAATTGAGGTTCCTATATATTTATTCTCCGTTTGCTTTCACACTTTTAGGTGAATTACGCATATGCAAATGGAGAATAATATAGGTTAGGGATTTTTCTTTTTTCACTCACGATAACCAATCAAGCATCATAGTTATCTGCATCAACAGCATAAATTGAATATCATCAATCAGTACTACATCCATTGATGTATCCCTTTCGTTATTAGTAGCTTACAAAAAAACTATCAAAAACACTCGGACATGGGATGTCCGAATTGTGCGCCCTTGTTATGTCCGATTTTATAGCTAAGGATTTTAGATGTTGAGGAACGAGCCGTGCAAAAAAAAATAAGCGGTAGCATTTCTGCCACCGCTTATCACGATATCTTTCTATTCAATTATTATTTTTGAATATGTAGGATCCCCAAACAAATACAAAAACTCAAAACAGGTTCTATGAATCAGCCTATAAGCCTCAACATCATTTATCGCACTATAGCAATTTAAGTACATCTTTCGTGTTTGTTTACATATTCTTACAAAAACCTCATACTCATTCACTAATCCCATTTCTCTAAAATAACCTCGAATCATTTTTGAATCCAAAAACATCAATTGCTCTCTCGTAGGTTTCTTATCAAATAATATGTTTCTCATCATGGTAATTGCTGTTTGTCTCTTATATTTTTCCTTACATTGTATTAGTTCCTGAAAAGCAATCTTTAAATCAAAAACATTTTTTGATGATGCCCAATGACTCCCCTTTTCAAATGCAAAATCCATAATTCCAATTGTATCAGAAACCTTTTGTTTGTAATTCGCTACCTTACTACCATTGCACAAATACTGTTCCAACTGCGTTTCATCATATTCTTCAACCTTATCCTCGATTGCTTGGCATAGATTATTCTGGCATATCTGCTCATCCTTAAAAGACGCTACTAGTATATCAGAGATAATATCCATTTCATTATAAAAGGACTGCCTTTCCAGAAACTGTACAAAATATATGCTTATTTCATCCATTTCTCTTGGAACAGCCTTATAATACTCTTCATGAAAATCACGACTTTTCTTGTATTTCTGCTTTGCAGCCTCCACTTCCTCTTGTATCGTTTCGTCTGCTTTAATAAGTAATTGTTCAAATTGAGTCAAAGTTGCCATTTTATCCTGTACATTATTATTTTCCACAATAAAATAAAAGAGAGAACCATAGGATATTCTTTCGCATATCATAATAAACTGTTCGATGTATCCCGTATTTAGAAAGCCAATGCCTATGCATTTGAACAGATTCTTTTCATCCCATATTTCAGCACGCACCGTATCGATAACACGCAATAGCTGACCTGCTGTTTTACGATATCCCTCATATTTAGCCCCAACCAACATAATATTTATTTGCTCTGCCAATTCTGCAATTTTAAGAGTTTTATAATCTTTAAGGCGAGGCTCCGAATCCAGGATAAGTTTCATTTCACGCTTCTGTCGTGGATTTTCCACTATTAAATCTGAATAATTATATTTTATTCCCTTATAATCCAAGTTCTCTAACAGCAATCTATTTTCTGCACTTCTATCAATATAAGTACAAATCAAATCTGCAATTTCCTGACTACTTAATAAATAAAGAGGCAACCATTGAAGAGGCGAATCTTCATCTTCCATATGCTTAAGAAAATTGTCAATCTGCTTGCTTAAACTACGATAATCGTCTCCATAGCGTCCCTCATTCCCCCATCGTTTTTGAATGACTAATTCTTTTATTTCCTTATTATCCACCATAAACCCTCCATATATTAAAAGTAGCCAGACATCCGATGTCCGGCTACACAAAAATTTTTTATGATTTTGTTCTATTTTGTCTACCAAGCGGCTTTAATCCCTGTGCTAGGAGCATTTCGTTACACTCATAAATTGTTTTTGGATAGCAAGTCAAAACCAGCATACGATACATCATATGTTGTTCAGTCATCATGAAATCTTTCCTTGATGCTCTTAATAAACAATCGCTCAAAGCCGGAGGTAATGAAAGACCAATAATTAACTGTACAACAGTTTCTAATGTTACATTATCTGGCTCATCATTCCTTAATCGCTGAATTGTCTTTTCACTAATTTCTGCTGCCTCCGCTAATTCTTCCTCCGTCATTTCTGACCACTCAATCAACTTATCCAATGTTCCTGAAAAGGTTGCAGGTAAAGATTTTGCAACCTTTAATATATCTGCATTGTATTTCTTAATCTCATCATCAACACTTATGTTTTCATCTGTTGAAGTATAATGTGCTTCAAATACAATATTTGATGCTGCATCTCTATATAGAACACATTCCGTAAAAAAACGTTCTCCATACTTATTTACAGACTTTACAACCAGATTAAAAACAAGACAACACTTCTCCATGTTATGTCGTGCATAGTCTGTAAGTTCAAGTTCTCCAACATCATTCCTTTGAATGTATTTCCCTGAATTTAGGCAAAAATGTGAATCTACAAATACATACTCTCCACTAACAAGTTTATCCCTTAATTCTGGATTTAATGCACTCTCCGCAACAGCATCATTTTGTGAAATAGAAAATGTCTGATTCGATTTTAGTGACCCCTTTTTAAATGAATGAGGTCTTACATATCTTCCATCCACATAATTGAAAACACCCAAAACCTCATCATAACCAATGTCATATAATCGTATCTTTACAGCTTCTCTTGAAACTACAAAAAATGCTGCAAGGCTATCAATAACCCATTCCAGTACATCCACAATTGCAACATTACCTATTTCTTGCCGACATTTCTGTATAAATTCTCTTGTCTTTTCCTTAAAGGGACCAATTGGCATTTGCAATCTCGGTGCAATAGCATTTGCTTGCCACTCCATCCAATCTGTGGCACTTCGTATCTTATTGTCCTTTACACCACCAATGGTCTGGCATCTAATGAATTTGGCACCTTTGTTATATAGCCTTTCTAACTCAAAGGCCTTTCTGTGTTTTTCCCAATGGACACACTCATGTATGATGGTATTATTCACCGATCCAAGATTTCTTAAAAAGAAATTTGCAGGATCAACCATTATTGTTTTCCCTGATATCTCTGTTTTCTCCAACTTGCCAGTATCAACATTATATGTATCTATTATAGTATCACAGAATATTATCTGTCCAAAAACAGAAGAATCTTCCGTTAATGGTCTGATAATAATATTCAGTCCCATCCTTTCCGCCAATATATGTGGTTCAACAGCCATTGGGGTCTTTAATGTCTCTGGGTAATATCTCATCAGTATTTCTGATGCAATATCATCTAGTTTGTCTTTTGAAATTATAGGAACCAAGGAATCTGACATAGGTCGTTTCGGTTCTGCCTTTTCTCTATAAATATCTGTCGATGAAATAATAAAATCATCCAAATTACAATCTAAGTTTCCTGTACAATGCAACATAAACCATTTGGTGGATTCTTCATAATTATCATAATGGTAGTCAGCTTCTTTAACTTCAAGGTCAGCCTCCACTGCCATCTCAATTCCGACTTCCATATCTGGCAAATCATCAATCCACATTTTTTTAATATGAAAATCTGTCGCAACCACTTCTCCCACCTTGTGGATATTGTTTACCCATAAATTCAAACAATCACCATTATCATCTATACAGTTTTGGATAGAATGAATAATATCATTATAAAATCTATCAGATATATAATCCGAAAATGACCTTGCCAATAAATTCCACCCCCCATTATAAATATTATTGTTTTATTTTATCTCAAATACAGCCTTTATAACATCCGTTAACTGCTGCTTTGTTCTATCTTCGTCCTCTTCAAATATAAACGGCATTCTTATAAAATGAACGTTTATATCTCCGCTAGGACTTTCGCTCACCGCCACAGGAAATTCTTCCTCTTTTTCCTCATACCTGTACATCGGATAAAGTAAATAAACATCTTGAATATCTCGCTTTCTCGCATATTCAAGAACCTGGTATAAGTCACCCTGCTTAGCCTCATTGCTGATGGTTTCCTTGTAATCCGGGTTATCTTCAAAACGTGACATTTCCTTATACTTTGTATCCAATACAAATACCTTGTCATGATACTCTGCAAGTATATCGTGTCTCATCATAAATGCAGCACCACTCGTTTCGCCCTTGTATATTATTTTTTCTACAAGGCTCATCTTACTTTCCTGCAAATGAACTTTTCCGCCAACATCCTGTAATACTTCTTTTAGGAAGCCTCCGATAAACCCTTCAAACAAAAGATCCGTTGGGAAGAGAAAACAAAAAGATTCATTTGTATCAACTGTATAATTTGACATTTTATTAAGTAGAAACATCTTACTCATGCTGATAATAATACCATAATGTCTATGCATCTTACTCAATCGAATGCCATTACAGTCATTAGGTGTACACCGAACATCGGCAACCTCATTCAGTCTGGTTAATATCGTCCGTATGGCTTTCTGATTCTTTTTTGACGTAATGTTCATCAATTGCTTACAAGTATATTTTATAATTCGGTTTACAGCATTATCAAACTCAAAGTTAGAATATGTACATCTGAACTTATCTGCTTGTCCATTTGGTATCTTTGATATCAAATAATCCTTTAGGTCAAATTTTCCCTTTATACTTGTACAATCTTCTGTCTCATCAACATACTGATAGTACAGCCCTCGTTTAATTGCACTTCGCACATATCCAATATACAGCGTGATAAAAAGTTCCTTTAAATCCTCAGCATCACTGAGTTCACTGGATATATTTATAAAGGGATATTCCAGTTTATTACAGTATTCAATCCATTTAACGAGGTTTTTTAATAAGTGTTTCTGCGTAAGGTCATCTGTTTCATGATCTTCTTTTTCGGTGCTGAACACTCTCGGATAAATATTAAGTTGCTCACCATTAAAAACAATTGTTCCAATATACTTTTTTGTTCTTATTGCCCCGGAGCCAAGAAAATCCAGAAACTGCTGCTTGCTGTTTATCTCACCGTCTTCATAAAAAACTGATCTCTGTTCCCAGTTTTGTTGCAAAAAGTCGAGCAACTCATCAAGAGCCATTTGTGATTGCCAGGTTCCCGGTAGTTTAGCATTTGGAATTTTGCTATACTCATACCTGTCTAGCACCATACTACTCCACCTTATCCTTCACTCTTAGTCTTCCAACCTTTTCATCCACAATTTCAATCTGCGCTCCAGATTTATCAATTGCATCCTTCAGCAATTTTGCCACTTTTTTTCTATTATCATAAAAATACTCATAAAGCAGCGGAATGATGTTATTGTTAAGAATATTACATAAATCTTTTTCTGTCTTTTTCATAAAATATGAATGACCAACAAGAAGGTCTGTACTATCTAACTCACTAACAAGGTTTTCGTTTATATTATCAAACATTTTTCTTAAAACACCTTCTGGAACAAGTGCTGAATCTGGCTTCTGCTCAATAAAATCGAATCTTCTTCTAAGGGCGGCATCAATTAACGAAATGGATTTATCTGCTGAATTCATAGTACCAACGATGTATAAATTATTAGGCACTGCAAACTTATCACCAGACTGCAATGTTGCACTTGTCTCGTTCAATTCACCCCATCGTTTATCCTCTTCAATAAGTGTAATCAGTTCGCCAAACACCTTGGATATATTAGCACGATTGATTTCATCAATAATTATGACATAATTTTTGTTCTCAGTATCATTAAGTGCGGTATCTGCAATAACCTTAAATACACCATCTACTGTCTTAAATGCCATCGTTTCACTATCCTTATCAGGACGTAGTCCTTGGATAAATTCTTCATATCCATAATTCTGATGAAATGTAGTAAATACAATCTGCCCAGCTTTTACTAGTTCCTTATATCGACTAACATTTGCTTTTCTGTCTGTGTTTGATTTTCTAAAATCATCAATAGAAACCCCATCAATAATAGAAAGTGCATATTCTACCATTGAATATGTCTTTCCTGTTCCCGGCGCACCATAAACAATGAAATTCAGAGGATGCACCTTATTGGTTCTTGGTTCTCTTACTATTTCAAGACAATTTTTATGCTTTTCTTCTTGTTCAACCTGATTGTCACTATATATATTATCTGTTCTCTCAAATTCCATATGATCAACTAATTCTGTTACAGGTCCCTCATGCAACCAATCACTGTTTTTAAGATAAAAATACAAAAACTCTGGTTTAAATGCACACGCATATTCCCCTTTTCCCTTATCCTGCTGAACAAATCCTTCTTTAATAGCTTTTGCGATACTTACTATTTTTATCTGTTTGGATATGGGTGTTTCTAAAGAGCCAGCGGCCGAAGAGGTTACTTTCCATGTACATAATATGGTTTGTCCATCTCTATTATAAATTCCAAGAAAAACTGCTTTCTTTCCATCTTTTCCTTGGTTACAAACATAGTTAAGATACTTTGCTTTAGGCTGAATACGCTGTTCGTCTTTTAATCCACTTCTTCCGCCCGGTGTTGTTCCTTTTGCACAAATATATATATCCTTAAAGTCACCATCTTTATACACAACATGGTATACATCTTCATATCCATCTTCGTGAAGAATATCTACTTTATACGGAAATAAATCAAATGCCTGCCTTAAATAATTAAAGACTTGCTCAGTTGAAAGTGAACTGCTTCTGTCGTATTCAACATTAACTATATTTCCTTCTTTTTCTGCAAATTGGTATTCTGGCATACATTACACCTCCTATTTTGGAAAATACTGTTGCATAATAGCTGCAGCAACTATATACGCCATTTCAACAGGTACTGCGTTTCCCACCTGTCTCCACTGATCTCTAAAATCGCCACACAGTTCATAATCATCTGGGAATGTTTGTATTCTCTTTATCTCATTAATTCTAAGGAACCTGTTTTTCCAATGAAAAGGTCCCATGTTATTTGAAAAACTAGCTTGTATAGTCCACGATGGTCTATCAGGTGATAATTTTAACAAAAAAGACCAATATCGTGATCTCCATTTAAATATAGGTTCTGGATAACCCCTCTCTGCTGTAAAATACAGATAATTATCCCCTGGCGGAACAAGTTTTAACAAATCCTTATGTTTTGATCCTGCCTGCATATCCTTGTCTTCCGGCAAATCGTAATCCAAATCTCCGATAGCATCACCGCAAGTAACCCATGGTTTTTTTCCAATTTTATCTTCATCCGATATTTTTTCATCATCTGGATTATAGTGAGTTTCTTTTGGAAAAATAAAATTCTCAGTAAATTCTTTCTTAACACCTACACAAATAAATCTTTCCCTTGTCTGTGGAACTCCATAATTTGCAGTATTTACAACCTTATATGTAAGATTATAGCCGTATTCTTCCGCCTTGCTAGTGAGTAAATCAAATGCAGCTTTGTGGGGCTTATATACAAATCCAAATACATTCTCAAAGAAGAATACTTTAGGTCTAATTTCATCTAATGCTCTAAAATATTCATAAAGAGTAAATGAATTTTCGTCTTCCAATGCTCGTTTCTTTTCAGTTCTATAAAAACGTGATTTTGAGTAGGCCGGGCATGGTGGCCCCCCTACTAAAATATCTATATCATTCTTTTTCATTCCGATACGTTCAAGTGATGCATCATAATCTATATTGCGAATATCATCACACACAACCAGCTTTCCGACCTTGTTCTTCTCTAAAGTATCACAAGCAGGCTGCCAAAAATCAGTTGAAAAACATATATCAAATCCGGCTTTTTTGAAACCTAAATCGATTCCACCACCACCTGAAAAAATGCTAAGTACATTAGGCATTACAGTAAACTCTCCTTTACAAACTCAATCATTGCTTTTCCCATTAAACAAGGCACGGCATTTCCTATCTGTTTTTGTACAGAACGTCGGTTTCCGCAAAAAATATAACCTCTAGGGAAAGTTTGAATAGCAGCCACCTCTGGCGCACGTAATCTTCTATTGTCCCAGTGAAACGGACCAACCCATGGACCCGGTTGAGCACATACTGTCCATGATGGCTGATCTGGAGATAACTTAAGAAGAAAATTCCAAAATCTCTTATCTGCTACAAATTTAGGATTAGGATATCCTGCCCATGCGGTTAATGCCTTATAATTCATCCCTGGTGGAACTTCACACAAATCTTCATAGTAAGTTCCTCCTTCTGTCACCTCATATTCTTCAAAATATTCGGGGCCATCAAATCCAGCTATCGCATCACCAACATTAACATATGGCAATAATCCTTCCTTCTCACAAATCTCTGAAGGTCCATGTGTTTTTTTGGGTTCTTCTGCTCTAAATTCACCTTTAGTTCCTAAAATAAATAAACGTTTTCTTTTTTGTGGCACTCCATAATCCAAAGCATTGGCCTTAACTATTTTATACTTATATCCATTTTCCTCTATTATTTCAATGAATTTATCAACAATAACTCTATTTGTAGGGTGCAGCAGACTTTCAACATTCTCAAAAACGAAACCATCTGGTTGCAAATCAGTAACAACTCTCAGATATTCATTAACAAGAGTTGCTCTTGGATCATTTATTCCTCGTCTTACTTCATTTGTTACCCAATATCCAGCTTTTGAAAACGGCTGACAGGGAGCTCCTCCTATGACAATGAATTTATCAGGCTTGCACTTTTCAACTACATCCTTAAAAATCGAACTATCTATTTGATGAAGATCACCTTCAAATATCTCTGTATTTCCAAAATATTGTTCATTTGCTCGAAGTGTCCTTATACAATCCGAATCAAAATCAGTACTAGAAATAACAGGGACCCCTGCCATACAACTAGCAATATCTAGTCCACCAGCACCTGAAAACAGGCTTACTGATACAACCATTTCACTCATTACAATGTCTCCTTTTCACATGGCACTTTTGCCACTTTTTACCCATAAATCTACTTCTGAAATTTTAAACTTCCATTGCCGACCAATTTTATGCGCAGGTATATCCGTCTTTTTTATCCAATTCCGTACGGTGTCCTTATTAACATCTAAATATGTCGCAACCTCTTCCAAACCTACCCATGGTTCATTAGCTATTTGTTCCATATTTTTTCCTCCTTTTTGAGTTCTTTAAGTATATCAGAATTCTCATGAATATTCAATATCTAAAGGAGTTTTACGGTTTTATATATGAATATCTATGAATAATTATGATTTAATCACTTTTTTTATAATCTAACAAAAATATATACATTTTATTAATGCTATGATATACTAATAAATGTAAATGTAAGGAGGTGTACTGTTGAATTACTTACCTACACGAAGCGAACTATCAAAGGCTATATTAACTGTTTTTAACAACGATACAAGCATTGTTTTAACAACCAAGGAAATAAATGACAAAGTTGTAAATCTGTTGTCGATTCCAGAAAACTTACTATTAATTGAAGAGGCAAATGGTTCAGGTAGCCAATATAGCTATCTGATGCGATGGGCAAGGACAGAATTAAAACAACGTCATAAAATTCAAAATCTTGAACGAGGAAAATGGAAACTTCTATGAATATGCTAGGTCTGTTTGTAACATCTCCTTGGCCTTCATTTTACGCCAAAGGAATGAAAACATGGGAAATAAGAAGTTATCCAACTGAATATCGAGGCGCAATTGCAATCATAGACTCAAAATCTAACATGGTAATCTGTCAAATGCACTTAAAAGATTGTATTCCTCTCAACAAAGAGCGTTGGGAAATGAATTTTGAAAAACATCGAACTTCATGCAATTACGAATCTTTACCCTATCGCAGAAACAATTCTCCTGCGTATGCATGGGTACTTGAAACACCTCTTAAGTATGAAGCAAAAATCACTATTTGCAGAGAAACCCAAAAGCCATACATAAATATTGATTCATCAATTTTTAACAATATAAATTCTCATCCAATTTCTTTTGTTTCAGAGAGATTGGCTTGTAAATTTCTTGGTAATACAATGCTTATTTACTGGATTAAAAAGAAGTATTTTGCTCTTGTTGCCATTTCAGATCTTCTATCAGGAAATACCAAACTAGTTACAGATGAAATAGCCGAAAATGAGATAGAATATATAATTTCACAACTCAATGTCAAATAATAAAGGGAGGAATTAATATGCCATATAATCAAATTATAGCAGGACCTACAATATCACCCGGGCCAGATCCCGCCGGTCCCTCACCACATGTCATACGCCAAACTATCGAAAATGCTCTCTTAGCCGATGGCTATACCGTAAACTGGCAAAATCGTTCGCACCAACCATATCAACTAATAATTGATAACGGATTAGGACCTATAGACCTTTATATCTATGCTTGGCGAATCATAAATGGTGGACGGTCAAGACTCGTAAACGAAAAACGAATCGAAATTGGAGTTACTGCTAGTCAGATTGGATTTTTACGTCCAATAACACCTACGCAAAAAACATTGCTCCTTGGTCTTTATGATAGTCCATGTGGAACCCCAATTTTTGCAGCTTGGGATGCTGCTGCAAATGCTTCAAGGGGAAAGCAAAAGTCATGTCAAGTTAATGTAAATGATTTGTTATCTGGATTAGTATCTGGTATATACCAAACAACCGACTCACATAACAATACTATTTATACATTCACACCTGATTACCTAAGTGATTATATTGACCTAGTTACAGCGGGTAATATACTTGCTTTGCCTCCCGTTGCTCCAAGCACAGCTGGTACTAATACCACACTAAATGGGCGAGTTCGTTCCGCAACACTTCCAGGAAGGCGTGCTAGAACTATACGTACCACCACCTCTCTATTAAGTTCCATTTCTCGCTTGACACAAACCGAAAAAGATGTCGTGGTCAAGCAAAGAGTTGGTCAAGGATTGTTTAAGGATCTCTTAAAAAACAAATATGGTTGTAAGTGCGCACTTTGTGGCATCACCACTGAATCAATGTTAATAGCAAGCCATATAAAAAGATGGTCAGATTGTGCGAATGACTCCGAACGTTTAGATGATAATAATGGACTTTTATTATGCCCACACCACGATGCTTTATTTGATAAACACCTTATTACATTTGACGAACATAACGGTACACTTATTGTCTCTCCTACACTTTCTGCCAGGGAACAAGCAGAATTAAATATTTCATCTATACCAAATATTACAATAACAGCACAAATGCAACCATATATGGCTGATCATCATTCTAAATTAAAAATATAAATATTGAGCAAGCCAGAAACATCTATTCTGGCTTGCATTTATTATACTTCCCACAGCTAATTGCAATCTAACATCTTTTTTACTCCACAATCACTTCATCTGATCTGGTAATCACAAGCCTCCCTCCATCACACTCAACATTTATGGGCGTTCCCGGCTCGAACCCTAGTGTCTCAAGCCATGCGCCTTTCAATATGATGGTGGCTGTATCCTTGTATTGATATCCCGACTGTGCATATACTTTCATCTTCCGTTCTTTCTTAAATGCTGCCATAGGTAACCCTTCCTTTCTGTTTCATCCATGTGAACAATAGGCTATTCCTCTCTTTCATAATTTAAATGGTTACTTGTACCAGAATTGGCACAATTGATGCAGATATTCTCTGCTTTTGAAACATTTAACGATACCCTACATTTTAACGATTATTCATTTCTATCGTTAAAAGGGGTTCAAATAGGATATTCAGAATTTGTCCTGTATTGCGTTATTACAAGCTGAATAGGTATAATACCATAATTTGAACCATGAAAAAGCCTTCTTTCAAGGGATTTATACCTCGCAGTTTGTATCATATTTATAGCTAAGTTGTTCGTTTGGACACTGATGTTGACACAATTTAACCATATTTTCTTAGGGGTGTTCAAAAGGGGGTTCAAATGAACCCCCTCTGAAATCTAAGAATACAGCATCTTATTATTTATTCTTATGCCACCTTTTCAATTCTTTTTGTATCAGTATTTTCTGGATTTTTTACTTGTGCATCACATTTTATTTTTGTTACCATAGCATATGTAAATCCAATTCCAATAACTGCAACTGCACATGGCCACCCCTCAAGTGATAACCTAACACTTGAATTTTTAAACATTTCCCGACTGCATTCTTCTGCTCCAAATTTAATAATTTCTTCTCTCATATGAATCATCCTTTCATCTTATTTGTTAATAAAAGGATAAGTCTAATCAGTAAAACAATCAATAAAATCAAGTCCGCATATTGCGGACTAAAACCCACTTTTTAACACACTCAAATATCACTACATGTTTTTAGAAAATCGAGTGCATACACATTTCCTATTTGAGCAAACGCCATAAGCATCTGCATTCCTATAACTTGATTCATTGCATCCGAATATTCCGTATCAACCATGCCTAATACATACCGCAAAGCCAAATAATAATCACCCAATTGCGACCATTCCTCATTTGTTTTAAGTTCTCTAATCAGTTCAATAAGCAACTTGTCAAAATCACAAATAAAAGATTTCTTTTTTGAAAATGACTTCTTTGCATCTTTTTGATACTCATATGTTAATTCTTTCCAATCAACTTCACCATTATTTATCCGTGTTTGAAGTTTTCTTAATCTCTCAAAATCAGTATATTGCTGAGACCAAATAAAGAATATACACCAAATCATATTAGCAACAGCTTCAATAACATTATCTTCTACTGCTTTAATAAAGCAATCACCAATTTGGGGAATTATCATTCCTTCTACTTCCATTCCACTGCGTAATGAATTAATCATACTTTTTATCTCAGTAACACCTTCCAAAAACGATTTATTCTTGCATGCTTCTTCAGTTTCAATAATGGGTAATACATGTAATGAAACATCAATCATTTCATCCATTTTTATTACTTTATCAGGACTAATTTTTTCTAATTCAAATAATTTGTTATGGATCATCTCATCTACAGTTTTTCCATAGTACCGTGCAATTTTTTCTACAGTATTAATATCCGGTTTCCGTCTGCCGCTCTCATATCCTTGAACGGTATTTTTAGATGAACAAATTGCGTATCCTAGTTCTTCCAAAGTCTCTCCATGCATTGTTCTCATATATTTTATGTTTTTTCCGATGATATTGTCATCAATCTCCATCTGATCTATTACCTTTCATTTTAGGCTCGTAATTTCAAATTCATTATACCTTATATCGGCAGAATCGCATATCCATTTTATGTCATATTTCTGTAATATAAAAGCCGGATGCGTCAAACCTCGGTGATTACTGACGAATCCGACCTGTTGTAGTTCAATTTCTGATTTTTTCTATTACAATATATTCAAATTCAGATTTAATTTGTTTCAATTCCATTCCTTTCTACTTAAGGATACATTCCCCCAAAAAATCATGGTTCTAACTTACACCATGATCTTCTTCCAATTCTACATCATTTTGATTCTGTTCTCGCACCATCAACTGATTCAGATATGCTTCAAGCCTTGGTCTACAAATAAGATATTTGTTACCCCAACGAATGCTGAACTCTCCTTCATTGCTTTCGCACAGTCTTCTCATATTCTTTATTCCTATATTAAAATATGACGCAGCTTCTCGGATAGTTAGCATATACTTTTCAGGAATTGGAACCATGTCCTCATTATTCTTTTGATTCTGTAAATTTTTCATGTGTCATATCCTCCAATCTGATTTTTCAAAGGGTATAACATATATCACTCCTACAGCAAAATAAGTCAACTTCCTGTTAATCTTTTCTCAGTTAATATACACTTTATCCATCTGTCTCATAGAAAAGTCTTATAATCCATACTTTGACCTCATATCAGAAATTACATGATCTGCGTCCCTGAAGATTTCCTGTTCTCTAGACTTTTTCAATCTTGCAAGCATCTCCTCCTCAGTCATCGGTGCATATAATTTACTCTTTAACCCATTTACTACTCTGACCTTAATTGTACTATCCATGTTCAGTACCTCATTTCTTTATTGCAGTGGTAAATCATCTGTATTGTTTTTGCAAAAGTTGAAAACTGTTATGTTACTGCTACTTTTTAACGATTGTTCCTCATATTTTAACGGTTATCCACATTTCGTATTTTTCATTTTCTCATTCGTAGTATTACCGTAGTCCCCAAATGCTCTAACTACCAGACTATGCCCCGTTTTGCCCCATTATTCCTAGATTTATAAGGTTTTTCACAGTCCTGCCATGGCAGATGAAAAGTACTTTTATCATAGTTTTGTTTCTCCTTGTTTTGCCCGGAAATGCCCTACCTCGACTATCGTCTCGGTCGCGGCAGTCGCAAAATGCCCGATTATGCAAGCATATCGGGACACTTCGCTCGTTGCTTCGCGTATTTTGCAAAGGTTTTCGGGGTTATTGTGATATGCTCTAAAATTACAAATTGTGGCAGATTGGAGCAGAACCCTGCAAGTTGTTACTACCTGTTAGTAGCAAAATTGGTAGTAAAATGGAATGGATTATTACTAAAGATTTTCGCTAAGAAATTTCTTCCAAGCTAAAATATGGTGTTGAACTATTATTCTCACAAAACGCATATGCATGATACTTATGCTCCTCTCCATATTTGTCATTACATTTAAAGTCAAATTGAATGGTATATTTATCTTCTCGAATTTCTTCAGTTTTCAATTCTACCTCAAGTTCATCATTTGCTTTTATTACATCATATCTTGTAGCAGTTGAACATTTCCAAATTTTATCTTTATTTTTAACAATGCAGATTCTATATACAAGAATATCATTCGCCACATTATCAGATATATTTTCAATTTTTACTTTCATATTACTGTGCCCTCCACTGCAATATAAAAATTTTACTCGAAAACGAGGCATATTACTATCATGTTCTCTTTTTTCCTGCATTGCAATTCTTTTATCCGATTCTTGCTTAATAATCTCATTTTGATGCAACGATAATGCCCCTAATATCACAGTACCAGCAAACGCAAGAACGCCACCATAATATTGCAACAATTCTCCTGCGCTCCACTCTGCAACAAAAAAAGAAAACTTTTCTGTTGGATGTAATTTAAATAAACAGTGAATAATAAACGGAACTCCAATAACAATAAATACAAAACATATGCACATAAACACTTTATGTTTTTTTATCCATTTCAACATAGTTCTTTCCCCTTCAATGTATATCAAAAGACGCCCTGCTGTAACAGAGCGTCAGTAGCATATATTATTTTGCTATTGCAAAACTATCTATGCTGAGAGTTTGCTGTCCAGCCAGCTGATAAAATGATTAACAAGATAATCGATTGCACAATTTGTGAAATCTTTTGCAGGTTTTCTCACGCAATTCAGTGAATCAACTGTTGCAATGCGAAACTGCTTCTTAGCTTCATCCCTTAAATCAATTTCCTGCTGTGATACAACAATTTTTGTGTTTTCATTTGTCATAATAATGACCACCTTTCTATAAACCTTGGTGCCAAACACATTGTTTGGCTCTTATAACCAAAATCCAGTAGTCAAGACCAATTATTCACAACTCTCATTTTTAAATATAGCATATACTCTAGACTTCAACAATAAGCTATTTACTTATTCTTGCATTTTTAATAAAATCCTTTATCCCACAATTTCCATTATAGAACAGCGAATATCCTTCTCTGTCAAGTAGATTTAGCAGTTCCTTACATATAATAGAGTCATCTCCTAAAGTCTTAATCATTCTTCTAACAAAGTCTTCCAATGCATAGTTTGGCTCACAGATGGATTCTGGCATATTTGCTTTATCCACTATAAATGCATACTGAAAGATTCCATCTACCTTTGGAATCTGTTCAAGCAACCACACTAGCGAAGGTTTTATACTTTTCTTATATGCGAACATTAAAACATCGTCCTTCATTTGACTCATTTCCTTTATGACCAAGGAAGTTACATTCTTCATACTTAAAAAATGATTATCTTTTATTTCTAAAGAATCTCCTTTAAAAGTCTTTATCCATTCTGTAAATTCTTCTGCATTTCGTCTCTGCCAGTCCTTAGGATAATCATACTCACTTAGTAGTCCTGCAACCTCTTCAATATTTATGAAAACATCTCCATCAGAAGGTCTGTAATCTTTAATTATAATCGATTGATGAATAATATAATTTCTAAAATCACATATAAATCTATACCATTTTTTCATATTGTAATACTTTTCAGTAATTGGCTTCAATGATGGTTCATAACTATTCACATACTCTTTGTAACCATATATTGCATTCACAAAATTTAAAAGTTGTTTGTTTATTTTCCAAAATTCATCAAAGTCATCAATAGTAATCGATAATAAATCATCTCCACAAGAATTAATAATGGTATGCATGTCTACTAAGAAGAGGAATTTATCTAAATCTTTCAGTTTTGCATTAAACTCCACATCAAATGTATAATCATACTTTATATCAGTCGAATGAATATCTCCCAACTCTGGATTATTGCAGTATTCAACCTCAAACATAAATAATATCACCGCCTCTCAATACTATGCCTCAATTATATCGTCAAATTTTATCTTTTTCCACAGAAAAAAAGCCCCAGCCAAGCCAGAGCGTCACCTATCCTCCATATTAAATTACCTTGAACATTTTCTGTGACATCGGTTTCTCCTTCTTCTGCTCAACCTCCGCCTGTGCTTTCCTAAACTCTTCCATTCGTTTCAGTTCTTCCTCAGCATCATCGCATCCGATATGCGTGTACACATTCATTGTGACCGATATATCCGAATGCCCCATGAGGTATTGTAGTGTCTTGGGATTCATTCCCGATTTTGCCATGTTGGAACAGTAGGTGTGCCTGCATACATGGGGAGTAATGTTTGGCATCTGCACCCGGTAGATATCATTGTACCTTCCAACCATATGATTGAATCGATGCTGCCAGTGCATTGCCACAAGTGGCATTCCATTATCATCATAAAATAGGAATCCGCTATAGCCGTCTATAGCTTTCTCCACTTTCGGTGCATTTCTATCCTCGATGATTGCCTGAAACATCTGTGCCACATCCTCTGCAATCGGCAATACTCTTGTTCCTGCATCCGTTTTTGTGGTTTCTATGATATATCGCATATCCGATGTTCTCTGCAACTGATGGTCGATATTCACAGTTCTGTTCTCAAGATCAATATTCTTCAGCGTCAGTCCACAAAATTCTGATATTCGCATTCCCGTATGAAAGAGTATGTACACTACTTCATAGTATTTGCAGTACACCACATCGTCATGCACAAACTTCAGAAACTTTCTCATCTGGTCTTTTGTAATTGCCTCTCTTGTGACTGCATCATTTACCAATACTCCGGCAAGCTGAAATCCGAATGGATTCTTTACCAGAATGTCATCATCCACCGCCATCTGAAAGGCTGGTCGCAACACTCCACGGATGGTATGAATGGAAATGTAGCTTTTCCCATCTTCCTGCTGCAATTTGATAAGAAACAGCTTTGCATCTGAAGTTTTCACACTTCGGATTGTCTTTTTGCCAAACGCTTCCTTTGCAAGTAATCTCTGCACTGTAACATATCCCTGCTTCGTGCTTTGCCTTACTCCGGTCTTTGTTTTCAAATATCGGTCTACCAATTCACAGACTGTCATCTGTCCGTCCACGATATTTATAAGCAAATCTAAATCTGTGTTTACCTGTTTTTCCAACTCACGAAGGGAAAGGCATGGCTTTTTGCCCTTTGGAAGTTTGTCCGTAGGCTCCAGTTTCCAACTATATACAAAATGTGGTTTTCCATCAATATGATATTTATATTGATATTTTCCATCTGCTCTTACACTCTCTCCCGGTCTTAATACTCTACGCTTGGAGTCTCGCCTTGTCTGTCCTCTTCCTGCCTTTGCCATTATACCCGCCTCCTTAGTTCTGGATAGTTACGCAGATACCTTTCAAAGGCTACACGAAGAATCAGCTTGCGTTCTCCGTAGTATGCCAGAAAATCTTCTCCATCCGTATTACTCAATAAATCATAAAATTTTCTCCGGCTCAAAACAAAATATTCAATTGCCTCAGAAGGATTTAAAATATCTTTTTCTGCTAAACTTAAATAATAATTTTGTATGCAACAATATTATTTTGTTCTATGATAGTATTCTTCTGAATATAACTCCCTTATATCTTTCAAATTTAGGTGATGTAAATCAATTAAATTTTGAAGTTTTTCATCTGAAATATCATATAAGTTATATGGTTTTAATTCTTTAATAAACCTTTTTATAGACTCCTTAAAATTTTTCAGCTTTCCTCTCCTAATGATTCTAACTTCATGCGTAAAATCACCATAATACGACAAATCTTTTGTTGGAATCAATAAATATCTATTTACTAATACATTATCACCATATTCTGTCTCAAACCATGCACAATGATTATTCATTTGTCCAGCTTCATGTTTACTTATTTCTTGCCTAGTTTCCTCTACTTCACTTTTACATTCAAAAAAAGCATATTCATCGTTAGTTCCACACCATAAATTATCTGGTCCTTTACGAATTTCTGTATCTGGACGCTGACTCACAAATCCCAGTAAATCACCAATTTGCTTGAGCGCAGATTCAAATTTATCAGCTTCAATTCCGAATGATAAATTATCCAATATTTCATTAACTGCCAGCATTAATTCATTATAGCTCTTATACCGTTTCAAATATTGAGAAATCCTATTAATTCTATTCTCATTAATAAATGATACCTTGGTATATTCAACTCCTGTTTTAGGTTTCAATAATTGAGGATTTGATCGAAACGCTGCTTTTTGAATTTTAATAGATTCCTCCTTCCTAATCGGATAATAATAACGAGCAAGTTGCTGCAAATACCATCCTTTTTCTAATGGGTCCACTACATATTTATCAATAAATTTTTGCATTGCAGAAGAAGCCTTTTCATACTCTTCTACACTATACATTTTCTCTATAATAGACTCTTCTAATAATTGATCATATATACTAGACTCATTTTCTTCTTCTTCAATCGATTGCATTTCGTCATTATAATACTCTTTCCATCCTTCATCTCTAGACAACATCTGTTTTATCAATGAAATAATTGGCTTCATAGTGGATTCGGTTTGATTCGAATCTTCACTCGCCATTTTAACAATCTCAAGTCCAATATCTATTTGTTTTTGCGTCTGCAATGAGAAATATTTTTTTGTTGTAACACTTCTCATAAATTTTACAAGATCTGAACCAATTATTAAAATAGCACAATAGTCCTTTTCTCCTCTAACCCCTCTGCCCAAACCTTGCTCAATTTTTTGCGCTATTTTTTTGTTAATTATTTCACTATTTGGCCGACACTTCTTTTCATATTTATCAGATAAACTATTAAAATATGGCATAGAATCCATTATCAATACTCTGCAACTTTCATCTGGCAAATCTATTCCATCATATCTATTATTAATAACAACAAGCCTTTTAAATTCTCTCTTTTTGAGGGATTCTATTACCTTAAAGATACTATTTTTATCCGCACAAATAGCTCCCAAATTACTATACTGTTTCGCTTTTCTAGTGTTAGGAACCAGTGATACCATACCGAATTTTTTATTTTCCATTCTTGCAAAATCCGTTACCACCAAATCTCTATCACAATTCTCATCTATCAATGATGGGATTATTACCATTTTCTCTCCAGACCATTTTTGTTTCTTGAACATCAATGGACATTTTACAGCACTTGTACTAAATGAAAGCCCTTTAACAAAAAAAGCATCATCCTGTGTTGTTGCAGACATCAAAACCCTATGTTTTGCCTTTGAAAATGACCCGAATACATCAACGCTAGCGTTGTAAGGAACTATTTCAATTTCATTTCCGGAAATATAGCAACTGTAATCTGTAATTCTATCTCTCATTAAAGGCCATACAAACTGTATTGATGGTATATCATTTGCTTCTGACAGTATTTTTAGCATCTCTGTTTTTTTATCATACCAACTCCAATATGGAATAGGCATAAATGTATCATAATCACCATTTTTTATATCTAAAAAGCTTCCCTCTCCTTGGTCTACCAATTCATCTGAAAATAATGATACTATTTTTTGATAGACATAGTCCGAATCACTTTTTTTTATACTGATAGTCTGAGAATCTTTTATTACATCAATACATGCATGTGAATCATCTAATATTACTGTGTCAACATCAATAAAATTATTACCTATTCCAAAAATTGATTTACCATTAAAAACCTTATATGCATGAGTTATAAGAATTTTTTCACCACATACAAATTCATCTGGGATTTGATTATCGTTCCCTATCCCACAATATGGTATACCAAATTTTTCTGCTTCTGCACATACCTGAGCAGTTAAGTATACATTTGGACAAATATATAAACATGGTCCATTTTTAGAATTAATCATAGATTGTAATAATAACAAACCTATTAATGTTTTACCCTCTCCTGTATGCAATTTTATAACTAAATCTCTATCATCACGATGGTTTGTATACCATTCACTTAAAATACACTCTTGAGCAGGGCGTAACGGACCGGCAACACTTTTTCTATCTAATGTAGAATATAATTCACAAGGCTCTGTTTTTCTTTCTATTTTGGCAGAATTAAGTTTTTTCTTGAAATCAATCATTTTTGCCATCCCCCTTCATATTTTTATGAAGAACATAATATATTCTTCTTACTTATTATACCATAATTCCACCAAAATTGAATTGTATGTTCTTCTCTATTTTTCTGAAAATCTTAAAGCAAATATAATTCTCATTTTACTTTTTCAGAAATTCCAGTTTGACCTTATACTGTGAGCCTTTGATTTCCTTTCCATCTTTGGTATAGGAATAATCCTCTATTCCCTCCGGGATAAGGTAGGCATCATAACTTCCTTTCTTTCCCTTTAATCCTTTAACGAAAGTCTTTTTCCCCTCCAGCATACTCTTGATCTGCGTATCGGAAAGGACTGTTCCCATAGCCTTCCCAACATTCATACCACATTTATTTTTGCAGTAAGCTCCATATTTTCCTTTTACTACATCCCCGCCACATTTCGGGCATTTTCCAAGGGCTTCCTGTCCGTTCTGTTTCCCTCCAAACATGGATTTCTGTTCGTCACTAATGCTGTGATAAGTCTACACAAGGTCTGTTACCATATCCGCAATGCCATCCATAAACTCTTCCATGGAATACTCTCCCTTTGCCACAAGGGCAAGCACCTTGGCAATTGACTGTGCGACACTTGGCTTCTCTGCAATCACTAACTGCATTATTCTCCCTCCTGTTCTTCAAAGAAATCATCATCCGGGCTTTCCTCTGATTCCTCATCCTCATTCTCATATTCTTCGTTATCTTCTTCGTCCTCATCTTCATCCTCGATGAAGTCCTCTTTCTTCTTACGCACTACCTTAAAATAATACGCACCTCCGATGAATGCCACAGCAAGAACGCCCATCAAAACATAAGAAATCATAGGACTTTCCTGCTCTGGCACGTCCTTTTCTTCCAGCTCCTCTGTACTTTCTGTATCTTCTTCTGTTCCCTCTGTATCTTCTGCAGCTCCCTCCTGCTTATTTTCCTGATCTGTATTATTATTCGGCAATGCACTTTCAGAAGTCGGGATTGCAGACTCTAATGCGGCATAATTTTTCGGTAAGGTTTCATTGTTATCCGATGTGGCATTCAACAAGTCATTTTCCGTAATCTCTGTCAGGAAATAGACCATTCCTTCCTCACCATCCCTGTCGACAATCAGATAAAACACCTTGTCCGATGCTGTCTGAATGGTGTAAAATTCCTTACCCTGCTCGGACTGCTTACTGTCCTTATCCTCATTCTTTGCTTTCTCCGAAGCATCCGCTTCCGCCATTGCCTGCTTTTTCTGCTCCGCAGAACTGGTCTGTGAAGTGGTATTCCCATTACTGTCTGTCTTTGTATGTTCTGTTACGGTTCCTGTGGCACTTCCCGGCTTGGTAGCTTCTGCATTGACCGGAAGCTGTTCTGCCGGATTTTCATCACTCTCATCTGCCGGGTCCTTATAATATGGATTTTTCGTCTTATAAACCTCCGACATATTTCCGGCATTGTCCATGGCAGAAATGGTAAAATACTCATACCCCGCATCGAATTGCTGCAAGCGGATATTCAAAGTTCTGTTTGTAAGGTCTGTAAATTCATATCCGTTGACATATACTGCCTTTGCTCCGGAATCCGTATCATGCACCTGCACACTCAAAAGTCCGTCACTGACTGCAGCATTTAATGTGGGCTTTATAGTATCAAAACATTTAATTGCACGGCTTTTATCATTGTTGTATTTCTCCTTGTTTTGCCCCGGAATGCAAATCCTGTTCCAAGCTCCAGAAGAAGCTTTATGACATCCGAACCGGTGCCTGCTCAATGTCTCGTTCAAGCATATCTTCCCAGAAAGGAATAAAATCAAAGAAATATCATAATAAAGAAGTAGCATATCCGCATTCACAGGAACTGTCGCACGATATTGTGCCGCAGTATTTTCACTTTTAATATGCAATTCTAAAATAATCCAGGTATGCTTTATATCTATCTTGTGCTGTCAGGCAAGTATCAGTCAGATACCCTTTTTCATTGTCCCATTCTTTCAATCCTCGATAATAAAACATTTTCAAATTATCCTCGATAATAAATGGAACAATATTGTATTTCAGGCATTCCTTGAACATAATCAAACGTCCCACACGACCATTTCCATCCTGAAATGGATGGATACGTTCAAACTTCACATGAAAATCCAGAATATCGTCAAAGGTCTTTTCTTCCTTGTTATTGTACTCTGACAGCAATTTCTTCATCCTGTCTGCAACTTCTTCCGGAAGTGCGGTTTCCATACCGCCGACTTCATTTGGCATTTTCTTGTAATCACCGACAGCAAACCAATCCTTTCTGGAATCACTGGTTCCATTTTTCAGAATCAGATGCAGCTCCTTAATAAACTTTTCCGTCAATGCCAATTTTGCATGATCAATAATCATATCAATACACCGGAAATGGTTTGCTGTTTCAATCACATCATCTACATTAAGCACTTCTTTTTCTATACCAATGGTATTCGTCTCGAAGATATATCGGGTCTGATCGTGGGTCAGCCGACTGCCTTCCATATGGTTTGAATTATATGTTAAATCAATCTGTGTCTTATGATAAATGCCTCCAGCATATTTATTTGCCTTCTCATCCTGCAAAATATCCAGTAAGGTCGTTGGTTTTTCTTTCTTCTTGTTAGTGCGCTCCGGCTTTTCTGCATTTTCCGGAATATTCCATGTCTTTCCGGTAAGAAATGCTCCCGGCACACGACCATGGGCACAATAATTTCTTACACTACGTTCAGATACATCCCATTTTTTTGTCATTTCAGCAACTGAAAGATATCGCATCTGCCGTCCTCCTTTCACACGATAAAAAGTATATTCTGTGAGCCTTTTATTATCATGATTTCAAAAATCACGTTTACTATAGTTAGTATACCACATTATCGGCAATAAATCCATATTTTACCCTCATTCTTCTGTCGTTTTTGCCGACGCAGAAAACTCTAATTTTAAAAATGGATGCCACTTCCTTATCCAGATCATTGAACAGCACTTGATTATCACTGCTCTAAATAATAACTCACTATTTCCTGCTCCAGTTTCACATTATGTTCCTTCATATAACTTAACACTTCATTGTACAAATCTTCTTCCATTAATGCCTCAAGCCTACTCATATCATTATCCGTCAATTCTCTTAGGCAATGACTAAATCTCTTATCACATAATTGCTGTATTCCCATGCAATATAGTTCAAACTTTTTAGCAGTTTCTCGACACAAATGTTTATGAATTAGAAATCCTCCAACATCAATATCTCCAAAATGATAATATCTAACATTAGGATTATCCGAAATAACTTTTTTAAGGAACTCTATCTGATGTCTATTAGCAAAACCTCCCAAATACATCATAGCAAAATTTCCATCTTTCAATCTCTGATAAGATGTCTTATTTTCAATGGTCATTACACTCTCAGTATTAACACTGATTTTTTTTATACTTTGAACATCGCCGGATGCTATAGCTATACCACCTTGAATTTTTGATATATTTAAGGCATATTGCTCCCATTCAATTGTCCAGCTACCTTTTATAAATATTTCCTGTTCTGCTGGTGTAATATAAAAGAAGCTTAAGATAGCATCATTTCTTTCTCCCTCTTCTCTAATTCTACCGGTTGCAGTTCTCAAAAATGTACATACTTCTTCATAGTTATTACTTTCAAACCATTTTGAATCTCCATATACCAACACCGAAGCTTCTCTTACATATAAATGTTCCTTATTATTTTCCAAAAAAAATAACATTTTCAGATTTGCTTCAATTTGTTTCGGAACAAGTATGCACCTTGGATCTTCTATTTGTTCAAGAATACTTTCGCAATATTTATTCACAATTTGCCCCGTGCAAATATACTTTTCTACTATTTCATGTACTTGTTTTGAAATAGTACTTTGAGGAATGACACTATATTCTTCTTTCAAGTATTCATATAAGGCATCTAATTTTTCTTCTGAAAGATATATTTTTTCTATATCATCACTGAATTTCAAATAATCAACGGTTATGAAACCCATACCAGCCAATACACATGCTGCTTCATTAATTCCTTGTTTTTCCAATATATCTGCATTATTTTTAGCATAATCTTTATATATTTCTGTTGGTTTTAATATAACCCTTCTATTGGTAGCAATATTCTTTGCATATCGAATATTATATTTTTTTAGCAAACCATCAATTATCTCTTTTTTGTATTCCTTACTACTCATGGAATCTAATTTCTCCTATCTGCATATTATCATTACTATATTTCAAAACAGGAATAATTACGCCACATTCACTACCAATAGATTCCAACTTATTAGGCGGTGCACAAAATATAACCTGAAAATTCTGATTTTTAAAGAAATCCAGCATTAATTTTATATTATGATCGCTCATTTTTTCAAAAGGCTCATCTATGAAAATCAATCTAACTGAATTAACTCTGACATTATACAACATTGACAACGCCGCCGAAAGTATCAGCGTATATGGTATCTGAGTCCCGGCACCTGAATTATATCCCACCTGTTTCGATAGCTTACCATCTTTTACTTCATCATTATTGATAATAATCTCATAACTCATATAATTTCGATAATCTGCAAATTTCTTTATTTCCGCAATATCGTTATGGTCAATAATCTTATTGATAATATCTCGAATTTCCTTTTCTCTTATTTCTATCTCGTCATTTTCATATCCCATCAGATTTGTGAACATCATTTGACCATCAGACATATTGTTTGTGTCTTGCAAATATTCTGCATATCTTAGAATTTTTGCATAATCCGAATTATCGCTCAACATTTTTACATCAAATTGATATTTCGTAGAAAACTGAAGTTTTCGCAATTCCTTATTTATATCTGCTATATCACTTTTTGCATTCTTTGCAGTTTCATATATATTGAGTACAAATTCTCTTTTAAATATTCGTTCATAAGTTACCGTCTGCTCTTTGAGTTTTTGCTGTATTCCTTGCAAATCATCAATCCAGATTTTTCCTCTTCGTCTCTGGTAGTCAGCTTCATACTCCAAACCAATAGGTAATTTATCTACTTCTTGCTTTCGATTATTATACGCTTGTTGCTTACCATTAATATTTCCTTCAAGTTCACGCACTCTGCGATCTACTCTTTCTTTTGTCACACGAACCATAAGCGCACCATTCTGGTTTTCCCCGGACAAATATTGGTCATATTCTTCTATTGCTTTTTCCACAGCAGAATTACTTACAATTCTTTTCTCGTCTAATTCCACCTGTATTAAAGTTTCCTGTGTTTTAGACTTTTTAATTGATTTTTCATTTTCTGATATCCTTGCTTCTAAAATTGTCTTTTGATCTATATTTTTCTTTCTGTCATTCTTTTTGATATTTAGCTGGCTTTCAAGCACAGATACCCTTTCATTTAATGCCATAAATTCTACATTATTTTTCTGTGCTTCTAACAGCTCTTTATAATGACCTCTTTCATTATTCAAATTAACAGATACATCTGACCACTCCTTGTGAACATTTAAATTGAACTCTTTAAAGCAATCTAAACCATCCTGCAGATATTTTGATTTATCTTGCAGGATTCTTTGTTCTAAAAGTATCTCCTGTTCTTTCTTTTCTAACTCATGCAGCCTTTTCTCTGCTGATCTTCTATTGAGCTCTATTGCCTGACTTCCCAGACAATAACTTCTGATTTTTCTTGTATTAATATAGGTTACAGCCATATTGCGACTCAGTTTTCCTTCCATCGACATAGCATTATCATAATCCGGTACTTTTTCAATATCTACCGCATGAATTCTTCCCAACCAAAATTTAAAATAATTTGCCGCAGTTTCATTTTGAATAGTAAGATAACGAAATACAGAATCTTCTTCACATTTCAGTTGCTTTGACATTAATCGCTTTGTATTTACCAGCTCTACATATCGATATCTTGACTTATCCAACACAGCATTCGCAATATCAAAGACATCTTTCGATACTATAACTGCATAACGATGTACCCCCAAAAAGGACTCTATCGCATTCCTCCAATTCTCATCCTTCAACTCTACTACATATTCATAAGCCATATGAGCTTCTTCGCTAATATCACGCTTTTTGAACTCTCGATTAATTTCTTTAATAAGCTCTACCTGCTCCTGAACGTTGGAATAATTCATCCTATTTTTATTGCAGCTTTCAATAATACTATTTTGTTCCACACATTCGCTCTGCACTGTTTCCAGCCCTTTTTTCAGCAAAGTATTTTTTCCAATTAAGTTGTCACGACATCCCTGTATCTCTTCTTTCAATGAATCAATAAATCTTTGTTTTTCAGCCACCTCAAGATTTTTTGATGTCAATCTTCCAAGCACATTATCATTTTGTACGGCTACTCCCATCTCCGATAATCGAATAATCATTTCCTGCATTTTCTGCTGAAAGATTTCCAATTTCCTTTTTTCATCATTCAACTTTGTCAATTGCTTTTCATACGTATCTATCAATTGTTTAGATGCTTCTATCGCCTTTGAAACATCCAAATCAAGAAGAGCCCTTCTGGTTTCCGAATAAATTTTATCAATATCATTTATTTCCTGGTCTTGCTCTTCAATTCTCCTTTCCAGATCTTCACATGTAATAACACTCTTTTTGATTAATTCCTCTGCCTCCAAAATCTCTCTCTGGCACTCCACTAAAGCTTTATACTTAATTTTTATATCATCTATCTTCAGCTGTAATGCCTTCTTATCATGCTCGTCATAATCTGCCAATATAGAATCTAAATCTTGTAACTCTTGATTTATTTGTTCCAAACTGCCATTTATCTGTTCAATATTCTTCTTTGCTTCTTTCAATTTATCAAAATTAACATCATGTTCTTCTAAAACTGATTCCTTTATAAATTCCTGAATTTTCGCAGCGGGATTATATGCCATTATATTTCTTAACTTCCTTTGATATTTAGGGACCTCCTGATAAGGCAATTTAAGTCCTGTCATTTGCATAAATAAAGTAATACCATCTTTTTTATTTTTCATCTGCAACCCATATTTTTTCTGAAATCCCGAAGCATCATAAGGTTTTACAAGTGAATCTTCTTCATAAACAAATGAAACATCTGTAATTTTCTTTCCATCCATGGCATACCAATAAGTACCCCTAATATCTGTAACAGCTGTTTCTATTACTACCCCCAACACAAATGGATTCTCATTTATCTGGTCAAAATATTCCAACGCAATATGTGTGTACACTACTGGTATCTTATCAGCAGGTCTTGCATATATTCCAGCGCTCGCATCCACCAGGCATCGCGTATATGAAACTAAATTACGTTTTCCCACACCAGTATTGTACCCACTAGTAGCCTTATTGAATTGCGTGTCACCTGTATATGCATATTTAATAGCATCTAATATTGTTGATTTTCCACATTCATTTTCACCCGAAATCAATGTTAGATTTTCAGAAATAGGGATTGTCTTATTACTAAATCCATACCAGTTTACCAAATGTATATTACGCAAAATAGTTTTATTCATCTATATCCTCACTTTCCAAGAATTCTTCCTGCTCAGTCTCTATATTTTCTCCATCGGGTGCATATTCTGCCATAACTTGCTTTAGTTGTCCAATATCCATACAAAATTGTAATGATGGGTATAATCGAACTTTCCCTTCTTCTGTTGATATGTCATCACTATAATCTATCAGGCTAAATTTTTTAAATATGCGGTACGCATCTTTAAAGTCTGCCGGTTTCATATTAATTTGATAAATTTTGCATTTGTCAATAATATCACCAACTGTAATATGCACCGGATCTGCATATCCCATACGTTCCAAAAACAAAAGCCACAGTACCATTAATAATTTAACTTGTTTTGTATCAAAACGATATAGATTTATTCTCTTTAACCCAACTGTCTCAACGTCTTCATCCGCTTGTTGTAACATTGCCACTTTCATTCTTTCTTCAACAACAACCTTGTAACCAATAGCTGCCAAATATGTGTTTACATCATATTGATTGGCTTCTGACGAAATAAAATCATATAATTTCTCATCTTTGTCAGCCACAATAAATGTTGTATCAAGCATTTTACGAATACATTTCTTAAATAAATATGCATCTTCTTCACTCATTTTTTTCATAAAGTTGAAATCATTCATAAACAGACTCCTTCTATTTCTTAATTACTGTCATATCAGTAATGTCCGCAATCTCTGTTTTTACAGTTTCTTCTGACAGTCGAATATCATACGGGAACTCATCATTTTTAGCATAAAGCATTGGCGCTGCATACATCAATATCTCATCTTTTGTCTGAATCGATCTTTCTTTAATATTCATTTCATTTTCACTGCCCAATTGTACATCCAAGAAAGTAGTTACCCTATCAACAGAATATCTATTTGGTGAACTATTAAACAACCTTTCTGTTTGTGCTCTCTTTTCTTCTTCTGATAACTCAATTGTTGAAAGCCCAATATTTTCTCCCTCGTTTTTTACACGCTTATTTTTTTCAAAAGATTTATATCCTACATATTTTTGATTCGTGATACGTGTACAATCTGCAACTTTTTCCATTGCAACATTCTGTTCTTCTTCTGTCATCTTAGAAACAGTATTTAAAAAATCATTAATTGCAGCTTCTAATCTTATCCCATTACTTGCCATCAGCATAATTCTTGTATTTGCAAGATTATAGTAATTATTAATGCGGTTATCTATAAGCTCCATATTTGATTCGTATTCAACACTTAAGAAATACTGGAGTTCGGCAAAATATCGTTCAACACGCTCTCTCGCATCTTCATAATTCAATTGCAATTTTTCCGAGCATTCTTTTATTATTTTTTCACACATTTCTTCCTGTCTAAGTATTCTTAATTTTGCCTTTATAAATGATATTTGTGTAGGAATTAAACCATTATTTTTAATAAAAAAATATTCGTTAAAAAAATGATCCAGCATTTCATCTTTCATTATAAATTGCCCAAAACTATTGATATCTTGAAAAACAATCACCGCTTTCATAATACTTGAAATATTATCTTTCAACTCTACCAATTCATTTTTTAATTCTGTTTCATTATCAATTAGCGGCACTAAAATATTAGTATATGGTCTCTCTCTACGAACAGAATCTTCCTCAAATGCAGATTTTACAATTTCGTACATAGAGAAAATACGGTTTGACATCATACCTTCTCCACTTTTTTCTGTCATTTTTCTCAAAAAATCCATAAATCGTCTGCAGTCAATTGAGATATTAACAACATACTCACCATTTCTACCGATCTCTCGAGGAAGTAACCATCCACATTCACGAAACAGGGAAAGAATTTCAGAAGATTGCAATTCAATTCCATTTTCTTCTATTTCTCTTTCCTCACCCACTGCAATATCTTCCAACAAACTTTTTCTTGTAACATTTATTCCCACATTTTTCAAATAAACTGTAAGACTATCTTTTGCATCAGTTTCATACAATACTGGTAATTCTTTTGTTCTATCAATTAATATCTGAATGCAATCATAATATATCCTTTTATATTTCAATGTTAGTGGCTTAAAAAAAGAATCATTTTTTACATATTCAAAAAAGTTCACTTTCTCACCTCCTGGATTAATGCCTTTTATCCTTTTCCCTATGCCGCTGCATTATCGTTTATTGTGTCTATAACCTTTCTTATTCCCATCCACACATTTAAATCAGTAAATATTTCAACAACACTTCCCTGATCTGTAAATGGAGATTCCTGTAAGACAGAAAGATCCTTCATCATTCCATTATGAACTATATATTCGATAATCTGATTTACAAAGTAAATTTGCCTGCTGTCAAGACTTGTATTTGTAAGATATTCGGAAAAGGCCTCTTTTGCTGCATTCATGTCTAAGCCAACAATCTCACGAACAAATTCGCCAAGTGGTTTTGTACCAATTTCTTGTTCATAATCCTGTTTTGTGCCTATTTCCTGCCATAGTATTTCTTCCAATGAAGCAATATCTGTTGATGTCAATGGACGATTAGTCTTTAACTTTGCAATAGCAATATTGTCCTGATGCTGCCTTATATAATATTCTGCTTTTGCCTTGTAATTTTTTAATTCATCATTTTCAAGTTCAGATTCATTCCATTCTGTCGAAAGTATTTCATCTGTAAAATTAGTATCATAACGTATATTCGGATGTGGCAAATACTTCATAAGATCACGAAGTTGCTCTCTTATTTCTTCAAATTCATTTATTCCCGCATTATCAACGTAATCTGTATCCAAAATCTTATTGATTAATTCGGATTGTGCCTGAATTTCTGGAATATTCGCTACACTTGCAATTCCCGTCACTTTCTTATAAAGATCTGTACGAGCCTTCGAATACTTTTTGCCAACTAAATATGCTAATTCAATTCCATACATAAGCGCATCAAATCTTACAGCACTTGCATCCTCACCATCCGGTAAGATCAGTGGTGCAACCTCTTCTTTAACTATTAAAGTATCCTCATATGTAAGGGTTTGATAATTCGATTCTGTAGAATATAATTCTACATATTTCAGGTGTTGACAAACAGCAAAATTGTCCCTTGGCAGTTCTTGAACCTTCTCACTCATTTGTTGAACTAATGCCTTTCGATATGCAATAAGCCTGTCCATTTGATATTCAATATCCTGAAGCTTATAGGTAATCTCAAATTTCAGATTAAAAATCGCCCCTTGAAGTGCAATCATATTAGCTGAGGCTTTCCCTTTATTCATTCGGAAGAACTCGAAATTTCCACAAAAATCAAAAATATAGAATTTCTGTTTGTCCGCTCCGTCCAATAAACCAGGGCAAAGTCTTGTACCTCGACCAATCATCTGCCAGAATTTTGCTTTACTCATAACTTTTTTGAAGAACACCAAATTCAAAACTTCAGGCACATCAATACCTGTATCTAACATATCTACAGATATGGCTATCTGTGGCATTTTCTTTGGATCCGAAAACTCATCTATTGCGCTCTGTGCATAGGTCATATAATTATCTATTACTTTTGCAAAGTCAGGAAGATGCGGATATTCCTGATTAAATACTTTTAATATTTTCTCTGCGTGATCATGATTCTTTGCAAAAATAATAGTCTTACCTATTTTCTGTCCGTACTCAATCTTAATGCCTTCCGTCATTAAAATATTTAATACCTGTTTGATGGTATCCTCATTAAATAACCATGTATTAAGTGCAGACGAACTTATTGCCTCTGGTAAATTACCCTGCTCATCTTTAAATGTATCTTCATATGCTTTTTTATCTTCTTCTGATAATTCATCGTATACAATTCCCTGTTCAATGAATTTCAGTCTCGATTCAACTGAAACATAATCAACAAGATATCCATCTTTCACAGCCTGTGCTAAGTCATAACCATATGTTGGAACACCATTTTCCAATTCAAATATCTCATATGTATTCTTATCAATTTCATCTTTGGGGGTAGCAGTAAGACCAACCAACGGCGCATCAAAATATGAAAATATATCTCTATATTTATTATAAATTGATCTATGTGCCTCATCACAAATTACAAGATCAAAATGACCACATGTAAATAATTTTCCCTCATTATCATTTACTGTATCAATACAATTCATCATTGTCTGATATGTGGAAAATACACAATGTGCATTGTAATTGGCTTTTTCTTCAACAAGATTTGTACATGATAAATTAGGCAGCATATTCACAAAACTTCTTTTTGCCTGTGTAACAAGTGAATTTCGATCTGCAAGAAATAAAATATTTTTTACCCAACCGGCTTTTAATAAACAATCACATAACGCTATCACAGTTCTTGTTTTTCCAGAGCCCGTTGCCATGACAAGCAACGCTTTTCTACGATTTTTCTCATCAAAGCTATTACAAACTGCTTTAATAGCAGCCTCCTGATAATATCGTCCAGCAATATTTTTATTGACTACAACATACTTAAGACTTGTCCTCATAGTTAATAAATTAAACCACTTTTCCAAGTCTCGTTTTGAATAAATGACGGAACATTTTCTTTCCGGATATTGTCCATCAATAATATGTGTTTCAAATCCATTGGTAAGGAAAATAACCGGTCTTCTCTTATATTCTTTTTCTAGTAAATCTGCATAGAGCTTAGCCTGTTGTCTGCCTTTTGCAACGTCCACACAAGTTCTTTTCGCCTCTATAATTGCTAACGGACGGTGCATATCATCATAAAGCACATAATCTGCAAATCCTATACCTGATTTATTTGGCATGCCTGAAATTTCGACCTCATTCATCCAATCCTTTCCTTCTGTCCATCCCGCATCCATTAACATAGAATCAATGTATAATTTTCTTGTTTTGTACTCTGACAAATCAAGTGGCTTCGGAACATATGTCTTCTGTTGTTCCTGTCTTCGCGCAGAAAGAGCTTCCTTAAGTGAAGCATTTTCTTCAATTAATTTTTGTAAATCAAGTTCTTGTTTTGCAAACTTTTTCTGTTCTTTTATTAGTTCCTCATTAACTGCATTTGCAATCTCTTTTGATTGCTTTACCTTTTCAAGACGAGATATAATTAATGATTTATCAAAAGATCTGTCTTCATAATGATCAGAATAACAATGTGCAATATAATCTAAATAAATAAACAAATTTTCAAGACAAAGCATAGCTTCATCCCGTCCTAATTTCTTATTGCTATGAGCAACATTATTTCCACTTCGACGAATATAGTTCATGCGTTTCCAAAGATCCGGTCCTACAATCTGGCGATATTCTTCTGCATTCATTAAGCTGTATAAATTATCCTGATATGGCCTTTCAAGTTCCTCATCTACTGAATACATCCACTTTAATGCAAATTCCATAGCCCGGCGGCTGTTAATAATACTCGCTTCCGGATCTATAAGAATAATTTTCTCTGCCGAAATGGCAACATCTGCAAAACTGGAAAACTTTGATTCGTTTTTTAAGTAATCAAAATTGGTTATCATATAATCCCCTCCATTCTCTCAAGTATTTACATCTGAATAATCTATTATTTCATTATTATGAATTCTTCTTTTTTGTGCGGATACATCCACACTGATAATATATTATCTCACCTAACGCTTGCAACTACAACTTTTGATTTGTCGACTTGATGGACGAAGTCTACATACTCCTTCTGTAGCTCAATTGGAGGTACTAATACTTGAAAACTCTTTATCATGTTCCCATTAAGATTGGGCTGTCCAGCCCCCTGCGCTAAACTTCTTATTTTTTCATAAGACAACTCGAAAAATTTCCACATAAACATTGAATCAATTTTATCTGACGGCAAAATGCAAGCACATGCTTGATTTGTGCATGCTTCTATATTCAAATATGCTGTCATTCCTCTTGTTTTTCCCTGCCCATACATTGCTACTAAAACAGTGCCTACAGGAACCAACTTTGCAGAAGAACCATTCAAACCAGCCTCCGTAATATATTCGTCAACATTAACAATAATATTATTCTGTAGTTCCGTTGTCTTTACCCATGGAATGGTTCCATCTTCCCAATATTCAGCCTTATCTCTGCTTGGAGTTCCGCCACTTATAACATCAGTCAAGTCTTTTACCGCTACATACGGATATTCTGTGCTCTTATGAATACTGCCAAACATCTCGACAAATCGGGCTTTGATGAGGT
>NZ_QULF01000007.1:0-128548 GCF_003481465.1 Clostridium sp. OM05-9
ATAACTCTTTATTATCCATCACCCCACCTCCAAAATTCCCCTTGCCAAAATCCAGATTTGCGTTATCATAGTAAAAACAAAAGATAGCAAATTCGTTTTGAAAGGAAGTTGAAGATATATGACAAAGACAGGATTGGTTTTAGAAGGCGGTGGCATGCGTGGCATCTATACTGCCGGCGTACTGGATGTATTTTTAGATCATAATATTACTGTGGATGGCGTGATCGGCGTATCGGCGGGAGCTATTCATGGAGCATCTTTCGTATCCAAGCAGCGTGGAAGAAATATTGCATATAGCTTGGAATACCGAAACAATAAGGAATATATGAGTTTGAAGTCATTGCTGAAAACGGGAAATTTATTTGGCGTTGATTTTTGTTATGATCGACTGCCGAATGAATTATACAAATTCGACTATGATGCATTCGAGGAGAATCCAACGAGATTTTATGTATGTTGTACGAATGTAGAGACCGGACAGCCGGAGTATCTGGAATGTACGGATCTTCGAAAGGATATGGACAAGCTACGTGCATCAGCATCACTTCCGATCGTGTCACAGATCGTAGAAGTAGATGGCAAGAAGTTATTGGATGGCGGAACGGCAGACAGCATTCCAATCTTCCAGTTCCGGAGAATGGGATATCGAAAAGATATCGTAGTTTTGACCAGACCGGAAGGCTATGTCAAGGAAGAAGACAGCATGTTGAAGCTGGAAGCAATCCGGTATAAGGAATATCCGGAGTATGTGAAACGAATAGCCATGAGGCATTTGTATTATAATAAGACATTGGAGAAGCTGGCTGAACTGGAACAGAAGGGCGAGGTTCTTATTATCCGTCCGAGTGTACAGATCGACATATCAAGAACGGAAAAGGATGATAAGAAGATTCAGGCAATGTACGATCTGGGCGTGTATGATGCACAGAATAAGATCGAGGAAGTTGTTGAATTTCTGAAATAATGCATCATATCCGGATAATATAAAAGATTGTTATGATTTTGGTATCAAAGTTTGGATAGATACAGAAAGATTTATTTGTCAGTTTCTTACTATGGCTATAAGGCAGGATGTCTGCATATGAAAAATGATAATGTTCAATGTAAAACGGACAATACGAAGGATAAGGCACAGGAGAATCATGTGAAAATGACACAGACTCCTGTGCCTTCTCTTATTTTGCGATTATCCTGTTCAACCATTGTCAGTATGCTTGCCGGAACGACATACAATATCGTGGATATGTATTTTGTTTCAGATCTTGGAAACAGTGCAGTGGCGGCAGTTGGCATTTTATTTTCAGTGCTTGCGATGATACAGGCGGTAGGGTATACATTTGGCATGGGTGCAGGCAGCAGAATATCCCGATTTTTAGGTGAACAAAAGGAACAGGAGGCAGGCAGAGATGCACTGGTTGCGGTCTTAATGTCGCTGATTGCCGGACTTATACTGATGGGAGCAGGATTTCTGTGGCAGAAACCGTTGGTTGAGTTCCTGGGATCGACGGATACGATCGCGACATTTGCATTAGATTATGGATTCTGGATCCTGCTTACAGCGCCGGTTATGTGTGTGTCGTATGTACTCAACAATGTTCTGCGGGCGGAAGGAATGCCCGTCTGGGCGTTAGTTGGAATTGGAAGCGGTGCTGTCTTAAATGCGGTCTTAGATCCAATTCTGGTGTCAGGTTTGGAGCTTGGAATCCGAGGAGCAGGAATTGCCACATTTTGTGGACAGAGCGTAAGTCTCATTATTATGCTGATCGTGATGCTGAGTGGGAAAAGTGTGATCAGGTTTAATAAAAATACAGACATAATGGATCATTTGTCCCAAAATGCAGATGCCAAATATAAACCAACAGGAATGCGAGTTAAAATTGAGCAGATAAAGAGAGAGGATAGACGGGGTTTAGCGGTGTTTAAGCAGACAGCCATCGATATTACGAGAACCGGAATCCCATCCTTTTTCCGTCAGGGGCTGGTCTGTGTGGCGACCATCCTGTTGAATCGGGCGGCGAGAGCATATGGGGATGACGTGATAGCTGCGATATCAGTATCAAATAAAGTATTTGCCATATTATTTGCAGTCATGGTCGGATATGGGCAGGGCTTTGCACCGGTGGCCGGTTATAATTATGGAGCAAAGAAGAATGATAGAGTAAGAAAAGCGATCATATTTACGATTCTGAGTCAGGTCATTGCATCGGCTGTTACAGGTATTCTTGTGTGGATATTTGCATCTCCGATCATCTCGTTATTTGGTGAAAATGCAGCACTTGATCTGGGTGTGCTCTCTCTTCGGATGCACGCGGTATCATTGCCATTTATGGCAGTCTGTCTGGTCAGCGGTATGTTATTTCAGGCAATAGGGGAGATCGGAAAAGCCATTCTTATATCCTCCACCAGACAGGGAATCTTTTTCCTGCCATTGATCTGGCTTCTTCCAATGTGTTTTCAGGAAACAGGCGTGGCTCTTACACAGGGAATCTCCGATGTACTGTCAGGGGTATTTTCATTGCCCTTTATACTTGTGGCGATTCATATGTGTAAAAAAACAGGTAGAAAATAGCTACATTTTTTAACAGGGCATTTACAGGAAATCTCCACCAAGAAAAAGATAGACATTTTTGGATGTGAATGGTATGCTTTAAGGTAAGATTGTGACGGTGGAAGCCATGTTCGACAGGCGGCTTTCATCCGGAAGACAGCTGTAGGAAGGTTGTGACACATGGAGTATATATTTGTGGATTTTGAGATGAATCAGATCGATAATTCTCATCCCGATGAATTAAAAATTTGCAAAAATGAAATAATTGAAATAGGAGCTGTTAAGCTGGACGATACATATAAGGAGATTGATTCATTCAAGACTTATGTAAAGCCGGGAATTACGCCTGTGACATCCAGAATAACAAATCTTACCGGGATCACAAATGAGATGGTAGACGATGCACCGGATTTTGCGATTGCGATGGATCGGTTCATTGCATGGGGCTTAAGCGCGGATGTGATCTATGCATGGAGTGAGAATGATCTGCGGCAGTTTAACCGGGAACGCAAGTTAAAATCCTACAATAACCCGGATGCACAGAAGCTTGCATCCAAATGGAAGGATTTCCAGAAGGAATTTGCACGTATGCTTGGAACCAGAAGAAGACTGGCACTGTCAGATGCGGTATTCTATCTGGGAGAAGATTTTCAGGGAAAAGAGCATGATGCATTGTGGGATGCCAGAAATACAGCAGAAGTATTCGTTCTTTCAAAGAACAGGGAGAAGTTTGAGAAGATCATGGCTCCGATTATGAATGCTTATAAACCAAAAGAGAATATGACCTATTCCATAGGAGATGTATTTGGAAACATCAATCTGCCGGAATAAATGGTCTTGGCATGATTGAGCAGACACGTTCTATGTGCCTGCTCAAAAAAATGTAAAAAGAAAGCAGAGGAAATTGAATTTGGAACTGAATAATTCGAATATGAAAAAGCTTATAAAACTGATCATTATAACTGTATTAGTCGTATTTTGCGTATTTCGTTTTGATAAAATCTATGCCTGCGGTACATGGATCATCGGGTTGCTTATGCCGTTCGTGATTGGATTTGCGATTGCGTTCATTCTGAATGTGCCGATGAAGGGATTTGAAAATCTGTTATTCCGAAATGAAAAAAGCAGATGGTATCGGTTCCGGAGACCGGTCTGTATGGTGCTTTCCCTTATCTGCGTCGTTCTGGTGATTGCTTTTGTGATCACGATGCTGATACCGGAGGTCAGCCGGACAATTACAGCGATCGGACAGCAGTTTCCGTCTACGATGGAGGCAATTAAGAATTGGGCGGTGAATCTGGCAGCGGGATATCCGGATATCGTTGACCGGATCATGGAGATTGATATTGCATGGGATAAGGTGAGTGAGAGCGCGATCAATCTGATAAAGAATGGAAGCGGAAGCCTGTTGTCATCAACATTTAATTTTGCAACCTCCGTTGTCAGCGGTATAGTCGATTTTGTGGTTGGATTATTTTTCGCAATCTATATTCTGGCACAGAAGGAGAACTTGAAGCGTCAGACAAAGGGTCTGATATATGCGTTATTTAAAGAGAAAACAGCAGATAAGATCATCAAGACCTGCGTTATGGCAGATGAGACATTTGCAAATTTCATAACCGGACAGTGTCTGGAGGCATGTATTCTGGGCTTGATGTTCTTTGTATCCATGAGCGTCCTTAGTATTCCATATGCACTGACAGTCAGTGTTACGATTGTGGTAACGGCATTGATTCCGGTCTTTGGTGCATTTATTGGATGTGGTGTTGGTGCATTTCTCATTCTGGTTGACGATCCGAAAAAGGTACTGGTATTTTTGATCCTGTTTATCATACTGCAGCAGGTCGAGGGAAATCTGATCTATCCGCATGTGGTAGGCGGTTCCGTCGGACTTCCATCTATATGGGTGTTGGTTGCAGTTATCATTGGCGGAGATCTGATGGGAATTCTCGGTATGTTGATATTTGTACCGTTATCCTCTGTCTTATATGCACTGGTGAAGGAATTCGTACTTATGAGATTGCGGGAAAAGGGAGTCGCCTGGGAAAAGTATGGAGAACCTTACGCTTCGTCGGATGATGGCTGGAGGGAGAAACCCCGGAAGCGGAAGCAGAGACGACAGTCCAGACGCATGAAAGAGAAAAGAAGCAAGGAAAATGCCTGAGAGAAACGAGCTGGATAAAACAGGGCAAATGCCTGTTTATATAGACAAATGAAGAAAGAAGGATAATTTAAGATGTACAGAGATATAGCGAAATTGGTATTATATAGAAATCTGGGTGAGAACAGTATTCTGATGAAGCTGTCCGGGATATTTGAGGATTTTGACCGCGGAGACTGTTCGAATGCGGAGCTGGTTGCAAGGATCTACGACCAGATCAAGCGGTTGCTGGATCTTGCTACCGATTATGGATTTGACACAAATCTGTGGCACAATTATCTGGCATTTATTCTTATCACAAATGAGAATTCATTCTCTATGACGAGTGAAAAAGTGGGTGCCAATGACGGAACCGTTAATTATTTTGCAAAAAATGATTTCAAGATCTTCAAGAAGCTGTTTGATTTTGATTTCTCTGAGATCGAGGAAGCGTTGGATATTGACTGCTTCACGATCGTGAATAATTATAAAGCCATCGGCAAGAAAGAACGTATGTATAATAAGAATGTCAGCACAAAGGTACAGGATATCAGCCGTGCGATCGAAGGGGCAAAGGATGAAAATGATATCTTCAAGATCGTGACGGATTTCTATAAGGCATATGGTGTTGGAATGTTCGGACTGAACAAGGCATTCCGTATCGTTCATCCGACAAATGGAGATATGCAGTTTGTTCCGATCAATAACACAGAGGATGTTCGTCTGGATGATCTGATCGGATATGAGATCCAGAAACAGAAGATCGTGGAGAATACAGAAGCCTTTGTTGCAGGACGTAAGGCAAATAATGCGCTGTTATTTGGTGACAGCGGAACCGGAAAGTCAACAACGATCAAGGCGATCATAAATGAATATTACGATCAGGGACTTCGTATGATCGAGATCTATAAGCATCAGTTTCAGGATCTGTCTCAGGTTATTTCCCAGATCAAAAACCGTAACTATCGATTCATCATTTACATGGATGATCTGTCCTTTGAGGAGTTTGAGACAGAATACAAATATCTGAAGGCAGTCATCGAAGGTGGCCTGGAGATCAAGCCGGATAATGTTCTGATCTATGCGACCTCGAACCGTCGTCATCTGATCCGTGAAACATGGACAGATCGTACCGATCTTGAGAATAACAATGGTATGCACAAGAGCGATACGATGCAGGAGAAGCTGTCACTGGTCAATCGTTTTGGTGTTACGATCAATTACAGCAAGCCATCACAGAAGGAATATTTCCAGATCGTTGTAGGTCTGGCAGAGAAGAACGGCATCCATATGACAGAGGAAGAACTGTGTGCGGAAGCAAACAAATGGGAGTTGTCGCATGGTGGAATCTCCGGCCGTACAGCCCAGCAGTTTATCAACTATCTGGCAGGAAAACAGGAGTAATGCAGTATGACAAAAAAAGAAAAGCAGCAGGTCACTGAGATCTGTCGGATCTTGAATGAGACATACGGAACAGATTACAAGTGTTATCTGAATCATGAAAATGCATGGCAGCTTCTGATCGCAACGATGCTGTCGGCACAATGTACAGATGCCAGAGTAAACATCGTAACAAAAGATCTGTTCGTGAAATATCCGACCTTGCAGGCATTTGCCGATGCAGATATCAAGGAACTGGAAAAGGATATTTACTCGACCGGATTTTATAAGAATAAAGCGAAGAATATAATTGGCTGTGCAAAGAAGCTCATCAGTGAATATGGCGGAGAAGTGCCGAGTGATATCGAGAGCCTGACGAAATTAGACGGTGTTGGAAGAAAAACCGCAAATGTGATCCGTGGCAATATCTACCACGAGCCAAGTATCGTCGTTGATACACATGTAAAACGTATTTCCAGGCTTCTTGGGCTGACAGATAGTGATGATCCGGTGAAGATCGAGCATGAGCTTATGGAAAAGCTTCCAAAGGAACAGTGGATCTTATATAATATTCAGATCATTACACTTGGAAGAACGATCTGTATCGCCAGACGACCAAAATGTGCCGAATGCGCGCTGAACCGTGTGTGCCCATCGGCAAATGTAACGGAATAAGCAGTTGGCAGAATCTGGCACAAATGCTAAATTGCTATAAAATAATGCTATTATATCTGGACAAAGTGAAAATTCAGCGTTAATCTATACATGATGTCGCTGCATAAGACGGAAAAAGGTCTGATGTGGGGCGGATAATATCAGAAAATTATAAGTTTAAAATATAAAGGAGAAATGGGAAATGATCAATTTAAGCAGTTCAAAGGGTAAAAAGGTAGCATCTGCAATTATAGTTGGAATCCTGGTAGCAGCTATGGTAATCGGTATGCTTGCATATGCATTCTAAAAGGTATCAGGGATGAATAAAGAAAAGTTTCGATTTATACAGCAGAAGCGGTCAATCTTAAGATCGTTGAATAAACAGGAACATTCTGACGTAACACAAGCCGGCATAGGAGATGACTATAGCCGGCTTGTGTTGTTGGATAGTGAGCTTGCAGTAACGGAAGGACTCTGCCTTGCAAATGCACTGGGTACGGTGACTTCGGATGTTATCAAACAATATAATAAATTACGGCTTGGCGGGTATCAGCCATTTGCACTTACAGATACGGTTATGATGCCGGAAAATGATGAGAAGCGTATGAAAAAAATTCTGCGGGAGCTTTCTGATCTTGCGAAGGAGCTTCACATGGATGTTGTGTATGGAGATACCGCGATCAGCGGGATATTCAAGGAGCCTGCGGTAACTGTAACGATGTATGGACGAAAGATATCGCAGGGCGAGAAAAATGCAAAGATCAAGCCGGATATGGATATCGTTATGTGCGGACAGACCGGCATCCTCGGAACCCTGCTTCGGGTAAGGGAAAGAAAAGAAGAGCTTCTGACCAGATATTCTGCGGAATATCTTCGCACAGCAGAGCAATTTGACCGGTTATTACTTGTGAAGGATCAGGGAGATATTGCGATGGCATGTGGCAGTATATATGCACGCCACATCTCAACAGAAGGAGTATATGGCGCATTATGGGAACTGGCAGAGGCTGGAAATGTCGGGCTTCGGATCAGCCATGACCATATACCGATCATGCAGGAAACCATTGAGATCTGTGAATTTACCGGGGATGATCCATACCGGATCGATGGATGTGGAGCAGCGTTATTTGTCACAGCAGATGGTGGAATGTTAAGTAATCGTCTGTATGAAGCCGGATTTGAGGCTGCTGTGATCGGCAGAACAACAACCGGACATGACCGCGTGATCATCCATGACGGAGAGGAAAGCTTTTTGACACCATAAGAGCGAAGGGAGAAAAACATGTTAAATATCGTACTTCATGAGCCGGAGATGCCGGCAAATACAGGAAATATAGGACGTACCTGTGTGGCAGCAGGTGCAAGACTTCATTTGATCGAGCCTCTGGGCTTTCAGATCAACGAGAAGCAGTTAAAGCGTGCGGGTTTGGATTATTGGGACAAATTAGATGTAACGATCTATGATGATTTCAATGATTTCCTTGAAAAGAATCCAGGCGCAAAGATCTATATGGCAACGACCAAATCCAAACAGAAATATACAGATGTAAACTATGAGGAAGATGCCTACATCATGTTCGGAAAAGAGAGTGCAGGAATCCCGGAGGAGATTCTGTTAGACTATAAGGAAACAGCAGTCAGGATTCCAATGTTCCCGGAGATACGTTCCCTGAATCTGGCAAATTCTGTAGCGATCGTGTTATATGAGGCACTCAGGCAGCAGGGCTTCCCGGAGCTTGAGGCGAAGGGGCAGCTTCACCATTACGAGTGGTAAAAAGGAGTATTTATGAGTACATACATGGTAGATGGAAAGAAAATGATGAATATCTGTATCCTTGAGATTCTTCGGAAATACACGGATTCCGAACATACAATGGATCAGAAGGATATCATAAAGAAACTGGAAACCGAATATGGAATGAAGGTTGACCGCAAATCCGTCAAGAGCAATCTCATGAATCTGGTGGATTTTGGTTATAATCTGGAATGTACGGAGATTGAACGTGAAAATAAAAACGGAGAGACCGAGATCCTGACAAAGGACTGGTATTACAATCATGAATTTGATGATGCTGAGCTTAGAATGTTGATCGACAGTATTTTATTTTCAAAGACGATACCGAGAAATCAGGCACAGGAGCTGATCGAGAAGATCAAGGGGCTTTCGAATGTGTATTTCAGTGCGAAGGTACAGCATGTGTGCAATCTGCCGGGGTTATCACATACCGATAACCGTCAAACCATGTTAAATGTTGAGATGATCGATGATGCGATCAGTGAGGGCAAGAAGGTTGCATTTCTCTATAACACCTATGGTATCGATAAACAGCTTCATCCAAGAAAGGATACGAAGTATATCGTAAATCCATATCAGATGGTTGCAAATGAGGGCAAATATTATCTGATCTGCAATTATGATAAATATGACAATCTGTCGAATTACCGGATCGACCGTATGACGGAGATTGAGATATTAGATGAAAAGGTCAAGGATAAAAGTCTGGTAAAAGGGATGGAGCATGGACTGAATCTGCCACAGCATATGGCGGAACATCTCTACATGTTCAGTGATCCCGCAGCTACGATTGTATTAAAGGTTCAGAAAGGGAATATGGGTGATATTGTAGACTGGTTTGATAAGAACTTTGAAGTGTTGTCACCAAAATTTGTTCAGAACAATTATCCAGATAACTTTAATCCTGAGACAGATGCCAATAAGGCGTTTATCCGTGTGACCTGCAGCCAGAATGCCATGTTTCACTGGGCGATGCAGTACGGAACCAGCGTAGAGGTCATAGAGCCTGCAGATCTCCGCGAGCGTATCCGTGATGCTGTAAATGAGATGGCAGAACGATATAAATAATGCCTCCTATTAATGGAGACATTTTGAGTAAGACATAAAATAAAGCCCCACCCGCTCTTGCCTCTATGATGGATAGGAGTTGAAACATCAGTGGAACTTTCGTTATGAGGTTTGCACTAGCTGTCAGCATCAAGCCCTTGTTTGAGCCTTATAAGGCGAGTTTGGGCGACTGCTGACAAATCAGCGTGCGAACCGAATAGAAAGTGTAGCGAGTTTCAACTCCTATCCATCATAGAGGCAAGAGCGGGTGGGGCTTTTGTTAGTTCTTCTTAATACGGAACTTTCCGTTGGAGATATATTGTGTATCTTCTTCCTTCTTCACATGCACGGCTTTGATCGGAACCTGCATTTCCTTCTGCATAGGGAGAGAGAAAATGAATTCACTTCCTTCGCCGACCTTACTGTTGAGGGTGATATTCTCACCATGCGCCTTGATGATCTCTTTTGTGATGGCAAGTCCGAGACCGGTTCCGGTCTTATCCTTTCCGCGGCTTGGATCCGTTTTATAGAAACGGTCAAATACTTTCTTGATCGATTCCGGTGGAATTCCGACACCTTCATCCTTGACACTGACAAAGATTTTATCGGATTTTTCTGTGACCTGAACTGTAATCTGTCTGCCTTCCGGGGTGAATTTGATCGCATTGTCAACCAGATTGTAGATAACCTGCTGGATTCTTGTACGATCTGCGTAGACAATGGTATTGTCGGTATGGAAGATTGCATGCAGATAAATGCCTTTGTCCTGACAACGACCTTCAAAGGTGTTGATCGTAGGAAGGATAATGCTCTTGATATCAAAATTCGACTTATCAAGCTGAAGGTCAAAGGAGTCGAAGTTGTTTAGTTCCAGAAGTCCCTGTGTCAGCTTGGTCAGACGTTTTGTCTCATTTAATACGATCTGTAGATATTTCTCATGCTTATCCGGTGGAATTGTTCCATCGATCATGGCTTCAATATATCCTTTGATCGAGGTCAGAGGAGAACGGAAGTCGTGGGATATATTGGAAATGAAAGACTTTCGGTATTCATTGGAACGACTCAGCTCGTCTGCCATTTCCTCCATATATCGTGCAAGTTCACCAAATTCGTTATCGGTATGCACATCAATTCGCGCATTGAAATTTCCGGCGGCATACTGCTTGGAGGTTGCAATGATTTCACGGATTGGTTTTAATGTACTGTTCGTGATCAGCATTAAGGCGATCAGAGACAACACCACAATGACCAGAAATGGCATATAGGTGGATGCAAATGTTTTCTGCGCAATATCCTTGATAAACTGCAGTGACAAGTGAATGGACAGCAGTCCTGCATAGGATTTATCCTGATAAACAGGGGTACTGAGGCTTAAGGTTTTGGCTGAAAAGCAGCCGTTCAGCGTACCGGTTTTTACTGTCTGGGAATATATATCCGTCCGGTCATAAAAATCAGTGATCATCATATCTTTTGCAGCAGGACTTTCACTGTTTGAACAGTATATGATCTCGCCATTTGCAGTAGAAAGCCAGATCTCTGCGTTCATATCAGCAGCATGTTCATCCAGCTTCTGATAAAACGTATCCTTATCGATCAGGCCGTTCATATAATCCGTTACGGTGGTGCTGATGATAAGCTTGGATTCTGTTTTCAGATTTTGTTCTGTGTTGCTTAGCAGCTTTGACTGTGTCATATTGACGGTATACAGAGCAAGTACACTGAAGATTACAATGACCAGCAGGACAAAGCCGACAACAATCTTATCAAAAATCGTTTTTTTCATGGTCATTTAACCTCAAATTTGTAACCGATTCCCCATACTGTAAAAATGGACCAGTTATATTTATCGGTCAGTTTTTCGCGCAGACGTTTGATGTGTACATCAACGGTACGGGTGTCACCGACATATTCGTAGCCCCATAATTTGTCCAGAAGCTGTTCTCTGGTAAATACCTGATTTGGACGGCTTGCAAGGAAATACAGCAGTTCCAGTTCTTTTGGCGGCATTTCCAGATTTTTGCCCTCTAATGTAACGGTATAATTTGAAATATTAACGACCAGATTATCATACTCGACATAGGTGCCGATATGATCGGCATTTGTCGGATTATAGTTCTGGAAATTATCCGTCCGTGAGTTGCAGCGGCGAAGCAATGCACCGACACGGGCAACCAGTTCGTTGGAATCAAAGGGTTTTACGATGTAATCATCGGCACCGATCTTAAGTCCGAGCACCTTGTCAAATACCTCACCTTTTGCGGATAACATGATGATCGGTACATTGGACTGCTTTCTGATTTCCGTACATACCTGATAGCCGTCCATGCCCGGAAGCATGACATCTAATAGGATGAGATTTGGCATAAATTCGACAAATGCCTCCAAGGCAGAAGCTCCGTCTGCGGCAATCTGTGTTTCATAACATTCTTTATTCAGATAAAGGGAGATCAGTTCGGCGATGTTTTCGTCATCGTCAACGATCAATATTTTTTCTTTGTCCATATAGTTCTCCTTGTTGTTGTGTATTTTATAACTCTACAATCGTAACGCCGGCTTCGCCCTCCCCGTACTCACCCAGACGGAAGGATTTGACGTATGACTGCTTGCGCAGATAGTCATGGATGCCTTTCCGGAGTGCTCCGGTGCCTTTTCCATGGATGATCCTTACCTTGTGCAGGTGCGCCATCATGGCATCATCGAGATAACGGTCAACCAAAGAGGTAGCTTCGGCTACAGTCATGCCGAGTACATTGATCTCCGGCTGGATGTTTAGAGCCTTGCTCATTCCACGTTTATTATTGATCGATACCTGAGCGTTGTTCTGCTTTGGTGTCTCGATGATCACAAGATCAGAAGCAGGAAGCAGAGAGCTTAAGATGCCCATCTGAACCTTGATATTTCCCTTCGAATCAGCAGGAGCAGTAACCGTTCCTGTTGTATCCATGCTGATAACATGCACGGTGTCTCCGGCCTTGAAATCCTTTGCCGTATGATGGGAGGTCATGGATTTGCGTTTTTCCGGCGTCATCTTCCGGTAATCGTCCATCTTGGTACGGAGCTTTTTTCGCTCATTCTCCATAGTGCTCGCATCTGCTTTATGAGGATTTGTTGTCCATTTATTATATTTTTTAATGGCTGAATCCGCCATTTCCTTTGCTTCTTCCAGAATATCCGCCGCTTCTTCTCTTGCATCTGCAAGAATCTGAGCCTTCTTGGCAGAGAGTTCGTCATCCTTTGCTTTTGCCCGTTCCTGAAGCTGTCTGGCTTCTTCCTTAAACTGCGCAATCTCCGCTTTGTCCCGTTCAATCTCTTTTCGGCTGTTTTCCAGGTCGGATAGCAGTGTTTCGAAATCAACCTTGTTGCTGTCGATATTTGTCTTTGCCCGTTCGATGATATCGTCGGATAAGCCTAATTTCTTAGATATTGCAAATGCATTTGATTTGCCGGGAATACCGATGATGAGCCGGTAGGTCGGCATCAATGTCGCTACATCGAATTCACAGCTTGCATTCTGAACGCCCGGAGTCGACATGGCAAATAATTTCAGTTCACTGTAGTGCGTGGTAGCCATGCAGCGGATGCCCTGATCGTTTAAGCTGCTTAAGATCGCGATCGCAAGTGCTGCACCCTCGACCGGATCGGTTCCACCGCCAAGCTCATCGAAAAGGCACAGCGTGTTTGGTGTCACATGGTTCATGATATATACGACATTGCTCATATGGGAGGAGAAGGTCGAGAGACTCTGCTCGATGCTCTGTTCATCTCCGATATCGGCAAATACATCATCAAATACATTCAGTCTGGAACCATCCAGTGCCGGAATATGAAGTCCGGACTGTCCCATCAGAGTAAACAGACCCAGTGTTTTTAAGGATACGGTCTTACCACCGGTATTTGGACCGGTAATAATCAGCAGGTTGTAGTCCTCACCCAGTTTGATGTCGACCGGAACAACGGTATGTTTGTCTAAAAGTGGATGGCGTCCCTGCTTGATATCCACGATGCCGTCCGTATTAAAGATCGGTTCGGTTCCCTTATAGGATCTTGCAAAATTCGCTCTAGCAAATATAAAGTCCAGATCGGTCAACGTCTCAAAGTCAAATTTTATATTTTCGTATTCAGATGCTGCCTGCGCTGACAGGCTTTCCAGAATCTTTTCGATTTCTGCCAGCTCCTGATTATCCAGCTCTTTTAACTGGTTGTTCAGATTAACTACCGCCAGAGGTTCGATAAATACAGTATTTCCACTGGAAGACTGGTCATGGATCATGCCCGGAAAGCTGTTCTTATATTCCTGCTTGACCGGGATACAGTATCTTCCGTTACGCATCGTGATCAGATTATCCTGAAACATCGTCTGCTTGCTCTGGTCAGTTACAAGTTTGTTCAACTGGTTATGTAACTTTTCATTTGTCAGTTTTTTGTTCCGTCTGACTGCCTTCAGACCGGACGAGGCATCGTCTGCGATCTCGGATTCTGACAGGATACAGCGGTGGATCTCCTGACTTAAATGTTCCAGCGGAACAAGCTCCATGAAGCGGGAGTAGAGGCTGTCATGTGCCTTTTCCTCGTTGTCATCGCCGCTGCCATATTGTCTGGCGGATAATGCCATATCAAGGACACTTCCGATATCTAACAGTTCCTTGATGCCAAGTGCTCCTTGTACCTCCAGTCGCTTGATCGAAGCGCCGATATCCCGGAGACCGGCAAATGACAGATTGCCCTGTGTATTCAGCCGGATCAGAGCATCTCTTGTTTCCTGCTGTAAGGTCTGGATCAGAGCCGGATCCTTGCGGGGCTTCAGGCGTTCACATTTTCGTTTTGCCATCGGGGATGCCGCGTAGGAGGTCAGCATTTCTACAATTTTATTATATTCTAAAAGTCTTAAAGTCCTTAAATTCATATCGTTTTCTCCATCTTAAATGCACAAATACGCATACACAATCCATTATAAACAGTTTGCCTGTGGCTGTCCAGTGTGGGTTGGCGCCGGAAACCTATATGTTGTTTCAACTTATATGTTATACTTGCCGGACAAGAAGAAACTAGAAGAATTTATGTTAAAAGAGATAGAAGAAATGGGAATGTAGAGATAAGCACCTTAGCTAATGATCGTTAAGGTGCTTTTTGTATGTCCTTAAAAAAGGAGAAAGCTCCGGCAAAATTTCCATGCATAGACTTGCAAAGCAGGACATATAAATAATGGTATAGAGATTGACAAGGGTAAAGATAGAGCCGAAAAAAGACATTGGGAAGGGAGCGGTGAGATGAGAGGACAAAGATGGCTGCGTATTCTGGCAGGGGTGTTGACTGTGGTAGTTGGGCTGAGTTTGTTTGCCGGATGCAGTTTTTATAAGGTGAAAGAAGATGGTGAAGCGCTGACTTACGATATCTGTGACGACACCATGCTGCCGGAGGAGTTGTTGAGCGTCATTAACAGCAAAAAAGAAGAACCGTTTAATCTGACATATTCAAACAACACTTACACATATATTGTGATCTGCAGCGGCAGGCAGAATCGGGATGATGTTGGCGTGGTTGTAGATAAGATGTATATGGATGAAAATGCTATTTACATCGAATCGGTTCTCAGGCAGACGGCGACACCATCAGATGCAGTAAGTAAGGATACGGTATCGTATCCATATATAGTTCTTCGGATTGCACGGACAACGACACCGGTTGTATTTAAAAATTAGAAAATAGTATGGGGGTATCATATGGAACTTGTAAAAAATAAACTCAGTACAACGATTTTAAAGACTTCTAAGTATTCGCAGTTTACGATCAATGATGATTTTAATGTACCGGATGCAAAAGACGATATGGAACGGATCATTGCAAGTACAGGAAATGTCCTTTTAGATGATGTAGAGACATTGGAGAATAAGGTGCGGATATCAGGAACAGTTGTATTTAAAGTCCTGTATCAGACAGTTGGTGAAGATGTTCGGTTTGAAACCTATGAGGGTGATGTTCCATTTGAGGAATCCATCAATATGGATGGCATACTTGCCGGTGATAAGGTCGATGTCAGCTGCGTGCTGGAAGATCTGTACATAACCATGATCAATTCAAGAAAATTTGAAGTTCGCGGGCTGGTTGGCATGAAACTGTGGGCTATGGATTCCGTAGAGCTGTCCGGGGCAACCGGATTGTTAAACGGATCGGGAATCGAATGCAGGAATGAGCAGATTCCATTTACCAATAATGTGGCATCTGTAAAAGATATATTGAAGGTAAAAGAAGATTTCGAGATCGCTGCCAATAAACCAAACATCGGTCGGGTGCTTTGGAGCCGGGTGTCCTTCTATGGCATCGAGACAAAGGTTGTAGATGGGGGAATAAATATGAAAGGACAGATGGACCTGTTTGTAATCTATCTGGCGGAGGAGCCCGGCGTACCAATGCAGTATCTGAATGAGAGCCGGGAATTTGAAGGCCTGATCCCGTGTGAAGAAGCAAATGAAGGCATGATCCTGGATGACCGCATTACGATGGGAAAAGGAGAAGTCAGTGTGCGTGCGGACAATGACGGAGAAGACCGCGTGCTTCAGGTTGAATATAATCTCCATACAGATATGAAGATTTACGAAGATATGGAGCTTTCTATCATCGGGGATATGTTCTCTCCGTCGGCAAATGTAGAAACGATCTGTGAACAGTTTCCATTTGAGAATCTTCAGATAAAAAATAATGCCAAGACAAAAGTCGTACATAAAGAGCGAATCAAGAGCAGCTTCCCGAAGATCCTGCAGATCGTATATGCAACCGGAACGGTTGAGATCGATGAGGTAAAAGCAGGAGAGGACAGCATTGATATATCAGGTGCGGTAAAAGCTGAAATACTCTATGTATCAGCAGAGGATAGCAAGCCGTTACAGCAGATTGAAACGGCGATACCATTCAATTATCAGGTGGAATCCGTACCATTTGTCAATCAGGATTCGATCCGCATCAATCCATCCGTTGATCAGATTACAGCCCAGATGCTGAATTCCGATGAGGTGGAGATCAAGGCGGTGATCAATATGAATGTTACGGTATTTGCACCGGGTTCTGTGGATGTCATTACCGATATGAATATTCTGCCGATCGACTGGAATAAGAAGGCAGCCATGCCGGGTATGGTTGGATATGTTGTAAAAGAAGGCGACAGCATCTGGTCTATTGCCAAAGAATATTTTTCCAGCCTGGATTCCATCCGAACCATCAACCATCTGGAAAGCGACGAGGTAACACCGGGTGAGAAATTATTAATTGTAAAATGTTAGCAATATAAAAATCCCCGCCCGTCTCCGGCACGATGGTGGGTAGTGTTTTCAACATCAGTGGAACTTTCGTTATGAGATTCATGCTAACTGTCAGCATCAAGCCCATGTCTGAGCCTGATAAGGCAAGTTTGGGCGACTGCTGACAAATAGTTGCATGAAGCGAATAGAAAGTGCAACGAGTTGAAACACTACCCACCATCGTGCCGGAGACGGGCGGGGGTTTATTTTTCAATCCAAAATCTTCGTGCAAATCCTATTGAAAAATGTTATCATCTGTATATGAGGTATTGATAAAAATTCCCAACAATGGGGCAAAGCACGGAGGGTAATACATGCTGGAACAATCTTACTACGATGAGGCTGATAAGATTATTGCTGCATATGGGACAGAGCCAAGATTTCTGATCCCGATCATTCAGGATATTCAGAGTGAATATAAGTATCTTCCGCCGGAATTATTACGATATGTGGCGGACAAACTGAATATCGCAGAGGCAAAAGCTTACAGCGTAGCAACATTCTATGAGAACTTTTCATTTGATGCAAAAGGAAAGTTCATTCTTAAGGTGTGCGATGGAACCGCATGCCATGTCAGAAAATCCATGGATATCTTAAATCAATTGTATAAAGAACTTGGATTGTCAAAAGAGAAACACACAACAGATGATATGATGTTCACATTAGAGACAGTATCATGTCTTGGCGCATGCGGACTCGCACCGGTCATGACGGTAAACGATGTTGTTCATCCGGCTATGACACCGGAGAAGGTAACTGCATTGATAGCAGAATTGAAGGAGGGTGCGGATGAATAGAATAACAAATGTATCAGAGCTTGACGCAGCAGTAAAACAGGCAGAAGAGATGCTGCATGCGGATTCGCACAGGATCCTTGTCTGTGCAGGAACCGGATGTCTGGCGGGTGGCTCTCAGAAAATATACGACCGGTTCTGCGAGATGGCGAAGCAGTCGGAGGGCGTGAAGGTAGAATTTGTCCCGGAGGCGGAGGATACAGTTATAAAAGAATCCTGTCATGTCGGCGTGAAGAAAAGCGGCTGTCATGGATTTTGCGAGATGGGGCCGCTTGTGCGAATCGAGCCATATAATTATATCTACATAAAAGTAAAGGAAGAAGATTGCGAGGAGATCTTCAACGAGACGATCCTGCACGGAAGACCGGTAGAGCGTCTGATGTATCACAAGGATGGTGTTGTCTACAGACAGCAGGAAGAAATTCCATTTTATAAGAAACAGACCAGACTGGTACTGAAAAACTGCGGACATATCGATGCAGAAAATATCAATGAATATCTTGCGGTCGGTGGATATCAAGCACTTCGTAAGGTGTTATTTACCATGGAGCCTTCGGAAGTTATTCAGGTCATCAGTGACTCCAATCTGCGTGGACGTGGAGGCGGTGGTTTCCCGACCGGATACAAATGGCAGCAGGTTGCCAGACAGGCGGAGAAGATCCGATATGTTGTCTGCAATGGTGATGAGGGAGATCCGGGTGCGTTCATGGATCGAAGCGTGATGGAAGGCGATCCGCATAAGATGTTAGAGGGTATGATCATTGCTGCATATGCGGTTGGTGCGCAGGAGGGATATGTCTATGTAAGAGCAGAATATCCGCTGGCAGTCAGCCGTTTGAAGACTGCGATCGCACAGGCAGAGGAAGCGGGATTTCTTGGTGAGAATATCTTAGGCTCCGGTTTCTCTTTCCATATACATATCAATCGTGGTGCGGGAGCATTTGTCTGCGGAGAGGGAAGTGCGCTCACGGCATCGATCGAGGGACAGCGCGGAATGCCGAGAACCAAGCCGCCGAGAACGGTAGAGCAGGGCTTATTTGCCAAGCCGACAGTTCTGAATAATGTAGAAACCTATGCAAATGTGTCCATGATCATTTTAAATGGTGCAGACTGGTACAAGTCGATCGGACCGGAGAAAAGTCCGGGAACCAAGGCATTTGCATTGACCGGAAGTGTAAAGAATACGGGACTGATCGAGGTACCGATGGGAACAAAGCTGCGTGAGATCGTGTATGATATCGGCGGTGGTTTAAAGGATGATATCCCGTTAAAGGCAGTTCAGATCGGTGGACCATCCGGTGGCTGTCTGGTGACGGATGATCTGGAGGTCAGTCTGGATTTTGATTCATTAAAGAGCAAAGGAGCGATGATCGGTTCGGGTGGTCTGGTTGTTATGGATGAGAATACCTGTCTGGTTGAGGTAGCCCGTTTCTTTATGAACTTTACACAGAACGAGAGCTGCGGCAAATGCGTTCCATGCCGTGAAGGAACCAAGCGGATGCTTGAGATCCTGGAGCGGATCGTTGCCGGAAATGGTACGTTAGAGGATCTGGATCTGTTAGAGGAACTGGGACAGGCGATCACCGACACAGCCCTTTGTGGACTTGGTAAGAGCGCAGCCCTTCCGGTACTTAGTACGCTGAAGAATTTCCGTCAGGAATACATCGAGCATGTGGTTGACAAACGATGCAGAACCGGAAACTGTAAAGCACTGGTTCGCTATAAGATCAATCCGGAAGCATGTAAGGGCTGTTCCAAATGTGCGAGAAACTGTCCGGTCGGTGCGATCACAGGCGAGATCCGGAAACCATTTGTCATTGATACAGCCAAATGTATCAAGTGTGGTGCATGTATCGATAATTGTGCGTTCCATGCAGTATATACAGAGAATTAAGGAGGGAGACGAACATGGATTATATTACGATCAATTCAATCAAAGTGCCGATCGAGGGCGAGAAGAATGTTCTGTCTCTGATCCGAAAGGCAGGGATCGACATCCCGACATTCTGTTATCATTCAGAATTATCCATCTATGGCGCATGTCGTATGTGCGTGGTAGAAGATGACAGAGGAAAAATATTTGCAGCATGCTCCGAGACACCGAGAGCGGGCATGGTGATCTATACGAATACAAAGAAAGTGCAGCAGTACAGAAAGCTTATTATCGAGCTGTTGTTATCCTCTCATTGCAGAGACTGTACGACCTGTCAGAAGAATGGCATGTGTGCGCTCCAGTCACTTGCCTATAAGGTTGGTGTGCATGCGGTTCGTTTCCTGAATAATAAAAAAGAAGAAAAGATCGATATGAGTTCACCGTCTATCGTCCGGGATCCAAATAAATGTATCCTATGCGGTGACTGTGTGCGTACCTGCGATGAGATTCAGGGGCTTGGTGTTATCGATTTTGCATTCCGTGGTTCGAAAATGAAGGTACAGCCGGCATTTGACAAGCCGCTTGCAGAGACAGACTGTGTAGGATGCGGACAATGTGCAGTTGTCTGCCCGACCGCAGCAATCTCGATCCGTACCAATGTAACCGATATCTGGGATGCGATCGAAGATCCGTCCATCCGGGTGGTTGCACAGATCGCACCGGCAGTCCGCGTGGCAGTTGGAGATAACTTCGGTATACCAAAGGGCGAGAACTGTTTTGGTAAGCTGGTATCAGCACTTCGTATCATGGGCTTTGACATGGTATTTGACACAAGCTTTGGTGCCGATCTTACGGTTATGGAGGAATCCAAAGAATTTGCGGCGCGTCTTGCATCGGATGAGAAGCTTCCGTTATTCACATCCTGCTGTCCGGGATGGGTCAAATATTGTGAAGAAAAATATCCGGAATTTGCAGATAATCTGTCAACCTGCCGTTCTCCACAAGGAATGTTCTCAGCAGTGATCAAGGATTATTTTGCGGAGAAAGATAAAGAAGATGGTAAGAGAACGATGGTTGTATCGATCATGCCTTGTACAGCAAAGAAGGGAGAGATCCTCCGACCGGATAATTTCACGGATGGCAGACAGGATACCGATTATGTCATCACAACGACAGAGGTTGTGCGGATGATTAAGCAGATGGGACTGCAGTTTACCGAACTGGAAAATGAATCCGCAGATGCACCATTTTCGGTGGCTTCCGGTGCAGGCAAGATCTTCGGAACGACAGGTGGTGTAACGGAAGCGGTGCTCCGTCGTCTTGCGGAGGACAAATCCTATAACACGATCCGTGAGATCAGTTATACAGGTGTCCGGGGATTTGAAGGAACGAAGGAAGCAACGATCGAGTTAGATGGCAGAGAAGTGAAGATTGCAGTTGTACATGGTCTTGCAAATGCAGGACGGTTGCTTGACCGTATCCGATCCGGCGAAGCAAGCTATGATTTCGTTGAGGTTATGGCGTGCAGACGTGGATGTATCATGGGTGGCGGTCAGCCATCCGGCGCAGGCCCAAGAACCAGACGGAGCCGTATGGAAGGTATGTACAATGCAGACGCAAGCTCCAATGTCCGTTTCTCCGAGGAGAACCCGGCAGTCCGTCAGTTGTACGATCATTTCCTTGCCGGAAAAGAACATCGTCTGCTGCACCGGAATCTGTAAGCTTAATATTAAGATAAAATGGGTATATCTTCCATAATAAGGTAGATATATCCATTTTTTATTTCCTACTTTGTTACATGCATGATATAATGAATGCAAAATTGTTTGCTCGCAAGGATGCTGATTTTGCAGAATGCATTGAGTGAGCTATGCTCACGAAATAATGAGTGCAAGAGAGCTAACATGCTTGCATGCAATGCCATGGTTTGGAGAGAATGATATGAATGTAATGCCGGTTGAACGGATTATTGAAAAAGTAACAGAAATTTGCAAAAAAAATAATATAAAGCATTTAAAATTGTTTGGCTCTTTTGCCACAGGAACAGCAACGGAGTATAGCGATATTGATTTTGTTGTGTATGGATGCCCGGATATACTGAAATTGGAACGGGATATGGAGGATGTAGAAACGCTTCGGAAGATAGACATATTTGATTATGACTCAATAAGGAATAAGCAATTATTGGAGGATATAGATTTATATGGAAAACAAATTTATTAACAGATATCGTACATTTTGTAATTGCCTGAACAATCTGAAAAAAAGTCAAAATGCAGATCCGGAACAGGATTTCGTACTGGAGGGAACGATTCAGAACTTCAATCTTACGTTTGATATTTCATGGAAAGTAATGAAAGATATTCTGGTGAAGAAACTTGAAATTACGAATTTTGCACTTGGCTCACCACGGGAAGTTTTACAAACAGCATTTACGAACCGCTTGATAGATGATGATCGCTGGGTTGAGATGTTGAAAATAAGGAATCAGCTTGCACATGATTATGATGGATCTTTGGCGGAAAATGTATTCCAGAAGATTGTTGAAACGTATATTATTTTATTTGAAAGATTCAGAGATGAAAATAAAAAATTCTATGAAAACTGGGATATGGATGAAATGCATTTTGAGTAAACATGTCATATAGAATCACATATAGAATCTACGTTTTTAACAATTGTCATTCACCATTTGGTGTGCTACACTTAATTAGTAAATTTTTTGCGAAAGGGATTGACAAAGGATGCAGAAAGGAAAAGGCTTAAGCACAGCACAGCACAGCACAGCACAGCACAGCACAGCACAGCACAGCACAGCACAGCACGCTTAAATAGCGCTTTTTTGATACCATAAAATATAGAACTGCAGTTGAGAAGACCTGGAACAGGATAATGGAAGATTATCCTGTTTCGGGTCTTTTTTGCGCTTGTGTCAACCCGGAGTAAAAAGAAGAAATTGGAAGGAGAGACAATATGAGAAACAAAAAACAAATGAACAAATTGGCATTGCAGACAAAATTAAAACGTCTGATGGTTGTTGGAGGTCTGGCAGCATTAGTAGCAGTACCGCTGTTATTTAGTAATGCAGGTATGCGGAAAGTTGATGCAGCGCAGGGGGATGTGAAGATCAATTCAACGAATTTCCCGGATGAAGGATTTCGGAAATATATTTCTGAGAATATCGATCTGAATGAGGATGGTGTATTATCAAAAGCAGAGATTAAGAAAGTCTCGGAAATAACACTGGAGCATTATGATGGAGATGGAAATGAATATGTTTATAATGATCTGACCGGTATTGGTGTATTTACAGAATTGAAAAGACTGGAATGTGAAAGCCAGAAATCTCTTTCCAAACTGGATCTGCACAAAAATACAAAACTGGAAGTCGTAAAATGTGGTTATAACAGCATAAAAGAATTGGATGTATCCAAATTAACGAAATTAAAAGAACTGCGTTGTTATGATAATAAACTAACAAAGTTAGATGTCAGCAAAAATGTAAAACTGGAGATATTAGATTGTGTGAGCAATAACTTAACTGGTCTGGATCTCCGTAAGAATACAAAATTGGTAGTGTTGTGTTGCGACGAAAACAAATTGACAAAGCTCGATCTTACAAAAAATACCAAACTTCATACTCTGTGGTGTAGTAGTAATAAACTTACAAAGCTCGATCTTACAAAAAATACCAAACTTCATATTCTGTGGTGTAGGAGTAATAAACTTACGAAGCTTGATGTTACCAAGAATCTTGATCTTGTAGACTTGAATTGCGAGACCAATAAACTGACAAAATTGAATGTTGATAAAAACGAAAAACTTGTATGTTTGGTCTGTTCTGATAATAAGCTGACTCAGTTGCATCTTACAAATAATAAACAGCTTGTAAAGCTGGAATGTGCAAAGAATCAGTTGACCCAGTTGGATACCAGTCATAATAATGCCTTAGTATGGGTAGTGTGTACAAATAACAGGTTAACGAAACTGGATTTTAGTGCAAGTCCTTTATTTGGTTCTGTTGTTTGCAATGAGAATAAATTGACAGAAATTATCGTACCAAAGAATATGGAAAACGATAGAATTTACTATGATAAAAATTTGAAGGTATCCATAAAGAAGAAGACAAAACCAGTCAAAAATGGAGCCTATTTTGTTGAGGATACTTATAATTATCCATATTGTACCTTCCGTGTTACAAGTACAAAGGCCGGAAACCGGACAGCATCTGTTGGAGTATGGACCAATGGAAGTTATTTTACCCAAGATGGCTGGAAAGGTTATATGAAAGGAATAAAATATGGAAATCAGACTTATAAGCTGACGTCCATTGATTCTGGAGCATTTGCAGGTGCAACATTCTCTGAATATGATGGAAATAATAATATTGTGATCGGAGGAAGTATTAAAACAATTGGATCCAAGGCATTTGCCGGAACAAAAGTTTTAAAGACGATCACCCTTGGAACATCAGTTGAGAAAATTGGATCATATGCTTTTGCTAACAGCAGGGATTTAAAGGTTTTAAAGATCAAAACAACCAAGCTGACATCCAAAACGCTGAGCAAGAAAACCTTTGCCGGTATCACCTCAAAGACAACAGTCAAAGTACCAAAGAGCAAGCTTAGCGCATATAAGAAGCTTTTCCGTAAGTGCGGACTGAGCAAGAATGTAAAGGTTAAGGCAATCTAAAAAAGCCGGAAAGAAATAAAAAAGGGTTCGTTCAGAATAGGTTGTGTCTGGATGCCTCATAATGAAAACAAGCAGGAAATCTTTTAAGGATTCCTGCTTGTTTTATAACTATATAATATTTTATTTTTATGCTGCTTCTTTCTTTGCGCCTGTATTTGCATTTGCTTCCGGCATCAGTTTCTTGAATAATGGAACGATCTGTGCAGCGATAATAGCTTTTACAAGATCCAGTGGAATAAATGCAACAAAGCCTGAAAGGAAAGCGACTTTCCAAGTTAAGTTTCCGTTGAATTTCCACCATAACATTCCGATGATATCAATGAGGGCTGCTGTTAAAATAGCAATGATCGTATAACGGATACGATTATATTTCTTACCCTTTGTCAGACCTGCAAAGATAGTAACGATAATAAATGAGAATGTATATCCACCGAATACTCCTGTCAGATAACCGATACCGGAGCCACCGCCGATAAATACCGGAACGCCGACTGCACCGAGGATCATCCATAAAGCAACGATGATCGTTGAGTCGCGGACTTCAAATACCAGTGCAATGAGCATGATCATAAAGTTCAGTAATGTAATGTGTGCTGCATTTGGGAGTGGAGTTGGGATACTTAAATATGCGGATACGCATAAGATTGCTGCAAATACAGCCATCATTGTGATCTCCACGGTTGTGAATTTGTTTTTCATGTGTGTTCTCCTTGTTGAATAAATAATATAAGTACAATGGATGCCATCCCTTGATTGGATGAGGTTAAGGGGGATTGACAAAAATATGAAGCGGATAGCAGGGCTAAGCTATCCGCTTCCAGATAACAAATTGAATGTCAACTATTAAATGGCACCCACTGGATAACATTATAGATGGCATATATCCAAATGTCAACCATAAAATATGCCTGTTGGTTGACATTTGGATAACTTTACTTAGGAATTGTCATTTACCTTTCAGTATGCTACACTTAATTTGTAAATTTTACGCGAAAGGGATTGACAAAGGATGCAGAAAGGAAAAGGCTTAAGCACAGCACAGCACAGCACAGCACAGCACAGCACAGCACAGCACAGCACAGCACAGCACAGCACAGCACAGCACAGCACAGCACAGCACAGCACAGCACAGCACAGCACAGCACAGCACAGCACAGCACAGCACAGCACAGCACAGCACAGCACAGCACAGCACAGCACAGCACAGCACAGCACAGCACAGCACAGCACAGCACAGCACAGCACAGCACAGCACAGCACAGCACAGCACAGCACAGCACAGCACAGCACAGCACAGCACAGCACAGCACAGCACAGCACAGCACAGCACAGCACAGCACAGCACAGCACAGCACAGCACAGCACAGCACAGCACAGCACAGCACAGCACAGCACAGCACAGCACAGCACAGCACAGCACAGCACAGCACAGCACAGCACAGCACAGCACAGCACAGCACAGCACAGCACAGCACAGCACAGCACAGCACAGCACAGCACAGCACAGCACAGCACAGCACAGCACAGCACAGCACAGCACAGCACAGCACAGCACAGCACAGCACAGCACAGCACAGCACAGCACAGCACAGCACAGCACAGCACAGCACAGCACAGCACAGCACAGCAAAATAGCGCTTTTTTGCATGCGATAAAATATAGAACGACAGTCAAAGACCTGGAACAGGATAATAGGAGATTATCCCGTTCCGGGTCTTTCTGCGTTTGCATCAACCCGGAGTAAAAAGAAGAAATTGGAAGGAGAGACAATATGAAAAACAAGAAACAAATGAACAAATTGGCATTGCAGACAAAATTAAAACGTCTGATGGTTGCCGGAGGCCTGGCAGCCTTGGTGGCAGTACCACTGTTATTTAGTAATGCAGGAATGAGGAAAGTTGATGCAGCTCAGGGGGATGTGAAGATCAATTCAACGAATTTCCCGGATAAAGAATTTCGGAAATATATTTCTGAGAATATCGACATGAATAAGGATGGTGTATTGTCAAAGTCAGAGATTAAGAGCGTAAAGACAATATATTTGGGTTCTGGGAGTGAAGTAGGTGGCTATATATGTAAAAGTCTGACCGGTATCAATATATTTACAGAGTTACAGATGTTGGATTGTGCTGGTAATAAACTGACGACGTTGGATGTCAGCAAAAATACAAAGTTAGTAAAATTATATTGCAGCGTCAATAAACTGACGACGTTGGATGTCAGCAAAAATACAAAGTTAGTAAAATTAGATTGCGACGTCAATAAACTGACGACGTTGGATGTTAGCAAAAACTCCAAATTAGAATATTTGTCTTGTAGGAACAATAAATTGACGAAGCTGGATGTTAGCAGAAATTCCAAGTTAAAATATTTGGATTGTTATGACAATAAACTTACAGACTTGAATATAAGCAAAAATCAAAATTTAATAGTATTAAATTGTTCGTTTAATAAGCTTTCAAAATTAGATGTGACAAAAAATAAAAAATTAAGTTTATTAAAATGTAGAGATAATAAACTGACAAAGCTGGATGTTACCAAGAATACAAGACTGATTGAATTGGATTGTAGTTGCAATAATCTGAAACAACTGAATTTGAGATATAATGAATGGCTTTCTAACCTGTTGTGTTCATATAACAAACTGACAAGTCTGGATACCAGTTATAATAAGTCATTACGCAATGTGGATTGTTATCACAATAAATTAACAAAATTGGATTTTAGTGCAAGTCCTTTATGTGATCGTATTGATTGCAGTTCAAATAAACTAACAGAAGTTATTATAGCAGAGGGTGTAAAAAAAACTAGTGTTTATTATGATCAGGAGATAGATCGTTCAATAAAAATAAAAAGTAAGAAGACAAAACCGATGAAAACCGGCGAGTATATTACTTTATTTGATGATGGGAAATTTGATTATTATGTATTTCGCATCACTGGAAGCAAGAAAGGGAAAGAAACCGTAACATGTGTATACTATAACATGGATATAATCGTACCTTATGGTGAGTCATCAAAAAAAGTTAAAAAAAGTTTTAAATTTGGAAATACAACATATAAGGTAACAGCAATCGGGGAAAATGCATTTAAGGAGTTGAACTCCTATTGTGAAGATGAAAATATTTGTGAATCCATTACAATTGGTAATTCTGTGAAAACAATTGGCTCCAAGGCATTTGCTGGTACAGAGGATTTAAAGTACATTATCCTTGATGAATCAGTTGAAGAAATTGGATCATATGCTTTTGCCAACAGCAAGGATTTAAAGGTTTTAAAGATCAAATCCACGAAGCTTACATCCAAAACGGTGAACAAGAATGCATTTGCCGGTATTACGTCAAAGACAACAGTCAAAGTACCAAAGAGCAAGCTTAGTACATATGAGAAGCTTTTCCGTAAATGCGGACTGAGCAAGAATGTAAAGATCAAGGCAATCTAAAAGCCGGAAAGAGCAATATAATATACCCAAAATTATACAGCCTGAGTATCTGTATATTATGCAGAAATGCAGACTATATGAATACTGTAATTGAAACGATCTTCCAGAATATATTTGTTCCGGAGGATCGTTTTTTGTAATGACATAGAATGGTTAAGGATAATATTATTTGATTAAAAAAGAACTTCTTTCCGCCGGCGGTTTTTGTATTGTAAACCTATTTTGAAAGGAGTTTGAATGACAAAAGAAAGAGCGAATCATAAAACTGCGGATGAGAAAGAAATAATTCAATGGCATCCGGCATTTTATTGTGCGATACAGTTGGAATTTAGAGAAGATGCGGAATATCTGGAATTTTCGGGATATCTGTCCTGTAAAATTACTGCAAGAACTTGAAAAAAGTGGCTTTGAGGTTGAAAAAAGACAGTCAGGCATTTACTATATAAGTGGAAGCCTGTTTGATACGCAGATCGTAACTGCAGATCAATTGGCTGAGGATGAACAGGTGTGGCTGCGGTCTTTGACAAAACGCCTGACACCAGCTCAGTACAAGAATGTTGTAAAGCAGTCAGAACAATTGCCGGAGCGGAAGAGGCAGCTTGCGGAGGCGGTTATACAGGTAATGACGAAAGCAAATGTAGAAAAGATAGATAATTGGAAGGAGCGTGTTGGTATGTACTGGAAAGATACGTTGCGGGAGATAATGGCAGATGATATTGAAGAGATTAAACGAGAAGCAGTAGCAGAAGCAGCAGTAAAACTCTTATAAAATAAACATAATCAGGAGGCGGCTATGCTTAGAGTTGGAGTTACAGAACTGAATATTGGATTTGAGAATAGGGAAGAAGCAAAGAAACGCTGCCTTGAAGTTATGGAAGAAGCAAGGGCAAATGGAGTAGAGCTTCTGGTATTTCCGGAGATGACACTGACAGGATTCACGATGCGGCCATGGTTGTATGCGGAAAGCTGGGATGCGGATAACATCCCGGACAGTGTTTCATTTTTTATGGAGAACAGCAGAAAATATAAGATGTCGATGGCATTTGGGTATATTCGTGCGGTTATGGCAGATGGCAGCCTGGTGTATGATGAAATGAAAGAAAAGGCTTACGAGAACCGGTTGGTGCTTGTGGATGGAGAAAAAGTGGTACTTGATTATGCGAAGATCCATCCATTTTCATATAGCGGTGAGGATAAGGTATATCGGGCAGGAGAAAAACTTGTACAGGCACAGATAAAGGATATCCGGATAGGCGGATATATCTGCTATGACCTTCGTTTCCCGGAGATTTTCTCTGCAATGAGAGATCAGTATGAAGTTATCATGGTGATCGCAAACTGGCCGGAAACGAGGGCGGAACAATGGGAAACACTCTTGAAGGCAAGGGCGATCGAGAATCAGGCATATGTGATCGCAGTCAACCGGGTTGGAGATGGAGATGGGCTTCACTATATTCCGGGCTCTCATGTATATGACTGGCTTGGGCGGGATGTATCAGTTCGGGTTAGTGAGAAGCTGCGTGTCGCAGATATTGATCCCGGGGCAGTCAGACATGCAAGAACAGAATTTCCACAGACAAATGACAGAAAGAATACATTTTATAAGATGCTTTATTAATGAGATGTGCTTATAGACAGTTGGATCGGCATGAAAAATACATGATATGTTTCATGCCAATCCGACTGGTTGTAAGTACATTTCATTTTTTGAAATAGGGCTACCGCAATCCCACTGGCTTTAGACGGTGGGTTAAGGTAGCCGAAAGTGGTGGCTTGTGTTATACTTGGGTTATGGGAACATGGAAATCAAAAAACAGACCCAACAATGTCTATCAGTAAAATAGTAAATCTGATGAAAAGTTATACAACATATCATATTTGGAAAAGATATCCCAATTATTTACGAAAACATTTCTGGAGAGAACATACTTTTTGGACGGACGGATATTTTGCGTGCAGTTTAGGAAATGTTTCAGAAGAGATGCTGAGAAAATATATAGAAAACCAAGGGTAAAAAGGTGGTGACAGTGGATGCTAAAAGCATACAAATATAGGATATATCCTAATAGCGAACAGAGAATACAGATTGCAAAAACATTTGGCTGTTGCCGTTTTGTGTATAATCAGACACTGGCATACCGGAAAGAAGTATATGAGAAAGAGAAAAAATCAGTTAGTAAAACTGACTGTAACAATTACTGCAACAGACAATTAAAGAAAGAATACGAATGGCTGAAAGAAGTGGATAAATTTGCTCTGACAAATACGATTTATAATATGGATGCGGCATACCGGAAATTTTTTAAGGAACATGCAGGTTATCCGAAATTTAAGAGCAAACACGACAATCATAAGTCATATACAACAAATATTACAAATGGTAATATAACAGTAGATTTCAAGTGTAATAGAGTAAAACTGCCCAAATTAAAAGATGTAAAAGCAAAACTGCATAGAAGTTTTAGTGGGCAGATAAAATCGGCAACGATATCACAAGTTCCGAGTGGAAAATATTATGTATCGATTTTAGTGGAAACAGAACACATGGAACTGCCACATACAAATCAAAATACAGGAATAGATTTAGGTATTAAAGAGTTATGTATTACTTCTGATGGAAAGAAATATAAAAATCCAAAAATCATCAGAAAATACGAAGAGAAACTGATAAAGCTGCAAAGACAGTTAGCACACAAAGAAAAAAGAAGCCAAAACTACTACAAAATAAAGAAAAAGATAGCATTATGCCACGAGAAAATAACAAATACCAGAAAAGATTATTTACACAAGATGTCACATGAGATTATCAGCGAAAACCAAGTGATAGTTTCAGAAAATCTGCAGATAAAAAACATGGTAAAAAATCATCATTTGGCAAAAGCCATAAGTGATGTATCATGGTATGAGCTGACAAGACAGTTAGAGTATAAGGCAAAATGGAATGGCAGGAAATACATCAAAATAGATTCATTTTATGCCAGCAGTCAAATATGTTCTGTTTGTGGGTATCAGAATATAGAAACAAGAGATTTGTCGGTAAGGAAATGGGAATGTCCGGTTTGTGGAGTAAAGCATGACAGGGATATCAATGCTGCAAAAAATATACTGGCAGAAGGACTAAGACAAATAGCATAAGAAAAAAATAAATAGGGCAGGGACTGTCCGAATTAACGCCTGTGGAGATAGTAGGTAACGAGGTTTATGAAGCAGGAAGCCCATTGGCTTTAGACAATGGGTAGTTCACAGTGATAAGATAATAGTATATAATAAATATGGATAATATATTATCAATTATAATAAAAATTACGGATATATAGATAAAATATTATCTATATAAATAATTTGCGGGGTAAAGAGACATGGAACCTTTTGTATGGGAGACACCGGATGAATTAGATAAGAAATTGGCAGAAAGAGTTCGCAATATACGAAAGCGTAGATCGTTGTCACAGCAGCAGTTAGCGGAACAAAGTGGCGTAAGCTATGGATCAATCAAACGATTAGAGCAAACCGGACAGATTTCTCTGTTGGGATTGACGCGGATCGCGGTTGCACTGGATATAGCAGATGAGCTTCGGGAACTGTTTACACGGGTTCCGTACAAGGATATTCAGGAGGGTTATGAATGAGACAAATAGAAGATAGGATGCTTCAGGTTTGCTATGAGGATCGTTTGGTGGGAACGATGGTGTTAACAGCAGACCGAAAAGCTGCTTTTGAATACAGAATATTCGGATAAACTAGATGAATTATATGGGCTTGGTGGAACCAGCGGCGGAGCAAGGCCAAAGATCATGACGGGGATAGATGGGGAAGATTGGATCATAAAATTTCCAGCACATGTTGACAGGGCAGATATTGGACAAATGGAATATGATTATTCGGTCTGTGCAAAAAAATGTGGAATCGTTATGAGTGAGACAAGGTTGTTTCCATCGCAGCGACATGCAGGATACTTTGGAACCCGGAGATTTGATAGAAAAATGGATGGAAGCAAGGTTCATATGGCAACGGCGGCAGCGTTGTTAGAACTTGATTTTAACCAGCCAAGTCTGGACTACCATGACCTGATGAAATTAACAAGAATAATGACGCAAGATAATAAAATGGATGTTGAAAATATGTTTCGCAGAATGTGTTTTAATGTATTTGCACATAACAGGGATGATCATTCAAAGAATTTTTCGTTTGTATATGATACTGAATCAGAAACATGGAGATTGAGTCCGGCATATGATCTGACGTATAGCACAACCTATTATGGTGAGCATACAACATCTGTTGATGGAAATGGACAAGATCCGGGAGAAACGGAGCTTTTGACAGTAGGAGTGCAGGCAGGAATGAAGAAAAAACAATGTCAGGAGATTATAAACGAAATCAAACAACGGGTTGAGGAAGATCTGAAGGCTTATGCAACCTTCCAAACCACATAAAGCTTGTAAAATATCACATAATGGAGTAAAATGGAAAAAGCAATTAAGGAGGAAACTTTTATGGGTAAGGACGATTGCATTTTTTGCAAGATTGCAAATGGTGAGATACCATCAGCAACAGTTTATGAAGACAGCATATGTAGAGTAATACTTGATGTAAATCCTGCAAATAAAGGTCATGCTTTAATTATACCAAAAGAACATTATGATGATATATATAGCATGGACGCGGATACTGCTTCAAAGATCTTTACGATTGCGACAGAGGTTGCCAAGGCTCAGAAAGCGGAATTAAATCCTGACGGACTGAACATTATTCAGAACAATGGCGCTGCTGCAGGACAGACAGTATTCCATTTTCACATGCATCTTGTGCCAAGATTCATTAAGGATACGGTTACAGTTACATGGGTTCCGGGTCAGTCAGACAATGAGGAACTGGATCGGTTGTCAAAGGCACTTCGTAAGAGAATTTAAGGAAAACATGGATAAGAGGACAGAGACAGGGATAACTTCAAATCAGTTAAAGCTTCTGGCGTGCATATTTATGTTATGTGACCATGTAGGACTTGTTCTAATGAATAATAACTGGATAATGCGGGCTGTAGGACGGCTCGCATTTCCTATATTCGCATTCCTGTTGGTAGAAGGGTACAGGCATACGTCGGATATCAGAAAATATTTTATCCGGCTTTTTTTGTTTGCGCTGATTTCGGAAGTTCCATTTGATCTGGCATCGACCGGACAGGTATTTGATTTGCAGAAGCAGAATATTTTCTTTACACTTGCGGCGGGGCTGGTTGTGCTTTATCTTGGAAAAGTAGCAAAATGGAATCAGATAGGCGCAGTCATCGGAATTGTTGTCATTATGGTAGTTTCAGAGGCTCTGCATTTTGATTATGGAATGGCGGGCATTCTTCTGATCGTATTAATTTATTATTCGACCAAGGATGACACGGCGGAACAAGTATTCAGAAATGCCGGTCTTGTGACCGGACATTATCCGTTTGGCTGGAAGCTGCGTCAGAATATGGGGTTTGCAATCGTATCGGCAGTGCTGTATTTCCTGTTTTACGGAATAAGGCAGCTCTATGCAGTTTTGGCAATCCTGCCGATCAGTCTGTACAACGGAGAGTATGGTCGGAAGAATAAAGTTCTTAAATATACATTTTATGTGTTCTATCCGGCACATTTGCTCATCTTATACCTGCTCAGCAAGGCGGTTTTATAGGATAGCTTTAATGAATTTTTGTCGCAAAACAGAAATTACCTATTGACTTATGGAAATATATCAGTTAGAGTATAGCTGTTTCAGAACTGCATTGCAGTTTGAATACAAATAAATATTTATAAATGCTCTTATTCAGAATGGTGGAGTCATAAGGGACTATGAAGCCATGGCAACCCCGGAACAGGTGAAAGAAAGACCTGTATGGAAGGTGCCTTCCTGAGCGAGTCTGTGATATGCAGACGTCGAACAATGAGAGGTTTGATTTTATCAATCCGCTCAGAGCGGATTTTTCTTTTGCATAAAACCAGGTGGGGATAACTTGTCTGAAAAAAGAAAAATCAAAAGCTATGTGAACGAATACGCATGGCAGTAACTATAGATAGTATTTATACAAGGAGGAAATGATGGAAAAATTATTATTCACATCAGAATCAGTAACAGAAGGTCATCCGGATAAAATCTGTGACCAGATTTCCGATGCAGTATTGGATGCATTGATGGAGCAGGATCCAATGAGCCGTGTTGCCTGCGAGACATCGATCACAACAGGTCTTGTACTTGTAATGGGTGAGATTACAACAAAAGCATATGTAGACATTCAGAAGATCGTTCGTGAGACGATCCGTGAGATTGGATACGACAGAGCAAAATACGGATTTGACTGTGATACCTGTGGTGTTATCACAGCAATTGATGAGCAGTCAGCAGATATTGCAATGGGTGTTGATAAGGCATTAGAAGCAAAAGAGCATCTGATGAGCGATGATGATATCGAAGCGATTGGCGCCGGAGATCAGGGTATGATGTTTGGATTTGCAACAAATGAAACACCAGAATATATGCCATATCCGATCGCACTTGCACATAAGCTTGCAAGAAAACTGACAGAAGTAAGAAAGAATGGAACACTTCCATATCTCAGACCAGACGGTAAGACTCAGGTAACAGTAGAGTATGATGAGAATGGAAAAGCAAAGAGACTCGATGCGGTAGTTCTCTCAACTCAGCATGGCGAGGAAGTATCACAGGAACAGATTCATGAAGATATCAAGAAGTATGTATTTGATACAGTTCTTCCTGCTGATATGGTAGATGAAGATACCAAGTTCTTTATCAATCCAACCGGAAGATTCGTTATCGGCGGACCAAATGGTGACAGTGGACTTACAGGACGTAAGATCATCGTAGACACTTATGGTGGATATGCCCGTCACGGCGGCGGTGCTTTCTCAGGAAAGGATTGTACAAAGGTTGACCGTTCCGCAGCGTATGCAGCAAGATATGTAGCAAAGAACATTGTAGCAGCAGGACTTGCAGATAAATGTGAGATCCAGTTGTCTTATGCGATCGGTGTTGCCAGACCTACATCTATCATGGTAGACACATTCGGAACAGGAAAGGTATCCGATGAGAAGCTGGTTGAGATCATCCGTGAGCATTTTGATCTTCGCCCAGCCGGAATCATCAAGATGCTTGACCTCAGAAGACCAATCTACAAGCAGACAGCAGCATATGGACACTTCGGAAGAACTGACCTCGACCTTCCATGGGAGAGACTCGACAAAGTTGATATGTTGAAGGCATATTTATAAGAGAAACAATTAAAAGCCTGTCGGAAGTTTGCAGCTCTTGAATAAGGTTTATAATCACGTTTTTGCCGCATGAGATTGATTTAATATTATGACAAAGCGGTGGTATAAAAATAAGACCTACCAGAGTTTGTTATTTCTGAATAAGGTTTCATAATCCATAGTGTAGCCGACTGAGTTTCATTCAATTTTGTGCCATGTCGTCGCCGCAAAAGTTTTTATCGCGGCAGAGACATGTGCATATAAAATTGAGTGAAACAAAGGTAGGCAAACGTGATTAGAAACCTTAATCAGGAAATAACAACTTTTGGTAGGTCTTATTTTTCTTCTTTACTATCCGGTACATTCTGCTTGATCGGCTTAAACTGCAAGGAGCCGGTGTTTTTCTTTGGCTCTTCGTGATTCACGATCGCTTCTGCCATATTGAATACCTCTGACAGGTCAGCCGTATTCATGGAAGAGTACTGAGCCGCCTTTTTGATGATTTTATCTGCCGGAGTTGCTTCTTTTTCTTCCTTTGCTTTTTTAGTTTCGCTGCTTAATCTGGTGGAAGTGACATCTTCAGCTTTTACGGATGGCTTAGCAGTAAGCTCTGTCATGCCATCTGTTACCGGAATGTCCGCAGGCTTTTGGTTGTTTGTATCATCGGCATTTTCTGCTGGCGTTTCGTCCAGAACAACAGCAGCGGCTATCGTATCTTCTGACTTTGTATCATTTGCAGAAGCAGTATCATCCGAGGTATTATCAGTATCGATACCTGTATCATTGCCTGTGTTGTGATCTGTGTTGTCTGGTGTATCATCGGCAGCATTATTGCTGGTATTGTCGGGAACGTTTTCGGCATCGCCGCTTGTATTGTTATCAGGACCATTGCCTGCGTTGTCAGCGGTATCGTTATCGGAATCATTGCCTGCATTGTCGTCGGTATCGTTATCGGAACCGTTGCTTGCATCACCATCAGGATCATCGTCAGGATCATCGTCAGGAAGTCCCTGCTTGATCACCCGGATCAGCATAATTCCGAGGATAATGATCAGGAAGAACATAACTACGATCACGATGATGCATATAGTGATAACCTTGTCCTTGTGCTGATCAAAGAAAGAACCATTGTTGGCATCTGTCGCAGAAGCAGTCGTGACTGCTTCTGTTGGAACTGCTGAAGCGACAAATCGGGTAAATGTTTTCTCAACGGTATCATAGTAGAACCATCCAGGTTCACCGTCCGGACTCATGGCATATACTACGAGGATCGTATCATCTTCATATTTGTGATAGGCGGTTACGGAATTTTTGTTAAACTTATAGGTGAAAGCCGTGTAACCCGACGGCACTGTAACGTCTTCGCCGGCTGTCAGAATGATAAAGCTTTTGTAAGCAGATGCAACATTGATAAATGGAACCCCAGATTTTGCGGTAGTATCAATGATATACCATGCTCCGTTTTTGCTGTCCTTATCTGTCAGATAAGCACATTTAACCAGTCCGTTTGGAGACTGATAGAGAATGATTTCGGTATCATTATATTTCTCTTTTATTTCGGCAAATCCTTCAGGAATAGTAAGCTTGCTGTAATCTTCTGTAAAATAATAATCTTTTCCATCAATCTGGATGATCGCTCTTGTATCTACCAGTTCTTCCACATTAACCGCAATGTCGTAGATATGATTATCGCCGGTTTCCGCAGTAACCTTGATAGAGATATGAGAGGTCTTTCCCGGTTCAAAATCTTCATTTCCGGTAATGGAAACGGATGATTTGCTGTCTTCCGGGATCGCATTGATCACAAGGCTTGTGGTATCTCCGGGAACGGTTGTCTCATAAGTATATGTATCTTTTGCAAATTCAGGCTTTAATTCACCTGGTGTGATCTGGATCGAAGACAGATAACAGTTATCAGACATTTCCTCTGTGGTATCTTCCGTTGTGTCCTCGGAAGAAGTGTCTGTCGTATCTTCTGTTGTAGATTCGGAAGAATTTGTTTCTGTTGTAGCCGGGGTGTCTGTTGTATTTGGTTCGCTGGTCGTTGCTTCTGTTGTACTGTTGCCGCCAGCGGCTGTTATTGTGATCGTAGCACCTGCATCTGATGCTCCGGCATGTTCTTCGCCCCATGTATAGACATCGGAGCTTCCCGTACTGACATAGGCAGATCCTGTATTTATAGCAGAAAATGTAAAGCTGTTGGAAGCAGAAGTAATATTTCCATCGCCATATCCGGCACAGGATACGGTTCCACCTCCGCCATAGCCATCGCCGGACTGATATTCCAGTAAGGAGGAATCATAGGACAGACAATAGCTGTAAGCGCCCAGTGCTTCAGAACAACTGATCGATACGGTTACTGTAACCGAACCACCCTTTTGAATGGATGAGGATGAAAGCGAGATCGAGAACTGGGTAGATGCTGCATAGGAGTGTATGCTGTTTCCGTATACCAGACAGCTTAATCCCAGAACCAAGATCATACATAATGCTGCTAATTTTTTTCTTGTTTTCATTTTATATATCTCCTGTATTTTATCATCTATTCATTTACTGCTGCATGATCTGTGCTGCGCCCATCAGATATTTCTGGACTTTTAACAGATCGAGAGCAGATAACATACCACTTCGTTTGATATTTGCGGCTTTCAGGTATGGATCCTTTAAGGTAGAAGCACCGATAATATGCTTCTGTATCTTTAACAGATCCAGTGCATTGATAATTCCGTCACCATTTACATCACCGAAAATAATAACGGTATAGGTGCTGGTATTGCCCGAAACAGTTATTTTTACAATGTCACCGGTACCGATACGGTCGGATGTCTTTTCTTCACCGGATGAAGTCCTTACACTGACAGTTCCGTTTGTACATCCAAGATTGGAGACAAATGCAGATACGGTGGTTGATACTGCTACGCCGGTTATGGTTCCGTCGGATACAGTATAGTTACCGTCAAATTCAGGATCTGAGCCGGAATTACCGGAAGATTTACCACGGACGATCGTTAATGTATAAGTACGTTTTGCGCCGCTTTGGGCTTTTACCGTAATTTTTACTGTATTCGTACCCTTTGACAGACTGACTTTTCCTGTTCCGGATACGGAAGCGTTTTTGTTGACCGGACTTGCAGAAATCGTAACAGAACTTGTTTTCTCTGATACGATCAGGGAATACTTGGTTGTTGTATTGACTGCAAATGTTGGTGTCAGGGAATAGTTATCAATACTCAGTGATTTGAGATAGTTGTTTGGATTGCCGCTGTCTGCCGGTTTGCTGACCATGGTATCCGGCATATTTTTGTATACCGGGATACAGAATGTGATTGAATTGTTCAGTGTGCCTGCACCACTGTAGGCATCGTATACCTTAGAGGCTTCAGAGGAAACTGCCTGCACATTAGTCATATACTGATGGGAGTATAAGGCAGAGGTATTTGTGACATTGAATTTCTGTGTATACAAAGTATTCTGCTTCTGCAGAATGTAATTATTTCCAATGTATTGAGCACCGCCATAGATGGATTTGTATACGGTGTTCCATGGTCTTCCGTAGGTAGAACCGGAGGATGCCCATTTAAGTGCATTTGTAACGGCGTTTCCGGTTACGCTGTCGAAACCGCCGATGTTATAGAAATTATAGATCCCCGAATATACGGAATGCTTTCCATTTGTGGCAGAACTGAGTGATGAGCCAACCTCCTGTTTGATTCGGGAGGCAATGTGGTATGGGCTGACACCGACTGCCTTTCCGGCTTTGATGATCAGTTCGGAATATGTACTGTTGGAACCGGATGGCTTGGATTTGTACATAAAGGTTCCGTTCAAAATGGATTCCACGCCGGATTTGGACTGAGAATCTTCATAAGAGAGATTCTCAAATGCAAATACGAACCGTTCATACAGATAAACACGGGGATCCAGATAATAGGAGACCAGTTTATCCGATGCGGCATACCAGCAGTTACCATCAAAGGATGCCCATGTATCGGTTTTGATGTTGTAACCGATCGTCGTGGAACGCCAGTTGTAGCGTGGATAACTGCTGGTTCCCTGAACAAGATTTTTGATCTGACCGGATTTGTTTCGTTCATTATCTACAAGATCATCCCAGTCGATTCCTGTCTGGACAGCTTTAAAAGTCCAGGATGGATGAGCCTCATGCAGTTCCCGGAGCTGTGCCTTATAGCTTTCCGGAAATCCCTGATCATTCATATAGGATTCAAAATCTTTGTCGGATTTTTTCCCTGAGGATTCTGTCGTTGCTGTTGTATTGTTTTTATCAGAAGAGTCTGTTTTGTCGATAGTGACATATGAAGCGGATACGTAGCCGGTATAGGTTGTCTTGTTATAAACAAGGGATACTTTATACCAGGAGCTGTTTGAGGTGTTCAGGATTGTAAGCTTGTGACCCCCATTTAACATAATGTTACTGCCGTGATCCGTTACAGGATTGCCGCCGGGGGCATCACGGAAATAAACATTCGTTACTCCATCTTTGATATGACCGGATTTTCCTGCGGCATCAGAAAGTCCGCTGTTCATGAAAAGACAGACCACAAGACAGCAGATAAGTGCTGCGATCGCCAGTATGGCGGATCGGTATGGTCTGTTACTTAGCCGTTTGTTATTCATATGATGCTCTCCTTTGTATATAAATGCACGATTCGATTTTTGTGATAAAAATATATAAACCTAAAAAATACAATACTGATTTTAGTTTACCATAATCTCAGAAAAAACAAACCCCTTTTTCGTCAAAAAATTAGTGATTTCACAGAAAAAATTGGATGTGCGTACAATATAGAACATATAGGTTGGAATAGAAAATAGGACAGCGGGACAGGCCAAAAATATTTGGTTGCGAAAATGTGATTGTTGATTTGAAAATAAAAAGAGATGCTGACCGATATAGTGGAGCAGGCATCTCTTTTTTCATGTGTATATTTATCCGATTTTTAATTTAAATTTCTGAATATCTTTGTCAGTATCAACTTTTTCGATCTTTCCGCCCAGACCACGGATCTTTTCATCAAATTTCTCATATCCACGCTGGATATACTTAATATCTGATATAACGGAAAAATCATCTGCAACTAATGCAGCAATCACAAGAGCAGCACCGGCACGAAGATCCGGAGCAGCTACATTTGCACCAGAGAAGGATTCTACACCATCAATGATAGCGGTATTGCCTTCTACCCGGATGTGAGCGCCCATTCTGGCAAGCTCGGCAACATATTTGAATCGATTCTCAAATATGCTTTCTGTTACAATACTGGTTCCGTTTGAAAGTGCCAGTGTTACAGCCATCTGCGGCTGCATATCCGTTGGAAATCCCGGATAAGGAAGTGTTTTGATATTGGTTGGTTTCAAACGTTTATCAGACATAACCCTTACAGAGTCATCATATTCAATTACATGAGCACCGATCTCGTTCAACTTGGAGGTGATAGCTTCCAGATGTTTTGGAATTACATTCTTGATCAGTATATCACCTTTTGTTGCAGCAGCGGCTACCATAAATGTACCGGCTTCGATCTGATCCGGAATGATGGAATAAGTAGTACCATGAAGTTCTTTAACACCACGGATACGGATGACATCAGTTCCTGCACCTTTGATATTTGCGCCCATACTGTTTAAGAAGTTGGCAACATCGACAATATGTGGTTCTTTTGCTGCGTTTTCAATGGTGGTTTTACCTTCAGCGAGAACTGCAGCCATCATAATATTGATCGTTGCACCAACGGATGCAACATCCATATAAATATGGCTTCCAATCAGTTCTTCGGCATAAGTGGAGATGGTTCCATTTGTAATATCAACCTGTGCACCAAGTGCTTCAAATCCTTTTATATGAAGATTGATCGGTCTTGCACCAATATCACAGCCACCAGGTAATGCAACCTGAGAGTGCTTGTATTTTCCAAGTAATGCACCTAACAGATAGTAAGATGCACGAATCTTACGGATGAATTCATCATCTACGCACAGATCACTGTTTGGATTGATAGCGGCGCCACAGATGGATACGGTATGTTCGTCTATGTAGCGTACTGTCGCACCAATACCCTGAATTGCCTGAAGAAGGACACGGGTATCTCTTACATTTGGTACATTTTCTATTATAACTTCCTGATCGGTCATTACAGCAGCAGCAAGGATTCCGAGAGCTGCGTTCTTTGCACCTGCAATAGTTACCTCTCCTTCAAGAGGCTGACCGCCTTTGATCACATATTGTTCCATATTGCACCTCTAAATATTTATAAACATATTTAAAAAGTCCGGTTAAAATTTCTGTCGTTTTTTCGATACTTTACCGCACAGATAACTTCTAGATTATAGCATATTTTTGCGAAAAGTAAATAGCAAGTAAAATTATTTATCTGCTTCGCAGTAAATACAACGATAAATCCGGTGTGCTCTGTCTGTAAGCTTAAAGATATGCTGGATTCCCTGTTCGGTTGAGGTTATACAGCGCGGATTGGTACATTTCTTGATGCCTACCAGGCGTTCCGGAAGCTCAATATTTTTCTTTTCCACCAGTTTTCCGTCACGGATAATATTAACGGAGATATCCGGATCGATATATCCAAGGACATCAAGGTTGATGTCGATATCCTGATCTATCTTTAAGATATCCTTTTTACCCATTTTCTGGCTTTTGACATTTTTGATAATTGCTACGGAGCAGTCCAGCTTGTCGAGATGCAGGTCATTATAGATCTGGAGTGCCTTGCCTGCAGCAATGTGATCAAGTACGATACCATTTTGAATACTGTCTATGTTCATCTGTTTGTACCTCCTATGCTAAACCAAGCAGTGTGGCAATTAATGCCATACGGACATATTTACCATTTAATACCTGACGGAAATAACATGCTCTTGGATCGTCATCCACTTCAACAGCAATCTCATTTACCCGTGGCAGCGGATGCAGGACACACATGTCCGGACGGGCAAGTGCCATCTTACTGTTATCCAGTATGTAAGTATCCTTTAATCGTATGTAGTCTGCTTCGTTGAAGAAACGTTCTCTCTGTACTCTTGTCATATAGAGGATATCCAGTTCTCCGATCACATCCTCCATAGATGAAACTTCCTTATAAGGTATATTATTCTTCTCGATCACTTCTGTGCGGATATAATCAGGAATTTTTAATTCATCCGGTGAAATAAGCACAAAACTGATATTTTCATAACGGGACATTGCTTTGATCAGAGAATGAACGGTACGTCCAAACATCAGATCTCCGCAGAAGCCGATCACAAGGTTGTCCAGTCTTCCTTTTTCACGTTTGATCGTTAAAAGATCAGCCAGTGTCTGTGTTGGGTGGTTATGTCCACCGTCACCTGCATTAATGATCGGTACATCGGATTTCATGGATGCAAGCATCGGAGCACCTTCCTTAAAATGGCGCATGGCTATGATATCTGCATAACAGCTTACAACCTTTACTGTGTCACCAACGCTTTCACCCTTAGATGAGGATGATGAACTGGCAGAAGAAAAACCAAGTACATTACCACCTAATTCCATCATGGCGGCTTCAAAACTTAAACGAGTTCTTGTACTTGGTTCAAAAAATAAAGTAGCGAGCTTTTTGCCTTTGCATAACTCACTGTATTTTTCTTTATGATCAATAATATCCTGAGCAAGATTTAAAATGTGATCGAGCTCTTCCAAACTTAAATCCATTGGGTCTATCAGATGTTTCATGGCGGCCTCCTTACAAATTTGCTATCCCCGATTATAGCACCTGCCTGAATGCCATGCAACCGGTTTTTCCGGTAAAACCATGGAATGTAAATAACCGCCGGGGGGCATACTGTTATATCGCCCCCCGGCGGTTATCAACATTCCATGGTTTTATGAATTTAAGAGTGTGTACATTACGGCCTTTTCAGCATGACGACGGTTTTCTGCCTCGTCTAGGATGTGATCGAGGTTCTTATCTACGACATCCTGAGAGATTTCGAAGCCGACATGCATTGGCATATCGTGGAATACGATCGCTTTGCTGCCTTTTGTGAAGTCGCCGTTTAACTGGTAAGGCATCATCTTTGCAAGGGTTTCTTCCTTCTGCTTTTGGTAAGCAGGATTGTTGAAGAATTCCATATCTACCCATGTATCTGTGTAGAGGACATCCATCTTATTTGCATATTCCTTTGCTTCTTCCATGGACATGGCAGGATCAAGCTCGATATAATGACCGCTTTTCTTTGCTTCTTCATACAAATCAGGACCACAGGCTGTCTCATTTACAAGTGGAGTCAGTCCGTATAACGTACCCTTCTTCATCTTGGAGAAGAATTCAACATGGGAGTTAAATACATTGTTCTTTGCACCGATGTACATCAGATTGACATCCAGAGTTCCAAACTTCTCAAGGATCGTGAGGGCATCTGCAAGGATCTGGCATGGATGGTAGGAATTATCACAGCCGTTGATAAATGGAACCGTAGCATTCTTGCCAAATAATTCAACAGTTTCATTTTTGATCAGACGTGCCATGATGATATCAACATTACGGCAGACATATTTGATCTCGGAAACAGGCTCGCCGAGTACAAAGTTGGAGTCCTTCCATAACTGGTTGTAGTAGGTACCACCTAACTCGGTAATGCCGGTTGCAAATGAAAGAAAGGTTCTGGTTGATGTCTTTTCAAATAAAGTATAAAGTTTCTTTCCTTTTAAGGATTCGCTGTACTTCTCCGGATTCTTCTTCATATCCAGAGCAAGGTTCAGGATATCCATCAGCTCATCTGCTGTGAATTCCTTGAAGTTTAACATGTTTTTCATAACTGACACCTCTTCTTTAAAATAGTATGTATCCGTCACTGCTTCGCATATATGCATAAATTATACAGAAAAATTGCATATATTCATATAACATAAAATAGAGAAGCAGGGCATATTTATAATATTGTTATTGAAATAATAACGGAAAAACAAATTGTATCACGATATGTATTTTTTTTCAATTTTTTTGTATTTATTTTGCAAACATACAGGACGATAACAGATAGATACTGGTACATTATGCATAAATATAGCAGAATAAGCAATATTTTGGTACAGACTTCGTTGACAGCAGTTTATAAATATTTTATACTTTTTATTATATGAAATCAGAGATGCGGAAGGAGCATCGGCAAGGAGGAAAGTATGAAACAAAGAAGTATTGGTATGTGTATCTTATTGACGATCGTTACCTGTGGTATTTATGGACTTTACTGGTTTGTATGTATTACAGACGATACAAATGAGATGTCGGGTGAGAATGAACTGGCAGGTGGCGGGATGGCACTGCTGCTTACACTTGTTACCTGTGGTATTTATGGATGGTACTGGGCATACAAGATGGGTGAAAAGGTCGATATCATTAAGAACAGAGGCGGTATGCCATCCAGCAACAGCGGTATCCTGTTTGTAGTTCTCCAGTTATTTGGACTTGGAATTATCGACTACGCACTGGCACAGGATGCGATCAATAAGTACAGCGGAACGAACGGATATGGCCAGCCATATAATGGTGGATATCAGAACCAGCAGTATAACGGCTATAATCAGAACCAGCAGTACGGCGGATACAACCAGAATCAGCAGTATGGTGGCTATGATCAGAGCCAGCAGTATGGTGGTTACAACCAGAGCGGCAATAATCCATACAGCAATGGAAATGATAATAACAACCCATATAACGGACAGTAAGAAACATATATGGAAGAAAAGAAAAATCGTGTCCGAAAGATTATATATCGGGATAGCATTATTCTTTTAGCAGGAATCCTGTATGCGGTATTTGTCAGACTGACCGGTCTGGCAGTACCCTGCATATTCCGGACACTGACCGGATGGCAGTGCCCCGGTTGTGGGATAACCAGAGCATGCCTGTCTTTATTAAAAGGAGAGATACGGACATCCTTTTCCTATAATCCGTTTTTGTACATTGCAGGACCATGTATCATATATCTGATAGTCAGGGGAGATTTGAACTACATAAAAGGAGACGCATATCGGCTGGGTTCAGCGGACACGGTTTTAATCTATATACTGATCATGGCGGCGCTGATATTCGGCGTTGTGAGAAATTTATAAAAAAATTTATAAAATACCATCTTTTATTTGACAGAACATAGCATTATAAAAGTTTTAGTGTAAGGTTTTGTTGAATGAAAGATGGTATTTTTATACGGCTTTTTCTTTATTTGCAAGGATGATGCCGGCACAGACAAGAACAAGTGCGACCAGACAGCGGATGTTTAAGGCAGATGTTTCATGCAGAAGCAGAGCTGATAACAGTACGCCAAAGACCGGATTCGAGAAGCCGTAGACGGCGATCCGGGATACCGGGTTGTGCGCTAACAGCAGACTCCATAATGTATAGGCGCAGGCCGAGATGAACGCCATATAGAGCAGAAGCAGGACAGCAGGAGCGGAGTCTCCTGCGATATGTCCGCCTCCGGCAAGTCCGCAAAGGATCATCACGAAGCCGCCGACAAAGAACTGCCAGCCGCTGAGCAGAACCGGATTCTCCTTATCGGAAAAATATTTGATGATAACTGAAGAGAAAGCATAAGCCACTGTTGATAACAGGATGAAGCCTTCTCCGGTGAGAGAGAAATGCGCGTCTACACCATTTCCCAGATTGATGATAACAACTCCGATAAATCCAATCAGACATCCAAGCATCTTTTTGGATGTAACCTTTTCCATTTTAAATAACAGACCCGATACAAGAATCGCCAGAAAGACGTTTGTCGCTTCAATGATCGCTGCCTTGCTTCCGGTCGTATTTGCCAAACCGATGTAAAAGAAGACGTATTGCAGGATAGTCTGGAACAATGACAGGATAAAGATACGTTTGACCGTTGTCCCGTTATGTGGGATCAAAGGCTTTTTATATATGAAGCTGCAGATAAGGATAACCATAAGTCCGGCGAGCAGAAAACGGATGCCGGCGAACAGGATCTGGGATGCGGTATCATTTCCGCCGATTGAAAACATCCGGTAGCCGATCTTGATGCAGGGAAAGGCGCTTCCCCATAAGGCACAGCAGATGAGTGCAAGTGTGATAACAACAGGTGTTTTCGTTAAAAAATTTTTCATGACAGAATAACCTCAATAATAAAAGTATAATTTTAAACAGTAACAGATGACGGCAGATCCACAGATGTGTCGTGCGGTATTACATGATCGCACTGTTCGGATATACTATAGCATAAAAGAAATCCGAAAAAAAAGACATAATTTTATTTAGAGATGAAGGTTGCAAAAACTGTATAAAAACAAATGGAATCTGTTGACAATTTGCACAAAAAAGGCATATAATTTTTGTTATCTGAGCACATAAGATTGCCAGAAAAAATAGCGCAGACATTTCATTTGTGTTTGTAGTTTTATCAAGGAGGGTTTTTGAAATGGCAAAAAAACCGTATTATATTACAACCGCCATTGCATATGCATCAGGTAAACCTCATATAGGCAACACCTACGAGATTGTGTTGGCTGACAGCATTGCAAGGTACAAGAGATTCGCAGGATATGATGTAAGATTCCAGACCGGAACCGATGAACATGGTCAGAAGATCGAGAATAAGGCTTTTGAGAACATGCAGACTCCAAAGGAATTCGTTGACGAGATTTCAGGCGAGATTAAGAATATCTGGGATCTGATGAACACATCTTACGACAAATTTATCAGAACAACAGATGCAGACCATGAGAGACAGGTTCAGAAGATTTTTAAGAAGCTGTACGATCAGGGTGACATATATAAGGGAGAATATGTAGGGAAATATTGTACTCCATGTGAATCCTTCTTTACAGATTCACAGCTTGTAGACGGCAAATGTCCGGACTGCGGAAGACCGGTACAGGAAGCAAAAGAGGAAGCATATTTCTTCAAACTCAGCAAATATCAGGACAGACTGATGAAGCACATTGAGCAGAATCCTGATTTTATTCAGCCGGAGTCCAGAAAGAACGAGATGATCAATAACTTCATCAAGCCGGGACTTCAGGATCTGTGCGTATCCAGAACATCCTTTAAATGGGGTATCCCGGTTGATTTTGATGACAAGCATGTTATCTATGTATGGATCGATGCATTATCAAACTATATTACAGGTCTTGGATACGATGTAGACGGTAATAACGATGAATTATATAAAAAATACTGGCCTGCTGACTTACATCTGATCGGAAAAGATATCTTAAGATTCCATACGATCTACTGGCCGATCATGCTGATGGCGCTTGGAGTACCGCTTCCAAAGCAGATCTTCGGACATCCATGGCTGATCCAGAATGACGGTAAGATGAGTAAGTCCAAGGGAAATGTAATGTATGCAGATGATATGGTCCGCCTGTTTGGTGTGGATGCAGTCCGTTTCTTCGTTCTGCATGAGATGCCGTTTGAGAATGACGGAATCATTTCATGGGAGCTGGTTGTAGAAAGAATCAATTCCGAGCTTGCAAACACACTTGGAAATCTGGTAAATCGTACGATCTCTATGTCAAACAAATACTTTGGCGGCGTAGTTACGAATACCGGAGTAATAGAAGAAGTAGATGAAGATCTGAAGAATGTCGTATTAAACTGCCGTATCAAGGTCGCAGAATGCATGGATAAGTTAAAGGTTGCAGATGCAATCTCAGAGATCTTCACCTTATTCAAGAGATGCAACAAATATATCGACGAGACCATGCCTTGGGCACTTGCAAAAGATGAAACAAAGCAGGATCGTCTGAATACCGTATTATATAATCTGGTTGAGAGCATCGTGATCGGTGCGTCCCTTCTGGAGCCATATATGCCGGATACCTCTGTTAAGATCCTGAACCAGTTAAATGCTGCAAAGAGAAAGGTAACAGAGCTTGGAAGATTCGGACTTTATCCATCCGGAAACAAGGTAACAGAAACTCCTGAGATCCTGTTCGCAAGACTGGACGTAAAGGAAGTTATGGCAGAAGTTGCCAAGTTTGCACCTCCGGTAGAAGAAACTATCTACGAGAAAGCAAAGAAGCAGAAGGAAGAAAAAGAGAATTCCGAAGAAAAGAAGAAAATGAAACAGGCAGAAGCTAAGGTCGCTGCACTTAACAATGATCCGTCTGTTCTGAATAAACAGCAGATCACGATCGAAGAATTTGAGAAGATGCAGTTGATGATCGGCGAGATCATTGCATGTGAGGAAGTACAGAATTCCAGAAAACTTTTATGTTCTCAGGTTAAATTCGGTGAGAACAATGTGAAACAGATCGTATCGGGAATTAAAGGCTCCTATTCACCGGAAGAAATGGTTGGAAAGCGCGTTGTTGCGATCGTAAACCTGAAGCCATGCAAGCTTGCAGGAGTTGTATCAGAAGGTATGCTGCTGTGTGCAGAGGATGCAGAGGGCAATCTGTCCCTTCTTACAACCGAGAAGAATCTGCCAGGTGGTTCATTCATCAGCTAATTAATAGAAAACGCAGCCCTACAGATATGAAGTCGTTGATTTATTGGGTGGTCTATGATAAAATTTTAATGTCTGCTTATAGTATGGAGGAAAGCAGATTTTGAAAGATTTAGAAATCTTAGCGCCATGTCCCTTTGGATCAACGACGAAAAGGGTGACGAGGATAGAGGTTATCGAAAATTCGGCGGATGCCTCTACGCAGAGTCCGGATGCGCACATGCATGCCAAATATGGAAGAGATTCCAAAACAAAGCAGCATGACCGGATAATTTGATGATGCAGTAAAATATCTGGCGGACGATAAAGACAGATATACGAACAGAAAAAGAAATATGCATCATAAGCCGAAAGGAGATAATTGAATATATGTGTGGAATCATAGGTTTTACAGGCAGAAAGCCGGCGAAGGATATCCTGATCGATGGACTGGAACGGTTAGAGTACAGAGGCTATGACAGTGCGGGTATTGCACTTTTAAATGACGATGATACATTAACGATCCGGAAGAAGGCAGGAAGAGTCAGCGAACTCAGGGAACTGTGTAAGGATGGAGATTATTCATCGACTTGCGGTATCGGACATACAAGATGGGCAACACATGGTGGAGTTACAGATGCGAATGCGCATCCGCACAGATGTGGAAATGTTGCTCTTATCCACAATGGTATCATTGAGAATTACAGTGACATCATAAGAGAGTATGGACTGGCAGATAAGCTTGTATCAGAAACAGATTCTGAAGTTGTGGCAGCCCTGCTGGATACTTTGTATGATGGTGATCCGATCGCAGCGATTCGGAAGGCGGTTAAGATAATTGCGGGTTCATTTGCGCTTTGCATTATGTTTGCAGACAGACCTGGAATCATATATGCAGTAAGAAATGTCAGCCCGATGGTAGCAGCACACAGCGAAGAAGGATCTATCATTGCGTCAGACCTGACAGCGATCATTTCATTCTCAAAAGATTATTTTGTTGTGCCGGAATATCATATCCTTACAATGACACAGGAAGGAATCCGGGTTGAGGATCTGAAAGGCAATGAAGTAAAACCACAGATGTTAGAGATTACATGGGATATTACAGCCGCTCAGAAAGGTGGATTTCCACATTTCATGTTAAAAGAGATTTATGAGCAGCCGGAATCCCTGAGAAATACGATCACACCAAGAATTGTGAATTCACTCCCTGATTTTACAGAAGACGGGATTGATGATGAAGTATTTAAAAATTGTGAAAATATCACAGTCATTGCATGCGGAACTGCTATGCATGCCGGAATCGTAGGAAAAGCAATGATCGAATCAGAGCTTCGTATACCGGTAAATGTGGAGATCGCATCAGAATTCCGTTATAAAGAACCACTGATCAATGAGAAGACATTGGTTATCGTAACTTCCCAGTCGGGAGAGACAATTGACACATTGGAAGCAATGCGTCTGGCAAAAAGATGTGGTTCCAAGGTTATTTCGATCGTAAATGTAAAAGGGTCTACGATCGCAAGAGAAAGTGATTATGTGTTATATACACATGCCGGACCGGAGATTGCAGTTGCAAGTACAAAGGCATATTCGGTTCAGATGGCGGCAATGTATTTAATCGGCTGCAGGCTTGGACTTGTAAAAGAAATTTATTCAGAAGAGCAGGCAAAGGAATTTATCAGCAAACTGTTGGGAACAATTCCGGTAATAGAAGAAACCCTGCTTCAGGCAGATGAAGTCAAGACTGTTGCTAATTATATAAAGATGGCTCCGGATGCATTCTTTATCGGAAGGGGCATGGATTATACTCTTTCACTGGAGGGGGCTCTGAAGTTGAAGGAGATATCCTATGTTCATGCGGAGGCTTACGCAGCAGGTGAATTAAAACATGGTACGATCGCTCTGATCACAGAGAATGTACCGGTTATCGCGTTAGCGACACAGCCGGCTGTATACGAGAAGATGGTTTCAAATATAAGGGAAGTAAAAGCCAGGGGAGCATATGTTATTCTAATTAGTATGGGTGACGAAGTTACTGACACCCAGATATGTGATAAGCATATAAGAATACCTAAGCAGGATAGTTTATTTACTGTATTTGCAGCGGCTGTTATTTTGCAGTTGATCGCATATTATACATCAGATGCAAAAGGGCTGGATGTAGATAAACCGCGTAATCTTGCCAAGTCTGTTACTGTAGAGTAAATGGGACTTGAGTGGCTGGAGAATAATTGCGGAGGGTGTTATTATGAGCACAGAGAAGACATATTTGTGCGATGAGTACAAATTATATTTTAAGATTGAAGATGATGTCCAGATCCTTCATAATGAAGTCGAGCTGTACAATACATCATTTGTAGGAAACAACAGCTTTTGCCATGAAGAGTATATTGACGGACAGAGAGCGCTTACATATTCGATTCCGGCCATGATTACGATGAATCAGTTTATTACAAAGAAGATTCACAGGGACGAACTGGTGGATATTATGTTCAGCATAGCTGACCAGTTGATGTACCTGAAGGCGAATGATATGCCACTCGGTAAGGTTATCCTGAATATTGGATATATGTATCTGAATCTGGAAGATATGAGTGTTCAGCTTGTGTTCCTTCCAATCGATAAACCGATGGAAAAATGCAATATGGAGAAGTTTGTCAGAGATCTGGTAAACAAGCTTGACTTTGCGAATAAGAAAGCTTCAGACTGTGGATATGAACTGATCAAATTCTTTGATCATAATCCATCTTTCTATCTGTCAGAGTTCTACAAGATGATCACAGATATGAAGAACGACAACAATGTTCATCCGGAGGATGAGCAGCATTTCATTGTCAGACCGCAGAAAGCAGAGGCAATAGAAGATACGGAAGTTCCATTACAGACAACCGTTGTATCAATTCCAAGTTTTAAACTGGCAAAGGAAGTTAAGGATTATTCCGGTAATGATATCGGATTTGATGATGATTCAGACATTACATCAACGACTGTTTTGACGAATGCATCCAAGAGCAAACCGGGTCCTGTTATCGTAAGAACCAGAACCGGTGAGCGGATTAAGATCGACAAACCGATCTTCTGTATCGGTAAGTCTGCACAGGGTGTTGATTATCAGGTAACAGACAACAATTCTGTCAGCCGTCGTCATGCATATATCATCAACGTCAATGGTGTTTATTATCTGCGTGATAACAAATCAACCAACCACACCTATCTTGGTGGCAAGATCATCAACAGCGGTACAGACATGATGCTGATCGATGGCAGCAAATTTAAACTTGCAAACGAGGAATTCACATTCCGCGAGAAATAAACCAAAAGGCTTCGTCCTGTTTCTGACAGACGAAGCCTTTTCATATAACTATTCTGTAAGTATTTTATCAATAGGCAGAAAGACAACAGCGTGTAGTATGTATAGATAGAAAAAAGAACAATATCTTTCATGTAGCAGACCTTTTTACTCTGTATAACTTCGAACTAACCTCGGCGAGCCTCGCTAAGGTCTCAGTTACGAACGTCGGTCCTTAACGAACCACCGTTAGGTGGGAGTTTAGTACCGCTACGTGAGAAATAGAACGAGAGTGTTCTGCGTAGTGAAAGGGTATTGTTCTTTTTTTAGATGAAAAATTGGTGCTGTTGTCTTTCGCCCGTTTATTCCTTGGAAGTGTCGGCTTCCGTAGCGTCAGCGGTCTCAGTGGCGATCATTGCCTGGTCGATCTCCTTCAGACTGTCGGATGAGATGCTGTAGTATTCACCGTCATCGTTGATAAGTGCCTTGATGACTACAGGATCCTTGTACTGTGGTTTTTCGGTATGAGAAGAAAGGATCGATGCAATACCGTTTGCAAACTTTTTATCATATTCCTCTTTCTTAACGTCATTATAGACACCGTCGTCTACGTCTTTATTAAAGGCTTCAATATAAGCAATAATTTCATCGTAGGACTGGTCAAGGATTGCCAGTGGATATATGGTTACATCCACATAGTAGTCCCCGTTTTCTTTATAGCTTTCCGATACTTCATATCGTGCATCATTGTAAATAGCGGCAGCAACAGTGGTAAAAGTCTGGTTTACTTCAACAGACTGGTTGGTATTCAGATTATAATGTGTGATCAATTGGTTTGCGAGATTGGAAAGGCAGTCCTGATACAGTGCAAGTGCATCGGTTTCATTTCCTTTATTCTGTTTCACATAATTGGTGTAATCACCTTTATAATTAACATCGAGAAGATTTTTTACATACGATTGGTATGCGGTAACTTTTTTCTGACCACAGCCGGTAAAAGCAAAAAGACAGATCAGGATCATAAATGCAGTGGTCAGGCATTTTCTTGTGTGTTTCATAGTAATAAAAATTCCTCCTAACAGTTCGGTTTGATTTCCTTGTCCAATATAGCACAAAATATGTGCTTTGTAACTAAATTAAGAAAAAATAATTGTGCAAAACTATAAGGGTGTGTTATAATCATTTCAATTAGTGCTTACAGAAAATGAGCATCTGTACTGGAATGCATAAGTATAACACACAGAAATAGACGACGATGGCAGGCGCAATGATCGCCCTGACGACAGGAAGATGCTTAAATAATAGATTATTTTGGAGGGATCATCGTGGCAAAAGACAATAATTTTGATGAGGAAGAAGTAAAGACAGAAGCATCATTTAAGACAGTAACATTTGGTGGATATGATAAGAATTCAGTTGATTATTATATTGAAGAGTTAAAGGCTGATCATGAAAAGGAAGTCAATGAGTTAAAGGCAAATGTAAACAAGCTCAGCGAAGCCGTATTAAGCCTTAAGACTATGAGAGAAGTAAATCTGACAGAGTCAAATAAGACAATTGATGGCTTAAAAGCAAAGAATGCAGAATATGAAAGCGAGATTGAATCTCTGAAGGAGCAGGTAAACGCTTATAAGCAGAAGGAATTCGAATCCGCAGGAAGATATGAATCCATTTCAAGAACACTCTTAGAGGCAAGAGAGAGCGCAGATGCGCTGATCGCCCAGACGAATAAAGAGTGTGAGGCACAGCATGCAGAGATGACTGCAAAGTGTGAAGCAATGGAGAAGGATACAACCGATCGTTGCAATGCACTTGAGACAGAGACAAATGCAAAGTGTAAGCAGATGTATGATGAGACGGAAGCAACTTGCGCAAGTCTGAAGGAACAGGCTTACAACGACAGCGAGCGTACAAGAAATAAAGCACATGAAGCTGCAGAAGCTTTAAGTGCAAAGACAGATTATGAGTGCAGAACCCAGAAGGAAAATGCACAGAAGGAAGCAGAAGCTATTACAAACAAAGCGACCAGCGAAGCATACGTTCTCAGAAAGAATGTAAAGAAGGAATGTGATGCAGTCAGCAAATATATGGGAGAACTTCTGGCTGCCTTAGATGGTGTTGTAGATGCATGTTGTGTAACAAAGGATATTGCAGATAAGGCATTTACAGGTCTGAAGAGTGAAGCAACTTCAATGGTGTCATCCGAGGATGATAAAGAAGCTGCCGGAACGGAAGACGACAAAACAGAGGAATAATATTAACAGCGATATTTAACATACATGAAACTTTTCTATGGCTGACATGGAAAAGTTTTATGTGTCTATGGGGTTACATAAGAGAAAAGAGGGATACATTTGGAGATAGGCAAAATCAGCAATTATTCAGATTTTCTGAGCCATATTGAATATCCCGCAGTTGTATTCTGCGAGGATGGAGAAGTTTTAAGTATCAATAATGCGGCAGTAAAACTGGTCGGCAACCAGATTGATTCGATCACGATGGAGCCGGATAAGTTTATGTCCAGTGATGAGTTTTGGCCAATTTTAAATGAGAAGAAAACGATTATCTGGCATCGGCTTCTTCTGAATATAAATAAGAAAAAAAGACTGGTTGTAAGTGGATTTGTCAATCAGTTTGAATATAACGGGAAAAAGGCATATATGGTACTGTTTGAACTGCGTTCTGATGTAGCAATCGGAAGTATGAGTCTGGAACGTATCATTAACCATGCGGGCATTCTGGCACTGTATCTCTACAAGCCGGACAGCAGATGGCAGACTCGTTATGTAACAAAGAATATAACGGAATTCGGATATAAAGAAGGTGACTTTTACAGTGGAGCAGTAGGGATTCGCGATATTATAGTTAAGAATGACTATGATATTCTGATCGGGAATCTCTATAAGGCGGAGAATACAGGACATACGGATTTTGAGATGAAGGTACGTTTTGTATCGGCAGAGAGTGCAATCACTACTATGATGCTGAACTGTCACATCGTAAAGTCGCCGGATGGATGTGCTGATGGCATTGAATTATTATTTGTAAAAGAAAAAAAGCATTCCTATGATGGGGAAAAAGGTGAATATATATTATCTGTTATGAACAAGATCAAGAGTCTTGTGATGGTAAAATCCATTAGCAGAGGACATAGTACATTGAAATACATTACACCGAATGCCAGATTACTTGGAATGAATGTGGATGCACTTATGGCGGGAAATAAACTGACAGAAGACTATATTCATCCACAGGATCGCGCAAGAGTTATTCAGAATGCGAAGAATGTGTTAAAGAGTGGTGGATCCGATTATGAGGACGAGTATCGTATCGTAGATGATTATGGAAATGTCAGATGGGTTCGTTCCCAGAACAGTATCACACAGGCAGGGGATTCTTCTTATACGATTGAGTTCTTTATAACAGATATTACAGAAAACAAGAAGCTGCAGAACAGTGTAGAGGAGGCTAAGAAAGAGTATGAAGACAAGCTTTCTTACATTATGAACACGACTGTAGATGAGAATGAATATACGAGCGAGAGTATCGATAAAGACAAATGGAACAGTATTGTAAAAGCATTTGCAAGCTTAAGCGGGCTATATTCAACGGTTGTATCTCCGGCGGGAGATCAGCTTGTAGAACCGGCAGGACCGTCTCTGCATATGGGAAGCTTTTATGATCTTTTTGAAAAACCTCAGTATAAGAGCATCATTGTGAAGTTAAATGAGGTGATCCTTCAGAACAATGTTCCGGTCATTATGGAGATGGATGACGGTATAGATGGAAGTATTATCTGCGGAGCCCCGATTAAGATTGGAGAGAAACACATTGCAACCTGGATCCTGTGCGGATATGATACAGCAGATGTTACAAAGATGAAGAAGGTCTATAAGATCCAGTGGAATATGTGCAATATCTTCTCAGAATATGCATATAATGACAAGGTCCTGTCCAAAGAAGCAGAACGGAGCAAATCTGTTGAGATGTTGTTAGAAGAGAAGATCCAGAGACAGAAGATTCTGACAGAAGCACTCAGTTCCATGGACAGTGATGATAATAAGACGATCAGCAATATTTTGGAAAGAACCAGTGATTATCTGGGAATCGATGTTATGGCGATCTATTCCCTGAACGAAGATCAAGAGTATATGTGCAGTCATATCTGGTCAAGAGAAAAGAGCATGTCTGCAGAAGAATATGTGGAAGAATGGCAGCGGGGCAAGAAATTCTTTGCACACAGCAAGGAACGTTCTTACGACTGCATTGTAGCAGATAAGAACCATAACTTTAAGAACTTCCAGAGCAATATGGAGCAGATCGGTGTAACGAGTTTTGTCGCACTCAGCATAGAGATCAATAATATCATCAGCGGTTGTATTGTTATGGCGAACAATCATACAGATAAGATATGGTCAGAGGATGATATTGAATTTTCGAAGGATATTCGAAACGTCATTCAGGGTATCCTTGCCAGAATAGAGGGTGATGGCAACATTCGAATGGTAAATAAGCTTCTGGTAGATACTTATAACCATATCAAGATCGGCATCTTTATCCGTGATGAAGAGACCGGAGAGGTATTGTTCTCCAATCAGCCGTTAAACGATATGCTTGGATATGATTTTACAGGAAAAGATAGTAAGACACTGATCCGTGATCTGAATGATACATTTAAAGGTGTGTCAACGGTCCAGAAGCCATTTCTGACCGAACGGAAAGAAGTGAGCTGGAGAAGTTATATCAGACAGTTCGATAAGATCATGGATTTATCCGAAGTCAGCATGAAATGGCTTGACGGAAGAAAGGCATCTCTTGTAATATTAAGGGATGTACAGGATTAACAGTAACCAGAAAGGGGACCAATCATGGCAAGTTCAGATATCGGTATAGATTTAGGTACCGCCAGTATATTGGTATATGTAAAAGGCAAGGGCGTTGTATTAAAAGAGCCGTCCGTAGTTGCCTATGACAGAGATACAAATAAAATAGTAGCGATCGGTGAAGAAGCCAGACTGATGCTTGGAAGAACACCGGGAAATATCGTAGCGATCCGCCCACTTCGTCAGGGCGTTATATCAGACTATACAATAACAGAAAAGATGTTAAAGTATTTTGTCCAGAAAGCAGTGGGAAGAAGTTACTTTGGAAGACGTCCACGTATCAGTGTATGTGTGCCTTCGCAGGTAACGGAGGTGGAGAAGAAAGCAGTAGAAGATGCAACTTATGCAGCAGGTGCAAGAGATGTATCGATTATAGAAGAACCGGTGGCAGCAGCAATCGGCGCAGGAATTGATATCTACAGACCATGTGGTAATATGATCGTCGATATCGGTGGCGGAACTTCAGATATTGCCGTTATTTCCCTTGGCGGCCCGGTTGTAAGTGCTTCCATTAAGGTTGCCGGAGATGATTTTGATGAAGCAATCGTGCGTTTTATGAGAAAGAAGCACAATCTTCTGATCGGTGAGAGGACCGCAGAGGAGATTAAGATCAAGATCGGAACCTGTTTCAGAAGACCGGAGAACATCACACTGGATATCCGTGGCAGGAATCTGGTAACCGGACTTCCAAAGACAGTAACAGTAACATCAGATGAGACAGAAGAAGCGTTGCGTGAGCCTGCATCCCAGATCTGTGAAGCCGTTCATTCCGTTCTGGAACGGACACCTCCTGAGCTGGCAGCAGACATTGCAGACAGAGGTATCGTATTGACCGGTGGTGGAGCATTGCTCCACGGACTGGAAGAGCTTCTGGAAGAAAAGACAGGAATTACAACCATGACTGCAGAAGATCCACTTCGTGCAGTTGCTATCGGAACAGGAAAATATATCGAATTACTCAACAGTAAGACAGAGTAACGCAGGAGACTTGTTGTGATAAAAGAAGGTTATGTTGAAAAAGTTATCTATAAAAATGACGACAATGGCTACGCCGTTTTCACTGTAGAAGGTGAAGACGGCGAAGACATTTTTGTCGGAACCCTTCACGGTATCAGTGAAGGAATCTACATATCTGCAGAAGGGGAATATGTCAATCATCCCCAGTATGATCTCCAATTCAAATTTACATCCTATGAAATCAAGATGCCGGACGATATGGTAAGTGTAGAACGATATCTGGGTTCTGGTATCATTAAAGGTGTCGGTGAGGCACTTGCAAAACGTATCGTAAAGAAATTCAAGATGGATTCTCTGCGTATCATTGAAGAAGAGCCGGAACGACTGGCAGAGGTCAAGGGTATCTCGGAGCGGAAAGCAAGAGAGATCGCAGTCTCTTATAATGAAAAGAAAGAGATGCAGGATGCGATCATTTTTCTGACCGGATATGGAATATCGATCAATCTGGCAGTGAAGATCTTCAATGAATACGGTCAGGAGATGTATAAAATCATCCGGTCAAATCCATATAAGATCGCTGAGGATATCAGTGGTGTCGGTTTTAAGACGGCGGATGAGATCGCTGAACGAATGGGAATCAGCAGTGATTCGGATTTTCGTATCAGGGCAGCATTGTTATATACATTGTTAAATGCGAGCCAGCTTGGGCATATGTATCTTCCGAAGCAGATGCTGGTGGCAAAGACGTATTCACTTCTGGTGGATGACAATGTGCCATATAATGAAGAACTGGAAAATGAGATCGGAAGCCAGATTATAGAGCTTCAGATGGCAGGCAAGGCGATCGTAAAGGAGCTTGACGGAGCTGTAATTGCGGTCTATGCTGCGGCAAATTATTATATTGAGCTGAATTCAGCAAGAATATTGTCAGATATCGATCTGGATTTTACATCAGAGGATCGTCCACTGGATAAGATGCTTGCACAGATCGAGGAAGTAGAGAAGATTACACTGGAAGAAAAACAGAAACTTGCGATCAAGAATGCAGTCAATAACGGCGTGGCAGTGATCACAGGTGGACCGGGTACGGGTAAAACAACAACGATCAATGCCATGATCAAGATGTTTGAGAAATTGAATCTGGAACTGTTGCTTGCAGCACCGACCGGACGCGCTGCAAAGAGGATCACCGAGGCAACCGGATATACGGCACAGACGATCCACCGGCTTCTGGAACTGTCCGGTGGCGGGATTGATGAAGAAGGAAACAGTTCCACCTATACATTTGCAAGAAATTCAAACAATCCGTTAGAAGCGGATGTAATTATCATAGATGAGATGTCGATGGTAGACAGCAGCCTGTTTTACAGTTTACTGCAGGCGATCATGCCGGGAACCAGACTGGTGCTGGTAGGGGATTCCAACCAGCTTCCATCTGTTGGACCGGGAAATGTATTAAAGGACATCATTCGTTCGGAAGTATTTTCCGTAACAGTGTTGGATAAGATATTCCGACAGGGCGAGAACAGTGACATTATCACGAACGCCCATCTGATCAATGCGGGAAAACAGCTTGCGATCAATAATAAAAGCCGGGATTTCTTCTACATACCAAGACAGGGATCACAGGATATTATCGCAGAATTGAAACATCTGATCTTAGACAGTCTGCCTGGGTTCTTCCAGGTCGATCCGATGAACATTCAGGTGCTTACTCCGATGCGGAAGTATGAGCTGGGTGTTGAGAATCTGAATAAACGGCTGCAGGAGATCCTGAACCCACCGAACAGAAGCATACCGGAGAAAGAGAAAAATGACGTTGTATTCCGTAAGGGTGACAAGGTCATGCAGATCAAGAACAATTACAAGCTGGAATGGAAGATCATGGATGCAAAAGGACGCTTCGTGAAGGAAGAGGGGGTAGGTGTATTCAATGGGGATGTCGGTTTTGTAAAAGAGATTGATGAGTTTGATCAGAAGATTGTTGTCGAATATGATGATGGAAGACTGGTAGATTACCTTTACTCCCAGCTTGATGAACTGGAACATGCATATGCTATCACAATACACAAATCACAGGGAAGTGAGTATCCGGTCGTGGTGATTCCGCTTCTTACAGGTCCGGCAAAGCTGCTGAACAGGAATCTGCTCTATACGGCAGTTACAAGGGCAAGAAAGGGTGTTGTGATCGTAGGCAATATAGGTCTGGTTAAGACGATGATTGATAATATCGACGAACAGAAGCGGTATACGACATTTGCAGAACGACTGGTAGAACTGGCATAAATCAGGAGAGGGATAATTTCCGAATGCATTGAATGTGCGAAGCACATGATATAACAGGAAAAGCAATAAAGGGGGCTATATATGCAGATACAGAACAAATGGAACCGGGCAATGATAGATCTGGTATTTCCAAGACGATGCCCAATCTGTGATGAGGTTATGCCGTATGGTGCAAAAGGAATCTGCGGAAAACATGAGTTGCTGCCATATGTGACAGAACCCACATGTATGAAATGTGGAAAAAGTCTGGATGACGAGGAGTTGGAATACTGTGCAGACTGCAGGACGCATACCCGGAGCTTTGAACGGGCATATCCGGTCTTCCGGTATGTGGAACCGGTCGCATCCAGTGTGCTCGCGATCAAATATCACAATAAACGGGAATATGTGGAATATTATGGAAGTCTTGTTGCAGAACGGATCCGGAAAGCGGGACTTGCAGAACGGCTGCAGATCATTTTGCCCGTACCGGTTCACAGAAGTAAATTACGGAAACGGGGATATAATCAGGCGGAGCTGTTGGCAGATGTGGTAGGACGGAGACTGGATATTCCGGTAGATAACGGACATCTGCTCCGTGTGTCGGATACGACACCACAGAAGGAATTATCACCGCTTGAACGTGCAAATAATATAAAACAGGCATTAGAGGTCCGGGCACTTCCGGCGGAATGGAAGACGGTCTTATTAATAGATGATATTTATACGACAGGTGCGACAGTGCAGGCATGTACGGAAGCATTACAGGAGGCTGGCGTGGAACAGGTCTATGTCGGAGTGATATGTATAGGAGAAGGTCGATGAGCTTGCATCGGCCTTTTCTATTTGTGTAAGTTATGAGTCATGATCTGAGCTCGCATGAAATGGACAACTGCCGCAGGTTTTTATATGACACTTGGATTATAGAAGGTTCTGTGTTAGAATAAACAATGTCTGTGGACACTTTGTATTTGCAGACATTGTAACGATATAAAAATGAAAAAAGGCATATTGCCTGGGAGAAAATATGAAATTTCGTCCATGCATCGATATACATAATGGAAAAGTGAAACAGATCGTTGGCAGCAGCCTTCAGGATGAAGGAAATGCTGCAAAAGAGAATTTTGTATCTGAGTACGATGGCGCAGCATTTGCCCGGATGTATAAGGATGCGGGTATACAGGGTGGACATATTATCCTGTTGAATCCGGCGGGAAGCGAGTATTATGAGGAGGATTGCTATCAGGCAGAGCTGGCACTTACGGAATATCCGGGAGGCTTGCAGATCGGTGGCGGTATCAATGCGGAAAATGCCGGACGGTTTCTTGACATGGGGGCATCCCATGTGATTGTTACATCGTATGTATTTAAAAATGGAGAGATCAACTATGACAATCTGGAAGCCATCCGACGGGCAGTTGGCAAGAATCATCTGGTACTGGATCTGAGCTGCAGACGATGCGAGGATGGTTATTATATCGTGACAGATCGCTGGCAGAAGTTCACAAAGGTAAAAATGACGGAAGGAACACTGGATATGCTTGCCGGTTACTGCGATGAATATTTGATCCATGCGGTGGATGTGGAAGGTAAGGCGTCCGGAATCGAGACACATATTGCCGAGCTGCTTGGAAACTGGGGCAGGATCCCTGTGACCTATGCAGGCGGGATCGCGTCCTTTGAGGATCTGGATAAACTGAAGCTGCTTGGCAGAAACCGGGTTGATTTTACAATCGGAAGCGCACTTGATATCTTTGGCGGACATATGCGGTATCAGGATGTCGTGCGGTATCCGGAGCAGTAAGAGCTGGCTAATTGTTATGGTATAAAAGTGAAAGACATATGGAGCCGGGAGGCGACGTGTTATAAATATATGTACAGTTGAGAAGGTATCGTACATAAAGAAAATATGGAGGGATAATAAAACATGAGAAAAATGAAAAAAGTTGCTGTTCTTTGTCTGACTGCGGCGATGACCATGTCACTGCTTGCAGGCTGCAGTGGTACAAAGAAAGATGCAGATGGAACGACCGCTGAGACGACAGAGGTTACGACGGAAGCCGAGTCCACTGAGGAAGAAGAAACGACAACGGAGAAGGCAACCGAAGAGGAAACAGAGGAGCCAACAACAGAGGCACTGGGTGTTTCAGATGGTGATAAAGTCATCAATATCAATTTTGATGATAAGGATACGGATGGTTTCCACACCTATACGAATGGTGGAAATGAAGAAATGACCAATGAGGATGGAGAGCTTCACATCAACATTAAAAAGACAGGAAGTGCGGATTATGCAAACCAGATCTATTACGATGGCTTTCGTCTGTATCAGGGATGCGTTTATGAATATTCCTTTGATGTAAGATGCGATATTGAGCGTACGATCGAATGGAGATTACAGATCAATGGCGGAGATTATCATGCATATACCAGTGATGTGATCACAATCGGGCCGGAAACACAGCATATTACAGCACAGTTTACAATGGAAGAGGAATCCGATCCTGCACCTCGTCTTTGCTTTAATATGGGAAAGCAGGAAGGTATGACCGGAGACGAAGCAGAGCATAATATTTATTTTGATAATATCTTATTAGAGGCAGTTGATGCTTCCGGTGCACAGCAGGTAGAAGCAACACCGGATCCTATGGCTATCAATGTGAACCAGGTTGGTTATCTGACCGGCGATTCCAAGGTTGCTACTGTGATCGGAAAAAATGCAAAGTCATTTGAAGTAATAGATGTAACATCAAACAAGTCCGTATATTCAGCAGATCTGCCGGAAGAAGCTACCTACGATCCACCATCAGAGATGTTCTGCAAGCAGGCAGATTTCTCATCCGTAAAGGATGCAGGAACCTATAAGATCAAGACAGATGATGGAGAAGAATCCGCAGAGTTCAAGATCGGTGATGATATCTATGGTGACCTGTATAAGGATGTTGTACTGATGCTGTATAACCAGCGTTGTGGAGCAGAACTTGACAGCAGCATTGCAGGCGAATTTGCACATCCTGCCTGCCATACAGGAGAAGCGGTTGTATACGGGACTGATAAGAAGATCGATGTGACAGGCGGCTGGCATGATGCCGGAGATTATGGCCGTTATGTTGTATCCGGTGCCAAGACGGTACAGGATCTGTTTATGACATACGAGGATAATGGATACAAGGCAGATGATATTGGTATTCCGGAAAGCGGAAACGGTGTTCCGGATATCTTAGATGAAGCAAGATATGAACTGGACTGGATGCTTAAAATGCAGGATGACAATGGTGGTGTATATCACAAGGTAACCTGTGATGTATTTCCTGAGACGGTTATGCCGGAGAAAGAAACAGCACAGTTGATCGCATGTCCGATCTCAAATACAGCCACCGGAGATTTTACAGCTGTTATGGCAAAGGCGTCTGTTCTATATAAAGAATACGATGCAGATTTTGCAGCAAAATGTCTGGAAGCATCAAAGAAAGCATACGAATATCTGAGTGGCAACATGGATGCGCACGGATTCTCCAATCCAGATGATATTGTAACCGGTGAATATCCGGATACCATTTTCCGTGATGAAGCAATCTGGGCAGCAGTAGAATTGTATGCAGCAACCGGAGATGATTCCTATAAGAAAGCAGCCGATGCGATCATTGAGGGCGACGATATTGTAAACTACGGACTTGGATGGGCAGATGTCGGATATTATGCCCTGTACGATTATATTAAGTATGACGGCGGTTCAGCTAAGGCAAACGAACTGTTCTTCAATGAAGTAGATAAGACGGTAGAACAGATCAAAGACAATGGTTTTGGCGTATGGGTATCACCAACTAAGACATTTGCATGGGGAAGTAATATGAACATTGCAAATAAGGGAATGTTACTTCTGATGGCAAACAAGCTGAAGCCAGATGCAGACTATGTAAAATATGCTTCCTATCAGAGAGATTACCTGCTTGGAAGAAATGCAGTCGGCTATTGTTATGTAACAGGCTTTGGTACAAGAACTCCGCTTCATCCACACCACAGACCATCTCAGGTATTAGATGTAGCAATGCCGGGTATGTTAGTTGGCGGAGCAGACAGTAATCTGGAAGATCCATATGCGAAGGCTGTTCTTCTGGGCAAAGCACCGGAGAGCCGCTATGCAGACAATGCACAGTCATTTTCCTGTAATGAGATAACAATCTACTGGAATTCTCCATTGATCTATCTGCTGTCAGGTCTGGGTAATACAAAATAAAAAAAGAATACACACACATGAACATGCAGCCGGCAGGGGTATCTGTTCGGCTGCACTGATATAAGAGAGTTATAGTTATGGACACAATAAAGAAGTTATTAAAAAAAGAGATTGTAAGATATGTAATAGCGGGTGGAGCCACGACAGTTGTAAATATTGTTTCATTTTATCTTCTGCGGATGTTCACCGGCTTATCCAGAAGCGGAGCGAATGTCATAGCGATATCGCTGGCGATCCTGTTTGCATTTTTTGCAAATAAGTTTTTTGTATTTACGGAGAGTAGTAAGAAGGATGCCGTGACTTTAAGCCGGGAATTTATATCCTTTGTCGGAACCAGGCTTCTTGCCATGCTGGTCGAAGTAGTTGGAACGAATCTGTTATGTGATTCCTTCCGCTGTAATGAATTCTTATCCAAGATCATTATTCAGTTCTTTGTAGTTGTGATCAATTATGTATTTGGCAAATGTTTCGTCTTTAAGAAAAAAAAGCCGTCTATACGGTTGTTTATGAAGAAAAACTATATTATTCTTCTTGCCGGACTGCTTCCGGCTTGTTTCCTGCTGGGAGTATGGATAGCAGAAAAGATCGGACCATTTGGCGGGAATAGTCTGACCATGGTGGACAGCCTGCATCAGTACCTTCCGTTTTTTTCTGATTATTATGATAAGCTTCAAAATGAAGGAAGTCTGTTTTATACCTGGGATATCGGTCTTGGAAGCAATATGCTGTCGATCATTGCCTATTATATTGCCTGCCCGATCAATTTCCTTGTGGTATTGTTCAAGCAGGAGCATATCTATATTGCGATGAGCTTGTTTATCGGAATCAAGATCATTTTATCCGGTATGTCATTTGCTTATTATATGCGGGAAAAATGTGAGGAACAGGGGAAATATCAGGCAGTGATTCTGATCTTTTCAACGGCATATGCATTAAGCAATTATATTATCGGTTATTCCTGGAACTTAATGTGGATGGATTGCATCCTGATCCTTCCGCTTATTATGGCGGGCTTTGAACGGATGACAGAAACCGGGAATTATAAGTTATATGTGCTGTCCCTGTTCTATGGATTGATGTGTAATTATTATATTTGTTTCATGATCTGTATTTTCCTCGTTATGGAATTCCTGCTGACCAATCATAAGAGCATAAAGAAATTCTTTACGGATGGTTTCCGTTTAGCGGGCTGTTCCTTATTGGCGGCCGGAATGGCAGCATTTCTTCTGATTCCGGCGTACCTTGGACTGAATACAACCGCTTCGGCAAACCGTGTATTTCCGAAAGCAGAATGGTATGGAAGCATCTGGGATCAGATCAAACAGCTTTTTTATCTGACAAAGCCGATCAAGAACCAGCAATTTGACGGCGGGCTGAATATATACTGTGGAACGATCTGTTTTGTTCTGCTGTTTGTATATCTGCTGAACCGTAGGATCAAGCTGTGGGATAAGGTTAAAAATGTGATCATACTTGTAGTTATATTTGCAAGTTTTAACAACCAGCTTTTGAATTATATCTGGCATGGCTTCCATGATCAGTATGGAATCCCGAATCGTTTTTCATTTCTGTTCATTTTCCTGCTACTTGCCATGTGTTGTGAAGTGCTGATGAAGCTTCAGAAGAAGGATATCCTGTCAGTTATGCTTGGAATTGCCTGTGGATATGCATTCCTGATCCTGGCGACAAAGAAGTGTACACTGGAAAAGGAAACTTTGTTATGGACAGAGATCTTTATAACAGCATACGCAGTATGCATGGTCGGCTTCACATTGACGAAGGGTATGTGGAAACGGATCATATCCTATGTGCTTCTGATTGTCTGTCTGGTTGAGACAACGATCAATGGAATTAAGGGATATGACAGCAATGGTTATGTAGATATCAGTCAGTATTTTGGTCTGGAATCGGAGATCCGGAATGCAATTGATTATCTGGACTGCAAGGATAAGCCATACCGGGTAGAGATGATGAATACAAAGATCGTAGACGAACCGACCTTTTATAATCTGAAAAGCGTCTGTCTGTTTGGATCGACAGTATCTGCAGATCTGGTTGATATGATGCATGATCTGGGATATTACACAGGAGCAAATGAGTTTCTGTTTGATGGTGGAAATACAGTATCCAATTCCCTGCTTGGTATAAAATATCTGCTTCAGAGGGATGGCGAGTATAATTATTTTGATGTGAATTATGTAAATGAGGTGGATGGTATACGGTTATACGAGAATCCGTATGCATTGAGCCTTGGTTATATGGTCAATAATGATCTGTTGGATTATGATGGCGATATCGGAAATATGTTTGAGACGCTGAACCAGTTTGTGAAGCTGTCTACCGGTGTGCCGGGAGTATTCTCTGAATTATATCCGGAGGTATCCACATACAGTGATAACTGTGAGGTAACGCGTCAGGGAGATCTGAGTGAGTATTATTCATACAAGCGTACCGATAGCAGCACCTGTAACTTCCAGTTGAGCTTTGATATTACGGATGAGACGAATGATATTTATATCATGGCGAATTGCTCCGGTATCAACAAGGTTCGTATCTATATTGACAATGAAGAGAAGAATTATGAAAGACTTCAGAATCAGACCTATCATGTCGGACATCTGGTAAAGGGACAGAAGGTAACGGTTGAGTATTGTTTCCGCGATACCCAGGCAAATACAGGAACTGCCCGGCTGATCGTTGCAGATATGAACTGGGAATCCTTCCTTCAGGCATATGATATCCTGCAGAGCCAGCAGCTTCTTATCGGAAAGATGGAAGATGGATATGTGAAGGGTTATATTACGATCTCATATCCGGGACTGCTGTTCACATCGATCCCATATGATGCCGGATGGACAGCATATGTCGATGGCGAAAAATATGAGATTGACAAGGTTGGAAATGCATTTATTGCATTGAAGCTTGCTGCGGGTGATCATGTGATCGAATTCAAATATTTTCCACCTGGTCTGAAACTTGGACTGATCCTTACCTTTGCATGCTGGCTGCTGTTTGGCTTCCTGTGTGGAAGAAGACAGCTTCAGAACCGGAACGCGGAGAAAACATCAGGCAGGAGAAAACGCAGAACACAGAGTGCCGGCATAAATGAAACGGAGTCGGATGCAACAAGTGATCTGCCAGAACCGGACGACCGGAGCCTGTCAGTAGATGAAGCGGTGGAGCAGACAGAACCGGAGACTTTAGATGATGATTATTATAAGCATGTAGATGAGATCCTGAAGGATGTATTTGATAACGATCCAAAATAAAAAACAGGCATTATAACCATAATGCGTACGCTTTTGTGAGCCGGGAATTGACAGATGTATAACATATATAAAAAACAGGGCATATGGAACCTTGAAATTTGTTTATATCTGCCAGATTCCTGGAGATAGTGTAATCAGTGCATTAGTGATATCTAGTAAAAAATATCAAAAAAGGCCTATAGATTTTATGAAAAATCTATAGGTTTTTTTATCATCTCGTTGACCTTAACATTCATTTATAATATAATAACATGTGGAGTCAAAGTATTAGATTCAAAAAAGTAGAAATAGAGGTGCATCAATGGAGAAAATTAAGGAGTTGGGTTGGAAACCGGTCGCAGCAGCCGGTGCGGTACTTGGTCTTCTGGCAGGTATCTTAGGTGTTGCAGGTGTAGGAGTGGGTGCTCTGATCGTTGGAATACTTGCTGCAGTTGTAACATTTGGAGGAGTATTCATCATCTGTGGTGACGGTACGAGTGGAAGTGGCGGAAAGGGAGATAAATATAAAAAGTTATTTATGAACCTGCCAATCGGTTTTGCACAGGCAAAGATCATAGATGATCCTGTAAATGGTGTCAGTTATCAGATCGTAGATGCAAACGAGATCTTTGGTGAGTATTTCAAGCTGGATGTCAGTGATTACACCGGCAAGAACCTGAAAGAAAGCAAGATCGAGGTCCTTCAGGATATCAATGCCTGGTTTACGGCATATAATAACTCCGGAACAAAAGAAGGAGATCTGATGGATGTTGAGATCACAATGGAATCTCTTCAGAAGGTATTTAACACCGTAATGTATAAGTCAGAAGCAGATTACATTAACATGGTGGTTATTGATATCACAGATCAGAAAGATACAGAGAACAAATTGTCCAAGGCAATTGTTGATGCGAATGCAGCCTATAAGACACAGGCTGAGTTCCTTGCAAATATGAGCCATGAGATCCGTACACCTATCAATGGTATTCTGGGTATGCTCCAGCTTACACTGATGGCTGATGATCTTCAGGCAGATTACAGAGATAACCTTGTAACAGCAAAGAACTGTGCGGATACACTGCTCCGACTGATCAATGATATCCTTGATATCAGTAAGCTGGAAGCAGGAAAGTACAAGATCAAAGAAGAAACATTTGATATCAAACAGGCGATCGAGGAGACGGTTGCTGCTCAGGTACCACTTGCAAATAATAAGGGGTTACAGCTCGACTGTTCATTTGGAAACAATATTCCAAAGCTGGTAAAGGGCGATGGACAGAGAATTCAGCAGGTATTAAACTGCCTGTTATCAAACGCGATCAAGTTTACGTCAGAGGGAAGTGTACGTGTTAAGATCGCATCCATGGATATGGAAGGGGAAAATAAGGTTAAGATCCGTATGGCAGTTGCAGATACCGGTATTGGTATTTCAGAGGCTAACATGAGCAAGCTGTTTATCCGTTTCAGCCAGGTTGATTCTTCTGATACAAGAAGATATGGTGGATCCGGCCTTGGCCTTGTAATCACAAAGCAGATCGTTGAACTGATGGGTGGCAATATTCAGGTTCAGAGTAAGGAAGACATTGGTTCTACGTTCATCGTAGAAGTACCTATGAAGGTTGTAAAGGCATCGGATGATGCATCAGTAGAGATTGAGCAGGAAGAAGAACCGGCTGTATTTTCAATCAATGCACACAGCAAGGCAAGAATCCTTGTAGCTGAGGATGAACCGGTTAATCAGCAGGTAATCGGTAAGTTACTTGGTATGGCAGGCTTCTCTTACGATATTGCAGAGAATGGTCAGAAAGCAGTTGAACTCTTCAAGCAGAAGATTTACGATGCAGCGTTATTTGATGTACAGATGCCTGTTATGGATGGTATCGCAGCTACACAGGAGATCCGTGAGATCGAGCAGAAAGAGAAGAGAAAGAGACTTCCAATTATCGCAGTAACAGCAAGAGCCATGTTTGGTGATAAGGAACGTATTCTTGAGAATAAACTGGATGATTACATAGCAAAACCATATAATCTGAACGATGTTGTTGAGACATTGAACAAATATATTGATGATTAACATAAGGAGGTCATTTGACAATGGCAGGTAATTTTTTTCAGAATGCATTTGAAAAGACAAAGTCATTAGCTAATCAGGCAGTTGACAGCACAAAGTGTGCTGCACAGAAGACAAAGATAAAAGGCAAGATCTCATCTGAGAATTCCAATCTTGACAGAATCTATACAGAGATCGGAAGATATTATTACAACCTGAACAAGGAAGAAGCACCGGAGGAGATCAAGCATCTGTTTGACAGTGCTGCAAAGGGATTAGAGAATATTGCAGCTCTGGAGAAGGAATACAGAGAAGTAGAAGAACAGGAACACCGTATCATGAACAGTGGCAATCAGTATCAGCAGACACCACCACAGGGTATGTATAATCCGCAGATGAACGGAATGCCACCACAGGGTATGTACAATCCACAGATGAATGGAATGCCACCACAAGGCTACAATCCACAGATGAACGGAATGCCGCCACAGGGCATGGCACCGCAGATGAACGGAATGCCACCACAGGGTATGGCACCACAGATGAATGGAATGCCACAGCAGGGCATGTATAATCCACAGATGAACGGAATGCCGCCACAGGGTATGGCACCACAGATGAACGGAATGCCACCACAGGGTATGGCACCACAGATGAACGGAATGCCACCACAGGGTATGGCACCACAGATGAATGAGATGCCACCACAGCAGAATCCTGCACCTGCTCCACAGGCAGGACCTGTACAGGAATCCGTACCTGCAGTTGCACCGACATCCCAGCCGGAAGCGGTTCCGCAGAATGAAGAAGTATCCCGGTAGTGAGTGCATAAGGTCAGAGAAATGCAAAAATCCAGATAAATATCTGCAAAATGCGTATATGACAAAAAGAAGCACAAACTTCAGAAATTACATAAGAATCAGAAAAAGATCTGTTACGCCAGGTCTTTTTTTGTTGCCTGAAAAGGGATAGATAAATGTGTGCAAAACTGACAGATATTAAATGATTGTGTCAAGTTAAGAATGGTAAAAATTAGTTTATTTTCTGCGTATTTACAATGTTTTTTCGGGATGGTAACGTATGGATACGCTGATGGCAGGACATCAGAAAAATGAAAAAAAGGAGAGTGATACAGCGTTTGTTTTTGAGAAGACATTAATGATCCTGTTGGTAAGTGCAGCAGTAGTTCTGGATTTCAAGACATGGAGGATTCCGAACTGGCTGGTATTGATCGGGATGGAAACCGGGATATTTGTGACGATCCAGAGAGAGGGCTGGAGAATGGGAGGCATACAGGTGGTACTTGGTATTGTCCTTCCGGTTGCATTGCTGTTCCTTCTGTATCAATTTGGATTCCTGGGAGCCGGAGATATCAAGCTGTTTGCAGCCCTTGGTGCATTTATCGGAATGGAGGTCTGGCGGATCGTTCTGTATTCGTTTCTGTTTGGTGGGGTTTTGTCTTTGCTGTATATGGTAAAGAATGTATGGATCCCATGGCTGAAGCATCGAAGACGAAGACGGCACCGAAGGAATAAGATCCATTTTTCCATGGCAATATTACTGGGATGTCTGTTGTATTGCCAATGGGGTTGATATTTGAAGAAAGAAGCTGGGAAAGGAGGAAAAAGTGCGGCAGTTAAAACTTGGCATAGTTGGAATGGAATCAAACTATGTGATCGGGTTGATGAATTACATTAATGCAGATAAAAGAAATCCATTCTTCGCAATGGCATTTTCGACAGAAGAACGATTGGAAAATTATCTGAAGGAGCACACATTAGATGCGCTGTTGTATGAAGAAAGCATGATGCCTGTGATCGTAGGACTTCCGGAAGGAAAAAATATTTGTACGATCAAGCTGGCGGAGCAGGCACCGGATAAGACGGAGAAAGAAGCAATTTACCGGTATCTGAGTGTGGAAGAAATACTGAAGCGGGTGTTGCGGATCATAAAAGCGGAGGAGGCAGAAGGAAAATGGGAGTTATTTGCGACTTATGCAGTTATCTCCCCAATCGGCAGGTCGGGTAAGACCAGACTGGCAAAAAGCATCTGCCTGATGGACGAGGTACGTGGTGGGCTGTATATCGGGATGGAAGCATATGGAGAAAGGAAGCAGGAAACTTCGGAGACAGTAACGGATAAGACTTGTGGTATGTCTGAGCTTGCATATTTGATCCGAATACAATCAGGGCAGATTTTTGAATATCTGGATAAAAGTGTGGTTGTGGAAGGAGGGATTAGCATGATCGCGTCACCGGAAGTATATCTGGATATCAGAGAACTGAACCGGTCGGATGTGAGCTGGTTCATAAAGAAGCTGATTGCATATGGACGATACACAACGATCGTATTTGATATTGATGGCAGCGTGCTTGGAGATATTACGATACTTGGTGAGTTCGATCATGTATTTGTTCCGGTTCTGGATGGCGGGTATGCAGAAGAAAAGGTTGCGGCATTTCAAAGATTGTTGGAGAAACAGGAATTACAGAAGGTAGTCATGCGGATGCAGCAGGTCGTTGTACCGGATCATGCATATGACAGTGCGGAGATGATGCAATTGGCGGGAAGGCTGGTGGGGATATAAGCCCAGAGGACAGAAAGAAATTAAAAGAGCACGTTCTGGAAGAACTGGATATGTCTCAGGAGATCATAGATGAGAAGGTTCTGGAACTGATCGACCGATCGCTTCTGGAACATCCGGATATCGGATATGTCAGTCTGGAAGGACGGATTCGGTTGAGAAAGGAATTGTTCAATGCGGTCAGACGGATGGATGTGTTATCAGATTTGTTAGAGGATGACAGCATAACGGAGATCATGATCAATGGGTACGATCAGATCTTTGTAGAGAAAGATGGACGTATTCAGTCCTTTTCCCAGAGCTTTGAGAGCGAAGATCGTCTGGCATCGATTATTCAGCAGATCGTAGCCGGATGTAACCGCTTAGTGAACGAAGCAGTCCCGATCGTAGATGCCAGACTGCCGGATGGTTCCAGAGTGAATGTGGTGCTGCCACCGGTCGCCCTTGATGGACCGACCATGACGATCCGTAAGTTTCCAAAAGAGAAAATGACGATGGAAAGGCTGATTGAACTTGGGGCTTTAGATGAGGAAACTGCCGGATTCCTGAAGCTGCTGGTAAAGGCAAGATACAACATATTTGTATCAGGAGGAACGGGAGCAGGAAAGACGACATTCCTGAATGCGCTGTCGGATTATATACCAAAGACCGAACGGATCATCACGATCGAGGATTCGGCAGAACTGCAGTTGCGTGATGTGGAGAATCTGGTACGGATGGAAACCAGAAATTCCAATGTGGAAGGCGAAAATGCGATCACGATACGGGATTTGATCAAGGCAAGTCTTCGTATGCGGCCGGACCGGGTGATCGTAGGTGAAGTCCGGGATTCGGCAGCGATCGATATGCTGACAGCAATGAATACCGGGCATGATGGAAGCCTTTCGACCGGCCATGCAAACTCAGCATATGACATGATCACAAGGCTGGAATCTATGGTGCTGATGGGAATAGAACTTCCGATGGAAGCTGTTAGGCGGCAGATCGCTTCGGCTGTGGATATTATCATTCATCTGGGAAGACTCCGGGATGGATCCAGAAAGGTAACAGAGATCTGTGAAGTAACAGGAATAGAGAATGGACAGGTTCAGTTGACGTCACTTTATGAATTTGAAGAACAGGCAGAGAAGGGCAGGAAAACCGTTCAGGGATATTTGAAAAAGAAGGCAGCTTTGCAGAACAAGGAGAAATTGAAACGGGCAGGGCTGGAATAGGAAAGGAGGGGCCAGGATGTGAAAACAGATTATACACGATACCGGTTATCTTTGATGGAAAACATTGTTTTTGGAATGGGATATCTGGTTGCGGCAGCAGTGGTATGCATTATATTTTATGATTCATTTCTTCCGCTGATTCTGATGCTGCCCACGGGTGTATATGTGCGAAGGCTGTTTGAAGAATACAAAAGGAAGAGGAGGCAGCAGGAATTATATCTTCAGTTTAAGGATATGGTGCAGGCACTTGCCGCCAGTCTCAGCGTCGGATATTCATTTGAGAATGCTTTTATAGCAGCACATGAGGAGCTGACACGGACATACGGAAAAGATGCGCTGATCGTCCGGGAGCTTGTATTGATCATGCATGAGATCCGCTTACATAAGAACATAGAAGATGTTCTTGCGGATTTTGGAGAACGCTCCGGTATCCGCGAGATCCATAATTTTTCCCAACTGGTTGCTGTGGCAAAAAGGACAGGCGGCAATATGGTACAGATCATGAAAACGACTGCGGCTGGAATTGCCCGAAAGGTAGAAGTGGAAATGGAGATTGCGACTATGATCGCAGCAAAACGGTATGAACAGAGGATCATGCTGGTCATTCCTTTTCTGATCATTGGATATCTTCGTATGGTGAACCAGAGTTATATCTGTATTTTATATGAAGGAGTGGCAGGTCGGATCGTGATGACATTATGTCTGCTGGCAGGAATCATTTCATATTTCTGGAGCAGAAAACTGATCAATATTGGAGTGTGATGGATGATGAGAGAATTAAAAAGACCGGTTGGCAGCTTTCTGTACCGGAAGATACATAGGTTTTTGAATATGAGAACGATCCGGGAACGGATGCGAAAGATCCATGTTGTACCGGAGGATGAACTGACTCGGTTATGTGAGGAATATTGTATCCGAATCCTGTCGAACAGTCTGCTGGTATTTTTTGGAACATTGGTCTTATCCGTTGGTCTGGCAGTATATATGAACCGGACAAAGACTTCGATTGTATTGAACAGGGAATCCTACGGTGGAGATGAAACAGTCACGCAGTTGGAAACAGAGATCAATGGTGAAAAGCAGATGATATCTGTGGATGTGCTTCCGTTGACCTATGATGCAGAGAGCATTGAAGAGGCTTTTGATAAAGGATTTGCTTACATTGATTCCGTATATTTGGGAACAAACGAGAATGCAGATCATATTACGGAGGATCTGGAGCTGATCGATTCTGTTGATGAACTGGGACTCCGGGTTTCATGGGAGATTGAAGATGAAAGCGATATTGTTGATTACCGAGGCGAGATCATTGATCATCGGCTGGATGAACCGGTTCTTGTAAATCTGGTGGCAACTCTGTCTTATGAAGATTTTTCGGCATCCAGAAACTATCCTGTAAAGGTTGCAGGCAGGGAAAAGAATGAGACGGAAAAGGCAATAGAGACGATTCAGGAGGCGTTAGATATGCTACAGCGTAAGTCAGATACTTCATCATTGGTTCTTCCGGAGACAGTTGCGGGATATCATCTGCAGCATACCGGTACGATGCGGCTTCCGGTACTGGTATTTGTTCTTGGAGGGATATTCAGTATTTTGCTCGTCTATAAAGAATATTCGGATATACGGACGAAGGAGAAAAAGAGAAATGAGGAGTTGCTTATGGCGTACCCATCTTTTGTGGATCTGATGAGCCTTTATATGGGAGCCGGATTAACGGTGAAGGGGTCTCTGAGTAGAGCTGTGGTGCAAAGTGACAGCCCGGTTCTGGCAGAGGAGCTGAATTATACATTGAATGAGATACAGTCGGGAATTCCGGAAACAGAAGGCTATTACCGGCTGAGCAACCGGCTGGGCCTTCCGGTTTATCAGAAGATATTTACTCTTTTGTCACAGAATATCAAAAAAGGGACAAGGGATATCCTGAATCTGCTGGCAGAAGAGGAGGCTGCTGCATTGCAGTTAAAAAAGGAGCTGGCAAAACGAAAAGGAGAAGAGGCGGGAACAAAGCTTTTATTTCCGATGATTCTTCAGTTAGGAATTGTAATGATCATAGTGATAGCCCCGGCATTGCTGGGATTTTAAAAGAACAAAAAGAAGGAGGAAACGGCAGTGGAATAGTCATTGCTGACAATAAAGAGTATGAGAAATGTGAAGAATTTTTTATTAGATGAAAGTGGAATGGGAGTTGTAGAGATCCTTTTGATCACAGTTGTATTGATCGCCATGGTACTTATCTTTCAGGAGAAGATTACAAGTCTTGTGAACAAGATCTGGACCTCGATCGGTAAGAGTGCGAAGAAGATTTATTAGTAAGGAGACTCTGCAGATTTGAAAAATAACGGACAGATTACAGTATTTTTAAGTCTGGTGCTGGTCAGCCTGCTGGGATTATTTCTGGCAGCAGTTGAGATTACAGGGATCTACATGAACAGGGCACGGGTGGCAGAAGCTGCCCGTGGTGCATCCCTCCATATACAGGCAGAGTACCAGTCCCGGATATTTGATCGGTATCACCTGTTATTACTGGATAAAAGCTATATGGGTTATGGTGAAGGAATGCTGGAGGAACGGGTATCTGATTATATGGACTATACACTCTCCGGCTATGGATTTGCTGTAGAGGATGCCTGCCTGACAGATGTGAGAACGGTGGTTGCTGATGATTGCTATGACTTAAAAAAACAGATAGAGGAATATATGACGCTGTATTTGGAAACAAAGGCACTGGAAACGATAAGCGAAGATCTGGCATATGACAATGCGGATGCCGAAGAGATAGCAGAGGAGATACGGAATGGAAAGAGCGAGGAAACAGAACAGGAAGGTAACTGGCAGGGAGAGGATCCCAGAAAACTGTTGGAACAGGAGCTTGGGATCGGATTGCTACAGCTCGTTCTTCCATCCGGAAAATCTGTATCACAAACGAAAGTATCCATGCAGGATGTACCATCGACTGCATGTGGAAAGGAAAATGTTCAGGAGAGCATGGACACTTCTTTTTCGGATATTGACCGGTTGGAAGCAGAGCTTGGAAAGGTTCGTGGGACAGGAAAATCGGAATTAGGCACGGATATCAATGGGATTCTTTACGCGATGGAGTGCTTTAAAAATGTTACGGACGCGGAGTTGGATAACTGCGTATTCCAGTGTGAAGTGGAATATCTGATCGCAGGGAAGGACAATGACTATGATAATCTGACCTGTGTTGTAAACCAGATCATACTTCACAGACTTCCGGTTAATATGGCGGTACTGTTATCGGATGCAGAGAAAATGGCGGAAATAAGCAGTATGGCAGCGACACTTGCACTTGTACCGGGCATTACATATGGAGCAGCAAAATATCTGCTTGCAGCCTGTTTTTCCTATGGAGAAACGATACTTGAGATACGAACATTGTTGGCGGGAGGAAAGATTCCCCTGATCAAGAAGGCAGCAGACTGGAAGCTGGATCTTGCGCATATAGGGAATCTCACCAGTGTAGAGCCGGCATCCGGTCAGACAGAAAAAGGACTGGATTATGAAGCGTTTCTGATGCTGTTATTAGCAGAGAAGAATAACAGAATGTACTATCGGATGTGTGATCTGATTCAATTAAATACTGCACTTGTCCAGGATGGATTTCTTATTACAAACTGTGTGGATGCATTTACGATCGATATTGATATTACAAAAGGAAAACGGTCGTATGCAACTTCGGTCAGTGCAGTTTATTAAATATAAAACATAGAAATATCAGATGGAAAGGATGGTGTTATATGCTCTCTTATTATATATTTTGGCTGCAGTCTATTATCCATGCGGTGGCATATTCCATTTCCAAAAATAATAAAATCAAAAGTATTTCTCCGTCTCTCCAAGACCTGAACAGAAAACATTTGAGCAGACAGTATGGTAAGAGAGTGTATAAGACCATTCCTTTCTTTCAGAGGATATTTTGTATATGGAACAGGCAGGAGGGTAGTGCCACGGTGGAGGCAGCCCTGATCCTGCCGCTTTTTATCATGGCAGCAGTTGTGTTTTTCTGGATGGGAAATCTGTTGCAGACACGGTTGATCGTCTATGATGCCATGCAGGACACTGCACAGTGCCTGGCAGAATATCAATATGCGTATTCATATGTACAGGATAAAAAAACAGTGGATTTACCGGGGAACGGTGTCAATGTTCTGACAGCAAAAGAAAGACTGCAGCATTATCTGGATATATCCCCGGTGGATGCTTCCTGTATTGTGGGTGGAACCGGAGGAATTCTGGTTACAAGATCAGCTTACAGTGAAGCAGATGGCTGCATTGATCTTAAGCTGCGATATAAACTGCAGATCAATGTCCCATTTTTTGGAGAACTGACCTGGAAGGTTCAGGAACAGATCCGGCAGCGTGCATTTATCGGTATGCAATTGGAAAATAATGAGACAGAAGAAAATAAATACGTTTATATCACGGAGACCGGAGAGGCCTATCATACCAGCAGAACCTGTTATCATATAAAACTTACGATCCGGCAGATTCCGGATGGAGAGCTTTCTGATAGGTATCAGAATCTGTCTCCTTGTGAGCGGTGTGCGGAGGGCAGGACGACGGATGGAACGGTATATATAACGGAGACGGGAGACCGATACCATCTCTCTGTTTCCTGTTCTGGATTAAAACGAACGGTTATGCGTGTCAAACAAAAGAATGTTGGAAGCATACCACCATGCAGCAACTGTGGTAACGGATGAAATTCTTGTAAGGGTGCAGGAACAGGAAAGGTGAAAGATATGAATTCTGGGAAAAAGGATGATCGTGGAACGATCGTGATCGAAATGTGCATTATTATGCCAATCGTGATCACTGTTATATTTGTTGTTATCAATATGATGATTGTGCAGTTGAATAACGGAATTGCAACCGGCGAGGCATATCATGTGGTCTGTAATCGGGAACGATATATGTCTGGAAGTGGAAACAGCGCAGAGGATACATTGAATCAGGCGTTAGATCAGATGGTCAGGCCATCCATGCAGCATCTGGATGAACTGGAAACAAGCGTGCGCTTTCGTCCTTCTGGAAATGCGTTACTTTCCGGTATAACAGGAACCATAGATGCAGTTATCAAATATGAAGAGCTGCACCCGGGAATTGGACTGCTGACAGATAAAAAGGCAACACAGAGAAAAGTAAAGATTGAGAAAGAAATCCGGGATATCAGCAATAATCTCAGGAGGTGGCAGTTGTATGGAAAAACATTATGACACTGATGGGATAAATGTATATCTGATGCTTACCGACACCGATTATCAGGTCTCCTATGAAACCAAAATGCTTCAGAACAACTTCATCCCATATGTTCTTCCATTTAACGTGATGTTCATAGATGGAGATGCGATTCCTTGTTATGAGGTTAACGGACTGACAGAATTTGCAGTAATAGAGCAGACGATCACGATAACTCCGGTGCTTATATTACAACTGTTTCAGGAACTGGTTATGGTATTTCACCAGCTTGGCAGATATTTGCTGTCCGTTAATAATCTGATCCTGGTGGAAGATTGTATCTTTTATGATATAGCGCAGAAATGCTTTGGTTTTATCTATCTTCCGGGATATCAGAGTGGGGTCCGGGAGCAGATGCGGAGGCTGTTAGATCAGATGATATGCAGGATGGATCATGCAGACCGGGCGGGCAGTGACCGGGTATATGATCTGTATCAGAAGATCATGGATGCAAATTATGATCTTGAAAAGCTGGTAGATTTTTTTACAGAATTCCGCACGGAAGAAAGCGGCGATACAGATGGTACGGGAAATACAGATATATATAGAACGGAAGAAACGGGCAAAACTGAGGAAGAGGAAGAGGCAGCAGGACTGGCTGCATTTTTGAGAAAAGAACCAAACCGGAATAAATGGAAGAAATCGAACCGGAACAGGACGATAGTACAGAGTGACATTGACGATGATAAGACATCGGTTCGGACGATCGTGTATAAGACGGTCGTTATTGCCTGTATGCTTGCAACGGCGTTGTTTGGGATCAGCTATGGATGGATGCAGTACCGGGCAAATGGACGGATCCAACATATGAAACCTTTATTCGGTGTATGCATCTTACTGGCAGTGGAATTATTTGTCTGGATGGAGCTGTTCTTAACAGATCAGACTGGAAAAGAAGAGGAGGTTGTTGAACCTTGTATACCGGAACAGGATATAACTATATTTCCGGCAGCAGCGGATGGAAATGGACAACCCGCAGCCGTTGATACACAACAGGAGACAACCATACTTCCGGCAACCGATCCGGTATGCATGTTAGTTCCGGTTGGAGGGCAAGCGGAAGCCACATCGAATCCGGTGATCTGTCTGGATACACTTCCAAGATTGATCGGACGTGGGGATATGGCAGATTTTTGTATTTCCGATAAGTCTGTGAGTCGGGTTCATAGCAGGATCCGATATGTCAATCATAAATATGTACTGGAGGATATGGGTTCGACAAATGGGACATATGTAAATGGTTATCCACTGCGAGTGGACTATCCGGCAGTGGTATTGCCCGGAGATATTATTTCATTTGGGAATATAGAATATGAGCTGCGGGCTCAAATATAGGAAGGAGGAAACAGCTTTTTCTGGGAAGCTGACAGAAATATATGAAACAATACGGAAATAAAATTTTACTGATCGTACTGGTGGGAATTCTTCTGCTGATAAATCTGCCATTCCATGCGATCCTTCAGACAGCATCCATGGGAGGAGATGCGGAGCAGGCGGTAACGCAGTTGTTTGAAAAGAATGCGACAGCAACGGATACGGATGCAGACAGGGCAACTCCGGAGGATGCAGACAGAGCAACTGTGGAAGATGCAGATGGGGTGGCTGCGAAAGCTGTAGATGGGGTGGCTGCAGAAGATACCGACAGAGCAACCTCGGAAGATGCAGATGCGATGACCACGCAGGATATAGCATTATCATATGAAGATCAGGCAAAACAGATCGCTACGATCTCAGATGCTATATCGAGAGATGTATATACTCCGGATATGAAAGTAGAAATAAAGAAAGAGAAAAAGTCGTATATATTTAATATAGATGCATTGGCGACGGTAATGTCCTTTCCGATGTTATATTCAGAATTTGTCGTTGGATACAGACTGGGAAGAACAAAAGCGGGAGATACCTGCAGAGATTTCCGGATCTTCAGGTATCATAGTATTACGGATTGTGAGAAGCTGTTTTCCGTATATTGTGGAGACAAGGAGCTGGATGTTCCGTGGTATGGAGAATATGTTTCGGATGGAAAGCATTTGCAGGGAACAGCAGCAACTGTATACAGTGATGATACGACAGATGGTTATATACATGCAGGCAGCGGACTGTTAACAGCCGATATCCGGAAAGCATTGTATCAGGGATATAAGAACAGGCAGTCTCAAAGCGCATTACAGGATAATCTGAATGCTATCCGGCATCATGGAAAAAGCATGAGCGGAGAAGTTCCATATACGAGAGCACAGGCAGAGATCCGGATCGGAACAGAAACTCCAAAGACAGAGCAGATTGATATATCACCGGGGCAGCCGGAGACGCGATGGAAATACCGGTATACCATACACATGGAAGAAGAGAGTTTGTTAAGCACTGTGTCTCCGGATGGAGTATATGCAAAAAGAACGAAGATGCGTACGGTCACAGGAGGTCAGAATGCGTTTCGTATCATAGTGCCGGATACAGATATTAAACTGTGGGTATGTACGGACTGGAAAGGTTCGATTGCAGATACGGACTGGAAAGCATACCGGTCAGGAGAAGAAGCTGTATTAAAGGCAGGAAGCAGATATTTCTTTACTGCCGGTACGGATAAGAAGGGTGTGAGCAGACTGTCAAAGACCTTTGCCGAACGGGATGGGTTTACAGCTTATGCTGTCTGCCCGGACAACAAAGAGATTCAGACCTGCTTTGCAGGTGTGCTTTATGAATATGCAATGGAGATGGTGATTAACTGGGGAAGTGAATTAAAAACCGGAAAACTGCATCTGACAAAGCTTGGTGATGGTTCCTTGAGTAATCTGAAAGGAATAAAATTTTACCTTTATAAACTGGACGAGCCATTTGCAGATCTGTCAGAGGGGAAAGCGGTAAAGATCGGAACATATACGGTTAATTCCAAAGGAAAAGGTGTGCCAACTTATATTACGGAAAAAGGCAGATTTTATGGAGCAAAAAGTAATTATGCCGGAGAGGATATAGATGGATCCACATGCCGGAATATCTACAATCTGCCACCGGGCTATTATATGCTGCATGAGGATGCTGAACTGGCACTGGCAAGAGGATATCTGCCCGCGATAGACCATTATTATGAAATTACAGATAACCAGCTGGAATATGAGTTTGTCATTCAGAATGTCCGGGGCGGGCTCAGTCTTCAAAAAACCAGTGACTCTCCGGAACTTACAGGAGCAGATGGCAAAACGGATGCATATAGTCTGCAGGGAGCCAGATATAATGTGTATAAGGTTGGGAAAAAGAATGATACATCAACCGATGCTTATGTCTGCACCTTTACAACCGATGCATCCGGAAAAGGAATTGTTACAAAATATAATTCGGATGCAGGATATTATCCGGTATATGGTTCTGATAACCGGATATATGAAGTGCGCGGAGTTCCGGTTGGTTGCTGGTATTACATTGCGGAAACAGGGAAAAAGAAAGGGTGGAATGGAAATGAATATTCCTATGCCGGAGGTTATATTGTAAATAAAGAGGATAAAAAAGCGGCTTCCTACTATCAGAAGTGGATCTATCTGGATAAGGAGGATGGTGGAATCGGAGTTTCAGAAAATTTGGAGAAATATCCCAAGCAGCAGATCGATGTACTGGAATCGCCGATTACGATCGGAATTCAGCTTCATAAAAGCAGTGCGATGAAAGAAATTTCCGATATGGGTGGATATACATTTGCCGATATTCAGTATCAGGTATACATGGCGGACAAGAATGGAAGGCCGGGAACCGGAAATCTCTATGTAGGTACATTTACAGTGCAAAAGGATGGAACGGGAATTGTTACAGATATAAACACGAAATTTATTCCGACCGGAGGAAATAAAACGATCGTTTCGCTTAAGAAAAAAGGGACAGATACGATCTCCGGACTACCATGTGGAAGCTATTATGCAAAGGAAACAAAAACAAACCGCTATTACAGGCTGAATACAGATCCGGTAAAAAAAGAATGTCTGTCCAGTGGCGGAAGAGAAACAGGAAAAAAAGAGATCGAGCATGTGATCGAAGTTACAGATCAGCCAAATACCGGAGAACTGTATCTGGAAAAGAAGAGCGCCGGTGAAGAATGGACGGATGAAAATACAGCATATTCGTTATTACATGCAGAATATAGTGTTTATATGGTGTCAGGAAAGAATGCTCCATATAAAGAAGAAAATCAGGTTGGCATATTTACGACAGAAAAAATGAATGCGGCAAATACCGTGATCGGAATACCGGAGATTAGGAATTCCTGCGGAACCGGAAATGCATTCCGAATGATATCAGGAGAGGTCGTTTCCATTCAGGCAGATAAGAGTAAGCATTGTTTTACCGGATTGCCATTTGGCTGGTATGCAGTAAAGGAAAAGCGTGCTCCAAAAAATTACAAACTGGATGCGGATGTGCATTATATTTGTATATCCCCGGATACGGTGGAAAACAAGATTAATGCAACCATGCAGCTTGCAGAGAAAGAAATGGTATATCAGGGAAAACTGTCACTAACAAAATATGACAGAGAGAATGGAACCGGAACTGTAAAATATGGAGCATCTCTTGCGGATGCAGTCTTTCAGGTGCGGTATTATAAGGGACTCCTGCAAAAAACAGAATTGGCAGCATCTGCTGCATACCGAACCTGGTATATTAAGACAGTATATAACGAGCAGACCGGAAGTTATGAGGCAAAGCTGGATGCAGCTTATCTTACCGGACAGAGTGATCCTCTATTTACGGATAAAAAGACAGGTGCAGTAATTCTTCCGGCTGGAACCGTGGTCATAACAGAATACCAGCCACCAAAGGGGTATATGTTGCCGGGACATGGACAGGGTTATATCGAAGTAACCGGACTGACAGGAGAGAAACAGCAAATTACCGGAAATGAAATTTTACTTCATCTGGATGCAGGAAATCCGAATAAAGAGCTGCAGACTTTTTCTGTGGAGAGTGGGAATGTCATAGAACCGGAACTGATAAAGGTGTACGAGCAGGCAGAACGGGTGGATATTGCATTTGACAAGATCAATGCAGGAACCAGAGAATCAATGCAGGGAATTGTATTTCGGATTTCGTTGCTGGATGAAGCAGGAAATCCTGTTGAGAGCCATATTGCGGTAACCGGAGTAAATGGACGTTTTGATTCGGCCGGACGTAAGGAAAGTGGTAAATTCAATATCAATGATGCTATCTATGAATACAACCAGACGCAGGAAGAAAGTGCATGGAAGGAATATGATATGACAGCCGGGATCTGGTTTTGTGGAGATGAGAGCACACAGCGGGAAGTTTTCGATGAAGATATTATGGCAGACGGAGCTACAAAAAGCGAAGAAAACACATCCATAAGAGAAGCTTCAGAAACAGAAAAAGCGGATCTGGGAGCGTTGCTGCCGGGAACTTACATGATCGAGGAGCTGCCTTGTAAAGGTAACCGGGGATTTGTAATAATGCAGCGTCAGATCGTGGACATTGATAGTGCAGAGACAATCCGGGAGCTTGGTACATATGAGAATCAGTCTTCGGAAGATACAACAGAACAGACGACAACCGAAACCACGACTGGTGACACAACGGAGACAACAACCGAAGCTACGACCGGGGACACAACGGAAACCACAACCGAGTCTACAACCGAACTGACGACTGAGATCACGACCGAATTGACAACAGAAACCACAACTGAGGCGACAACCGAGATTACGACCGAGGACACAACGGAAACCACAACCGAGTCTACAACCGAACTGACGACTGAACAGACGACGGAGATCACAACAGAAACTACAACAGAGCTGACAACCGAACCGGACACCGGGGACAGGAAGGCCCCCCCGGTCAGAACCGGTGACTCGTCAGGAGTGATCCTGTTTTCTTATATCGGGCTTGGAGCAATGTTTGGCGCAGCAATTCTTGTGATCGTAAAAAGACGGCAGGGAAAACATGGAAAAGATAGACCGGGCAACAGGAAACATTGACAGAATGAAAACGGTACTTTTAAAACTATATAATATGGTTCGTTCATGAACTTCATGTTCATCTCCAATGCCGGGTGCCTGAAACAGAGGCGTCCGGCATTTTTACTATATAGAAAAGGCTGTCCTGTAAAGTAAATAAGTGCGCTATTATGGATATATTATTAAAAGGGGACAAAAACTAATAATTGCTATCAATCACCATTTCGGATATAATATCTTTAGTTGTATTTTGGAGGAAACCGTCATGTCTTATATGGCATTATATCGTAAATGGAGACCGGATACTTTTGAAGAAGTAAAAGGCCAGGATCATGTTGTAACAACACTAAAGAATCAGATTATAAATAACAGGATCGGACATGCATTTCTCTTCTGCGGAACAAGAGGAACCGGAAAGACATCGATAGCAAAGTTGTTTGCAAAAGCAGTAAACTGTGAGCATCCGGTAAACGGAAGCCCATGCAATGAATGTGCGGCATGTCGTGCGATCGCAGATGGATCATCTATGAATGTGATCGAGATTGATGCAGCATCAAACAATGGTGTGGATAATATCCGTCAGATCCGGGAGGAAGTACAGTATTCACCATCAGAAGGAAAATATAAGGTATACATTATAGATGAGGTTCATATGCTGACACAGGGAGCGTTTAATGCTCTGTTAAAGACATTGGAGGAACCACCGTCTTATGTCATTTTTATACTTGCAACAACAGAATCCCATAAGATTCCGATCACAATATCTTCCAGGTGTCAGAAATACGAGTTCCGGCGGATCTCGGTGGAAACAATCAGTGACCGTCTGATGGAGCTGCTTGGAAGAGAACAGATTGCGGCAGAGAAAAAAGCAATTGATTACGTTGCCAAGGCTGCAGATGGATCAATGCGTGATGCACTCAGTATTCTGGATCAGTGTATCGCATTCAACATTGGCAAGGAGCTTACTTATGAAAATGTACTGGATACGATCGGAGCAGTTGATATCGATGTATTTGCCAGATTGTTAGATTGTGTGATTCAGCTGGATGTTGTCGGTGCGATCGATCTGGTGGATGAGGTAGTATGGCAGGGACGGGAATTGTCCAGATTTGTATCAGAATTTACATGGTTCCTTCGAAATGTATTGCTGGTGAAGGTTTCACCGGAGGCTGATCAGAAGCTTGATATGTCGGTGGAGAATCTGGAACGGTTAAGACAGCTTGCTGCACAGCTCGAAACAGATGCACTTATCCGGTATATCAATATATTTTCGGACACCTCTGCAAATATCAAATATGCAGTACAGAAGCGTATTGTTTTAGAACTTGCAGTGATCAAATTATGCAAGCCTGAGATGGAAACCGATTACAGCGCGCTTCTTGACCGGGTCAGAGTTCTGGAACAGAAGTTAGAGAATGGAGCCGCCGGATCGGTGGTTAGCGGGAATAATAACGGTGAAGGAAGTTCAGCATCGGCAGGCGTTACAGCATCGGCAGGCGAGGCAGTGCAGGGAGCCGGAGCAGTATCACAGGAACTGCTGGATCAGATCTGTGCAAGACTGAAGCAGGAAGGAATGCAGATAGGAAATGCACCTGCGATGGGAGATGCAGAGATAGAAGCGGCATCGAAGAAGCTGTCCGAGCAACTGAAAAAAGAACTTCCGGAAGCAAATTACAATGAATTAAAAGAATTCGTAGAACAATGGGATATCATTATGGAAGGATATCAGAATATTACGAAGAAGTTTCTGGAAAAAGCAAGGATCAATATGAACGAAGCCAGAGATGGTCTGTATCTGGCATATGTCCAGAATGAAGAGAACAAGCAGGCAATCGCTTATTTTGAAGGAAAAGAGCGGATGGCGGCATTGCGAGAGCACATCGAACAGGTGACCGGCAGACAGGTGAAGATCGAACTGAAGGTCGTGTCGAAGAACAGCGAAGCGGCACAGGAGATCGAGGCGAATGACCTGTCGAAGATTAATTTTGCTATTCAGTATGAATAAAAATATAAAAAAGAGCTAAGAATCAAGGAGGATATATAAGATGGCTAAAAGAGGCGGCTATAACATGGGTATGATGCCTGGCAATATGAACAACTTAATGAAGCAGGCACAGAGAATGCAGAAGCAGATGGAGACAACAACCAAGGAGCTGGAGGATAAGATCTATGAATCTTCCGTTGGTGGCGGCGTTGTAACAGCAAAGGTTTCCGGTAAGAAAGAACTGATGGAGATCAAGCTGGATCCAGAGGTTGTTGATCCGGATGATATCGAGACATTAGAGGATCTGATCATTTCTGCAGTAAATGAAGCATTCCGTATGCAGGATGAAGATTATCAGGAGAATATGAATAAGATTTCCGGCGGTATGGGTCTTGGAGGCTTACCGTTCTAATGGATATATATGGTGGAGAAGTAAACCGTCTGATCGAAGAGCTTGGCAGACTTCCCGGTATCGGAGCAAAGACAGCACAAAGGCTGGCATTTTATATCATCAGTATGCCGGAAGAACGAGCACAGGCACTTGCCGATTCAATCGTAAATGCAAAGAAGAAGATTCGATACTGCAATAACTGTTATACGATCACAGACAGTGATCTTTGTCCAATCTGCAGATCTGCAAATCGGAATCATAAGGTGATCATGGTGGTAGAAACACCGAGAGATCTTGCAGCATATGAGCGGACGAATCAGTACGATGGTGTATATCATGTTCTTCATGGAGTGATCAATCCGGCACTCGGAATCGGACCTGCGGATATCAGAATCGCAGAACTGATGAAGCGGTTGCAGGGGGATGTGGATGAGCTGATCATTGCAACAGGCTCCGGTCCGGAGGGAGAAGCAACGGCGATGTATATATCAAAGCTGGTCAAACCGGCAGGGATCAAGGTCAGTAGGATCGCAAGCGGTGTACCGGTTGGCGGAGATCTGGAATGTATTGATGAAGTGACACTGCTCCGGGCATTGGAAGGACGCGTATATTTATAGGAACAATTAAATAGTATTTTACATAAAAAAGAAGAAAGAGGTGTTTAGGGATGTTGCGAGTTGGATTACTTACCAGTGGTGGCGATTGTCAGGCACTGAATGCAACCATGCGTGGTGTAGCAAAAGGATTGTACGAGTTATTTGATGAAGTAGAGATCTATGGTTTCCTGAATGGATATAAGGGCTTGATGAGAGCACAGTATATCAAGATGATGCCGGATGACTTCTCAGGCATTATGACAAAGGGTGGAACGATTCTTGGAAGTTCCAGACAGCCATTTAAGCTTATGGGGGAGCCTACAGAGGATGGTCTTGATAAGGTGAAATCCATGAAGGACACATATAAAAAACTCAAACTGGACTGTTTATGTGTATTAGGAGGAAATGGTTCCCAGAAGACAGCAAATCTGTTAAGTGAAGAGGGCTTAAATGTAATTGGTCTTCCAAAGACGATCGATAATGACCTCTGGGGAACCGATATGACATTTGGTTTCCAGAGTGCGGTAGATGTGGCAACACAGACGATTGACTGTATCCATACAACAGCAGCATCCCATAACCGTATCTTTATCGTAGAGATTATGGGTCATAAGGTTGGCTGGATCACATTACATGCCGGTATTGCAGGTGGAGCAGATGTTATCCTGATCCCTGAGATTCCGTATGATATCAAGAAGGTATACGAGGCAATCGACAAGAGAACAAAGAATAATAAAGGATTTACGATTGTTGCAGTAGCAGAAGGAGCAATCTCCAAAGAGGTTGCAGAGCTTCCAAAGAAGAAGAGAAAAGAAGCAATTGCAAATTCTCCGTATCCATCTGTTGCATATGAGATGGCGGACAAGCTCAAGGAGTTCACAACACAGGATATCCGCATTGCGATTCCTGGTCATACACAGCGAGGCGGAAGCCCATGTCCATATGACAGAGTGATTTCATCCAGATTCGGGGCAAAGGCAGCCGAGCTGATCAAAGCAAAGGATTTTGGAAAACTCGTTGTATTCAAGGACAATAAAGTAACTGCGATTCCGTTATCAGAGTCAGCAGGAAAACTCAAATATGTATCTCCGGACGATGATACCGTTCTTGCAGCAAAGACATTAGGTATCTCATTTGGTGATTAATTTCAGTTCAAATAAGAAATGGCAGTAACATAATCTCTCTGTCTGCATATATACTATATAGGAATAAGAATGCAGGCAGGGAGATTTATATGCAGAATGAATTTAAATACATTCCATATGACAGAAAGGATACGAATATCCGTGGATTGATAAAAAATGGAAATGTATATAATCTGACACGGAGCATGTCGGGGCTTTTGCTGCCGGATGATCCAAATGAGGAACAGTCAAGAGCAGAAAAGGACTGGGCATATCTGAAGGAAATGTATCCGGAACGGGTACGGCGTATCAGTGCAATGGTGGAAGAAGAATGTGATAAATTAGAATATGCAGGAAGCCCGATGTTTGCGGAATATCCAGATCCGGAGGTGATCCGTAAGATCGCACGGGATGTCTATGCAGAGCTTCCGGATCCATATGTAGATATTCATCTGGATATGGAGGCTGCGCCATCTGAACCACCGTATGTTCCAAAAGGAAAAGGCTGTGGTAACTGCATGATGCGGAATCTGATAGAAACATTGATCTGTAATGAATTTTACTGTAGACGGGAACGCTACAGAAGATGTAGGAGACGATTTTACCTGTGAAGAAAATAGGAACACTTGTTATAAGAATAATAGTAATGGCAGTTTTCTTTGTGATTACTATTTTTTTAGTTGATAAATTTCAGAATAGACAGTATAAGAATCTGGCAATGGAGATGGAAAATGCCACCTTGCCTTTAGTATATGTAGACTATGAGGGCAGATATATCAACTGCCTTCATGGCTATACAACCGTAGTCGATACAACTATGCTTCGTGACTGTATTACTCCGGTGACAGATGACAAAAAAGTAACGTTTGCAGTAGATGACAAAAATGGTTATGCAAAGACCTACAGCTATGAGCTGCGGTCGATCTCAAGCGATTCTCTGATTGAGAACGGGGATCTGACATCCGATACAGAGGAGAATGGATACCGGATATTTGATATTGATATCCGTATGGATATCAAGCCGGATACGGAATACATGCTGGTATTCAAATTAGATGGAGCGGATGGACAGACCGTACGTTACTATACCCGTATCGTTGTAAATGACAATTATCATGCGTCCGAGCTTCTGGACTTTGTGGAACAGTTCAATGCTTCGACATTTGACTACGAGGCAAATGAAGAAGGCTCCTTCATCTATCCATACATGCAGGTATATAAAGGACAGGATGATGACAGCCTTTCTATGGGACATCTGAATCTGACAAGCAGCTACAAAGAGCTTGTCTGGAGTGGAGTGAATCCGGTTCGGATAACTTCGATCATTCCACAGATCAAGGAAATTGATGTCAATTATGCAGTAATTGAACTGGATTATGTGACCATGGCAGAAAACACCGATGGCGAGTCAGATTATTATTCGGTCAGGGAATATTATCGTGTCAGCTATAAAGAGCCAGAGACAGAAGACGATACAGAAACAGCCACCGGAGCAGAGGATGCTGAAGCATCAGAGGATACCGGGGAAGCAGATAACGCAGGCACAATATCCGTTATGAACTTTGATCGTTATATCGACGAGTATTTCAACCGGACAGGTGTCGATAATAAAAATAATGTGTATGAGATCGGGGTTGTTCTTGACGAAAAGCTGGATTATCGTTACAGCTCAGATAATAAGAAAATCGGTTTTGTCAGAAACGGACAGCTCTGGCTGTATAATTATTCAGAAAATCAGATCTCCATGGTATTTGGATTCTGGATGGATGATGTGGAAAATGTCAGAAACACATACAACAATTATGGTATCAATATGATCTCCATGGACGATGATGGCAATATGATATTTGCAGTATATGGCTATATGAACCGTGGTGCTCATGAAGGAAAGCTGGGAATCAGTCTGTGTTCTTACGATGCAGCAGAGCAGGAGGTTACGGAGCTGGTATTTGCAGAATGTAATGAACCATATGCAGCCATGAAAGATGAAGTGTCCAGACTGACCTATTATGATGGAACAAACTTTTATTTTATGCTTGGCAACAAGGTGAACTGTATTAACGTGGAAGCAAAACAGTTATCCTATTATGTAGATCATGTATCGCTCGATCATGTATATGTATCCGATGATATGCAGGTAATGGCATATGATTCATCGGATCAGGCAGCCGATAATGCGACATTGACGCTGGTTAATTTTGCAACCGGACAGACCTATACGCTGGATGCTGGAGCAGGAAAGAGTCTGGTCTGCTATGGATTTAAGAACCGGGATCTGATATATGGGATCTGTAATACGGCTGACAGTGATATTTCTATAGATAAAGATTCCTTTGCAAAAAAGAATCTGAGTGAAAAGGTATACAGCCGGATCCCATCATACAAATTATTTATCGTGGATGAAAATGGAAACCAGATCAAAGAATATCAGAAGGACGACAATTATATCATAGATATCAGCGTAGAGGATGATCTGATCTATATGACCAAAGGATCCAAGAAAACAGACAGATTCCGGTTGGCAGAGGATGACTTTATCACCTATAAAGAAAGCGACGATGTAAAACGAGTTGATATCACGACAAAAACAACATCAGGAATTGCGAAGCTGTATTTTACAGTACCGTCAAACATATATCTGACCTATATTCCGTATCTGAATATCACAAAGAACACGGTGGGAGATCGTTCATCAGATATGCTGATCACGGTAGAAGATGAATATGCAGGCTATATGGTATATGATAATCTGGGACTGACCGGAATCTATGAAAAGGCAGGAGATGCAATCAACCGGGCAACGCAGATCGCAGGTATTGTTGTTTCCAAGGATGGAGAAATCGTATACAGGCAGTCGGAGATGCAGGCATATAATACGATCGCATCGTCAATCTATCACCAAAGCTCCGGCAGTGTGGATGCATCCTTGTGGGATTGTGTATATATGACACTGATCTATGAGGGTGTGACTGATCTCACATATGAAGATATGAAAGCATCCGGTACAGATCCGGTACAGGTGCTGACAGAGCTTGGAAAATATCCGGGAGCAGATATTTCAGGAATCTCGCTGGATCTGGTATTTGGATATATCAGTAATGGTATTCCGGTTATCAGTCGTATCAATGATGGAAGATATGTAATGGTCGTAAGCTATAACAGTGAAGCGGTTCGTTATTATGATCCGGTACTGGATACGGAAGTCCGGGTATCAAGAAAAGAATATGAAGCTGCCATGAGTCAGGGAAATAATGAACTGTATTCCTATGTTCAGGAGTAGAAATAAAAAGATATACAGAAAAACAGATCCGTCGGAGGACATCATTGTTTTTCTGTATAAGACAAAAAGAAAAGCTGCCGATTCCGGCAGCTTTTCTATATTATGATAACAACGTTCTGTGTGGATTACTCCTCTGAAATTGTTCCAACAGGACATGAACCTGCACATGCACCACATGAAATACACTGTGAACCATCAATAACGAAAACACCACCGTTATCGCTAATAGCTCCAACAGGGCATGAACCTGCACATGAACCACAACCGATACATGAATCACCAATTACGAATGCCATATGATTGTCCTCCTTTTAGTAATAATAATCACATCTCGTTACCTATTTTAAATCAAAAAGTTTCTTATATCAAGTGAATTGAGATGATTTGTAAAAAATTAGTTCCTGCTAACTTGAGTCTGCCTATCTTTTTCCTATAAAGGGATAGACATTTAAAAATGTGTATACTATAATGGTGAAGATATTTTTAAAATCGAAAAATGTCATATCAGATTAAGAAAGATTATAGGAAACAGGAGGAAATATACACATGGCAAAGATCAGTAAAGATATGCTTATAAATGATATTTTAGCAGTAGATGCAGGAAATGCAGCAATTCTTATGGCAGCAGGTATGCATTGTATCGGATGTCTTGCAGCAGCAGGTGAAACTCTTGAGGAAGCAGCAGCCGTTCATGGTCTGGATCCGGTAGAGCTTGAACTTGAGATCAATGACTACCTTGCAAAGAAAGAAGAACAGGCACAGGCATAATTCATATAGAATATGTATCTGGCCAGACGAAAAATACGGCGGAATCCAATGAAAAAAAGGATCCGCCGTATTTGTTTTGTCAAATCAGTTTTCTTAAAAATTACAGAGCAGACAGAGTCTGAACTGCTTCCTCTTCAATGATCGTTTTAAAATGCTCTTTGAAATGATATGGCATGGCATCTGTTATTTTCTGTGCTGTGCCGTATTCTCCAAGAATGTAACATACCCGGTTGAATTCGGGAATAGTATTCTTATCATTTGTAAATAACAGATAAAAACGTTTATTAACCGGATTCTTATAGAGTGTGTTGCTGCTGAAGTAAAAACTTGCAACCTGTTTGGATGCGTTGATAACGGTATTTAACGAGTCGAATACAAGCAGTCTCGTTAAAGTCTGTGGAGCATCCTCTTCCTGTTGTGTCTGTTTTACAGGTGCTTTTGCGCTGGATGGAATATCGGTTGAAATCTCGATATTCTTACCTGCAAGACCTGTCAGATTATTTACAAAACCTTCCAGAGCATTAAAAATTGCCTCCGGAATCTGGGATTCATCGCCATTTATACCGATATCGATATGACCGGATATTACATTATCATCAGATGGGGGATAGTCCTCATCTTCGTATTCATCATCCATATCATCGTCATAATCGGTGTCGTCATCGTCATTATTTCTGGTAAATCTGGAAAAACGTGTATCCAATTCTTCCGGATCTTCTACCTTTGTGACAATTAAAATAAGACAATCTGATGAAATCGGTATAGCTTCGATCATCAGTGGTATATCATCAACCTCAAATCCGAGTTCGTTTGATGCCTGCTGCATCATCTCACGAAACAGTTCTTTTGCTTTTGGAGATCCATAAGCCAGCTCGGAAATCTTTAATTGTTTGTCTGCTAAATCTGCTTTATTCAAAGTACATCTGATCTGATTTTCACTTAAGCGTTCAATCTTCAATAGAATCACCCCATTTCTGATAGAATACCCATGAAGGGTAGAAAATAAGTCATACAATTGTGTATTAAAACGCACCTATAGTTTACCATATTTAACTGACAAGTAAATAGGATATAATGTGAAAAATTCAAAAATAATTTATAAAATCCTGTCGAATATGAATAAAAAATAATTCCACAGTATAAATTATGTATATATGGATCAGAATGTGAAAATGAGCAGAATAGGACAGAAAATATCAGAAAAGATTAATTTTTCATAAAGTGATTGGCAGGCGTACAAATATAATGTAATATAAGAGCAGACATCTTATGAACCCTTCATCGGTTCGCTGCAGACAGATTCCGGTCTGCATAATTCCGTTTCTGGCAGACAGATATTGCTTATTACATATAGATATGAAAAGAAACACGAAAACAATGGTGTATTTGTGCCATTGGTTTGTATATAAGATTAATATTGACACATCACAGCACGAATATGTAAAAAAGCAAATGGGAATAAAATGAAAAAATGTATCGATAAAAAAGAACCGTTACATTCATGCACAAAATAACAGTGGCAGGGGTTACAGCCCCCTGCCTATTCTGTGCCCGCCTGGATATGATTAACAAGCCCATCTGCGATCGCAGCGGCAACCTGTTTTTGATAGTCTGGAGTATTTAAACTGCTGCATTCATCCGGATTACTTAAAAAGCCACATTCAACGATAACAGCAGGACAGGGGCTTTTTTTCAGAATAAGATAGTCCAGATTACCTTTGACCGGACGCTCATTATCAGAATCGAGGATCGCATGGATCGAGGCCTGGATTGATTTTGCAAGCTGTTCACCGTCTGAAGAATTCGCATAGTAAAAAACCTGAGCTCCATGTACGGAAGAATCAGAAAAGCTGTTCTGATGGATACTGATAAAAAAGTCGGAGTTATGGGATGCCACAATCTCAATCCGATGATTCAGATCGGATGTCTTTAAGCTTTCGGCAGTTTCTGTATTCAGTGAGGAGTCATCCGTTCTGGTCATATAGACTTCAAAACCGAGAGAATCCAGAATCTCTTGCAGATAAGAAGCAATCTGAAGATTAATGTCCTTCTCCTTTGAATCGTTAATTCCTATTTTCCCAGGATCGTATCCGCCATGTCCGGCATCGAGTGTGATAATATAGCCGGAAAATGCAGTTTCTGTGGTGTCACTTTGTGTTTCGTCATTTGGATCAGACTCTGAATCTCTGACACCCGGCAGCGTGGCTTTATTATCCAGATCGGACTGAGGTGATTTTGACGATATTGGATACAATAGCAAAAATACAGAAAGAGAGCAGATAAATACAAGGAGTAGAAGAAGATAACGATTTAGTTTTGGAATAAGAGACCGGAGTTCAGGTTTCATAAAAGGATCACCTGTCAGAATTCTTCTTTCTATAAATATGCAGAAACATTCCGGTCAATGCCTGTGGATTTTGTTGACATTCCGCATACAAGGCTATAAGATAAACTATGTATGTTCTATATTGGATCTGCTCGGACGTGTCTTTAAATGTCCGATCAGGGGGAAATTCGGTGAGAATCCGGTGCAACCGCCATTACTGTGTTAAGATCATAAGATGGTCTTTCAGTCAGAATACCCGCAGATTTATTCTACATACAGCTTTTGGGCGAGGGAAAAGCAAGATTTAATTCCCAGCTTATAAAAAATATACAATAGAAGAAAGGAATCGAAACGAATGAAACGAATCAGGACACTGGTGCTTTCGTTTTTATTTGCGTGCGCAGTTTTATTCGTGCCATTTGCAGTAAATGCAGGTTATGGTATTCAGAATGTTGCGGCAGCGGAAGAAGATGAAAGTACGACCGATTATAGCACAAAATATGTTGTGCTGTCTCTTGAGGGCTTTACGATCGGACAGGGATTTTATATCACACCGACCCGTATGTCTTATGAAGAGATTGGAAATGTCTGGAAACAGGAAGGGATAGACATTGATCTGTCTAAATTGACCGTTTCACAGGCAACTTATGCATTTTTCAAGAAAGCAGGACTTCAGACAAAGCCTGCAGGATCAAGTGCCTATAATGACAGCAACTTTTATCTGGCAAATATCAAAGGCATTGATAAAGGAACTGTAAAAGTTCCAACAGCACTCTTGGATGCATATAAGACACGTAACAATGGAAATGATCTGGAACTGGAGGAGAAGACAGGTACAGACCTTGCAGAACATGATTACACATCATGGTCCGGCTGGATGATCACAGTTGATAATGTGCCTTGCAATACAAGCGCAGGCGCATATCTTGTAGATCAGGGAACCGGAGCAAATACCAATGTTCTCCGTTGGCAGTTTACACTTGCCGGTTATGGAGCAGATATTGGATGTGGATTTGAAGGCTATGAAGCATATTATGTAACCCAAGACAAGACAGAGTTATATACACTTTATGCAGAGAATGAAGAAGAGATCGCAAAGGATGCCTCATTAAATGCGGAACTTCAGGCAGTTATGGCAGATCTGGATGCATCAGCAGATGATGTGGCAGCTGCTGTAAAGAAGATCAAAGCATTAGAAGAGAAACAGGTATCGATCAAGATGAACAGCAGTGTTCCATATATGACACTTACAGATGCGGATGGAAATACAGTGGCGGCTGGAGATCCGGATAGTAATTATGTATACACAGTGAAGCTTGCAGAAGGTACTTATCGCTTATCAACATATAAAATGAGTGGTACTAATAAAGTTGATATGGGTTCAATTGACCTGATCGTAACCGATGAAGCAGAGCAGTCATATGCAGTATATAGTCTGTCAGGTATTGCATGTACAAATAAGGATGCCAGCAGTGGAAAATTTTGGCAAGAAGGAGAAGATTTTACTTTTAATGTAAAGGTAGTATCTCCTGATAATGTTGATCGTCATGCTACACTTGGTTTGATGCAGGCGGAAACAAGTCAGAAAGCAGCTCAGTATGCAGTGCCTTTTTATTATGCGGATATGGTATCTGTAACTGTAACACCTAAGGGAGACCATGCACAGAATTATATAGAAAAGACAGTTTCAAAAACACTTACAGCAAACAGTTCATATGGGTATTCGATCAGTGCACCGGAAGCCAGAAAAGTAAGTGTGACATTCCCGGAAGGAGCAGAACTTAGACTTGGAACATTGTCTACATATTATATTTATAAAGATGAACCGGGAACAAAGATAGAAGCCAAAGAGCCGGGATATGAGACATATGAATTTACTGTCGGAGCTGGTATTACATATTACTATCGTGTGACAGGTGCCGGTGGTGTTACCTACTGGGATTGGTTCTCTACCAATAAAGATGCAGATTATATGGTTAGTAAGGCGGATATGTATATCGGGGATGATTCTTTTAATCCGGATACTATATATCATGATATGTCTCAGAATAAGTATGATGTAGCAGATATTTATCTTACATCAGATGAACATGGATACCTTTCTATGAAGAAGGGTGAGACATACAGTCTGGAATGTTTCCGTAATTGGCAGGCGATCGAAGGTACTTCGAATGCTAAGAGTGCAGAACCGGATTATCATTACACGGTTATTGATGAGAATGGAAATCCATCAAATGATGTGATCACAGTTACACCGGGAGCACATTCAGAAATAGCGGAGATTCAGGCGAAATCCGAAGGAACAGCAATTCTGCTTGTGACCTACGATGCACAGATTAATATGCAGGGATATACGAAGTATACCAAGTTTAGTGCAATATGGCCTGAAAATACCGGTGTTGTAGTGGTTACTGTTGATAAGGATGGCACAGCTATTCAGACCAACATGACCATAAATGAAGGTAAAAATAAAAAAGAGGAAAAAGTAACTGGCGACAGACTGGATGCACAGCTGGATGTTCTTTATTATGAGGCTGGAACAGACGGAGCTGAGTATACATTTACACCGGAGAGTGGAGTATCCGTATCTGTCCTTCGTCCGGAGATCATAGACAATAAGCTGACATACGGCGGATTTTCTGCAAAGAACATCACAAGAAATTCAGATGGCAGTTATACAGTCGCAGGGCTTACAGAAGGACCAAATATTGTTAAAGTTACAAAGAATGGTGTCAGTACTTATCAGGTGATACGTGCAAAAGAAGTTGCAGTATCATACAAATATAAAGATGCAGATGGAAATGAAATAACCGCAGATGAATTGACAGCGGGTGATTCCATTGAGATCAGCTATGGAGAAAGAAGTGAAGACGGTAAGCGTTCTTATAATGGCTTATACAATCCTGCCAGTAAATTAGCAGGTGTGTATAATATGGATGCAGCAATCTGCTTTTTTGACACAACAGGAACAGAATATGTTGGAAAACTAAACCAGTATATGTTTGCATCAACACCAGCTTCACAGACGATTACGGTTACGATCCCGACTTATTTTGCAGGTGATACATTCCATCTGACAGGATGTCTGAAAAACGGAATAGGTGGATGGAGTGCTTATGGTTCACCGTACGGTTCTCATCGGGCAGTTCGGCATGACACAGGTGTACCGGTACAGATGGCAGCCAGCCGTCATACCGCTTATATGTGTAATCTTCCGGATGTAGAATTCAAGCTTGTAGCTTCTGATTTCGTACCGGTAACATTGAATATAACAGACAGTCAGACGAAAAAACCAGTAACAGATTATACAATTCAAATCTTAGATGAAGATAAGAAAGAAACAAAAGTAACGGATGGAGTTTTCAAGGGATTTGTAGGAAAAACATATTCATATGTCATTTGTGCATCAGGTTATATATATAAGACAGGAACGATTGAGATTCCGGAGGATACAGACAGTATTACAAAGACGATCCGTCTGACACCTGCCGATGCTCAGGCGTGGGATGGACAGACTATGACTGAACCGAAACAGTCAGATGGTGTATACCAGATTGGAACCGGAGCAGAACTTTACTGGTTCGCAAATGAAGTAAAGACAAAATACACGATCAATGCGGTTCTGACTGCAGATATCGATCTTGCAGGATATAAGTGGACCCCTGTCAAACCGAACAGCTCAAGTTATGGTTATGCAGGAACATTTGATGGACAGGGGCATACAGTCAAGAATCTGTATGTGGACAATGTTCAGGATGCCGGCTTATTCGGATCAGTAACAGGTCAGATCAAGAATCTGACAGTAGAAGGAAATATTTCTGCAAGCACAGCAACACATGCCGGCGGAATTGCAGGTATGCTTAAGGAAAATGCAGGAAAAAATGTATTGATCTCAAATTGTGTTTCAAAGGTTAATATCACATTTACAGGAACTTCAAATTATGTTTATGCAGGTGGTATCGTTGGATATTGCGGAGCAAATTCAGATACCAGTACAAATGTGATTGACAACTGTAGCTATTACGGCACGATCACTGCTAAAAATGGCAGTTGTGCAGGTGGTATTCTTGGTGCAATGACAAATAGAAATGTTACAATCAAGAATTCCTCAAATTATGGAACGGTTATAGCAAAGAATAACGTAGGTGGTATTCTTGGTATTCATAATGAAGCCAGTTCAAAAGCACCTGCCGGTAAGATCATTGACTGCTATAATGCCGGTTCGGTATCTGGTCAGACAAATGTAGGTGGAATTGCCGGATGCTTTAAAGGCAAGGCAGTAAACAACGCAGGCGTAGAGATGTCAGGTTGTTATAGTGGCGGAGAAATTCTGAGTACCAGCCAGACAAAGGAACAGACAATATTTGCAGGACAGTCAGCATATATGACATTATCTGATTCTGTTTATTCATGTGCAGATGAAGCAAGCAGCACATTTACAGAGGATCAGGCAGTATATGTATCTCCTGCTGATATAGCAGCAGTAAAGAAGCTGACAGCAGAAACAGTTTCAAAGAAAGCTGATAAGGATACGCTGGATCGTATAGCTCCAGTTATCAATGTGCTTGCAAATGTTCCGTTATCAGCAGAAGATCAGACATTTGTAGATCTTTATAAAGAGTTACAGGCAGCGGTTGCTGATCAGAAGCATGTTAAAGTCGGTGTATATGACTATACAGCAACAGCAGCGGGAATTAAGGGTGCATCTGAAAATGGTGTGATCCTTGATGATGTAGAAGTTGATGCAGCGACTGCAGTGGATGCAGTTGAGAAGGCGTTAAAGGAGAACAACATTCCATATGTTCTGGCAGATACAGGATATGGACCATATATGGAATCCATCAATGGACTGACAGTTCAGGCTGAATATACGATGTCAGGATGGATGTTCTCATACAACAAAGATGATTTCTCCAATATGGGCTTATCAGCTACAACGATCCAGGATGGAGATGTATTAGAATTCCACTATCAGCTTACAGGTGGCGATGTTGCATCTGCATATTCAGGTCTTCCAACATTGAAAGAGCTTATAATTGGAAGTAGTCAGATGAACTTTGAGGTATCATCTACATACGATGCTCAGTGGAATCAGATCATTACTTATAGGATGAATGGAGAAGAACTTGCCGGAACCGGTACAGAGAATGATCCATTTATTGTAAACGTAGATTTATTCAAGGACACAGACCTTACAGCTCTGCCAGTCAGCTATAAGACAGAGGCAGATTCACATTATGTAACAGTTGATGGACTTTCCGATGTTATGGATCTGACAGATGGAGTGCTGTGTCATGTAACATCCGGAGCAGGAAGAACTGCATGGTACAAGATCACTGCAACAGCAGAGACAGAAAAGGCATTGACAGATGCAAATACAAAGGTAGTAGTTGCAGATGCAGTTTATACCGGAGAAGAATTAAAACCGGAAGTAAAGGTATATGTAAACGGTAATCTGATAACAGAAGAAAACTATGATGTCGTATTTGAAAATGCGCAGAATGCCGGAACAGCTACTTGTACGGTAACAGGTAAGGGCGAATTCTCCGGACAGGTTCAGACAACCTTCGAGATTAAGAAAGCAGAACAGCAGATCACAAATGTACCGGAAGACCGGAAGGTCGTATACGGACAGCAGACAGATATTGAAGTTGCAGCAGAAGCAAAGACAACTCCTGTATTATCATCTGATAAAGAAGATGTTATATCAGTAACAGAAGATGGCAAGCTTCAGATCAATGGTGTCGGAACAGCAGTTATTACAATTACAGCACCGGAGAGTGACAATTATCTGGCAGCTACAGCTTCCTTTAAGGTTACAGTTATGGGAGATCTGAGCAAGGCAACAATTGCTCCGGTTGCTTCTGTAGAATATACCGGAAAGGTGATCGTACCGGAACTTACAATCACAGATGGCACATATCAGCTTGTAAAGGATGTTGATTATACGGTTTCAGGACAGCGTGTATCTGTCGGAAAGGCTACAGCAACGATTCGTGGAATCGATGGAAGATATGCAGGTTCACAGACAGTTACATTTGAAATTGTGAAGGCAAAACAGGAAATCCAGGTTGCATCTAAGAGCATAGAGGTAACAGAAGGTACAGGTCCGTTTGTTCTTGCAGCCGATGGTCATGGTACATTGACATTCGTTTCATCGGCACCTGCAGTTGCAGAGATCGATGATACAGGTCTTGTAACAGTAAAGGCAGCAGGATTTACAGATATTACGATCAAGACTGCCGGAACAGCAAATTACGAAGCTGCAGAAACAGTAGTTCGTCTGACTGTTAAGAAAAAGGCGGATACAGAAGATCCTGATAAGACAACAGAAGATTCTTCTGATTCAACTACAGAAGAACCGACAACAGAGAAACCAAGTACAGAAGAGCCAACTACAGAGACTCCGGATCAGAAGGTTACACTGACTGCCAAAAACACTGTTGTAACAGTTCCAAGTGTTACATATACAGGTAAGGCACAGAAACCGGCTGTAAAGGTTACAGTATCCGGCAAGGCATTATCAACCGATGATTATTCTGTAGCATATTCAAATAACAAGAATGCAGGAATCGCAAAGGTAGTTATTACCGGTAAGGGCAACTATGCCGGTAAAGTAGAAAGCACATTTGTGATCAAGAAAGCATCACAGACGATCCAGAAGCAGACAGTATATGCATACAGTAAGTATGTGAAGATGAAGGCTTCTGCAAAGGGCAAGGTTACTTATACATCTTCTAATAAGAAGATCGCAACTGTAAATAAGAAGACCGGCTTTGTTACCGCAAAGAAGCCAGGTAAGGTGCAGATCAAAGTAACAGCCGCAGCAACAGCAAATTACAAGAAGAGTACAGGAACGATCACCTTGATTGTTGTACCTGCAACACCGACTGTAAAGAAGGCTGCTGCATATAAGACCAAGGCAATCAAGGTTTCTTACAAGAAGGTATCAGGTGCAAGTGGTTACCAGATCACATATGCAACAAATAAAGCATTCAAGAATGCAAAGAGTACATATGTAAGCAGCAAGAAGTCAAGTGCTGTGATCAAGAACCTGAAAAAGGGTAAGAAATATTATGTCAAGGTAAGAGCATATAAGAAGATCAATGGAAAGAAGTTCTACAGTGTTTACAGTGGTAAGACATCTGTAAAGACAAAATAATAAAAAAGATACATGAAGCCGTAAGGTGATATGTATTACGGACAAACATTGATCTGTCAGTAAAAGGAATACCGGCTGCTATCCGGAAGCGTTGTAAAACGAACGGATGGCAGCCGGTATTTGCAATATACCGGGAAACATTGTATGGTATAGAAGATAATCTATGAAGACAGATACAGCATATAGCTGTAGGAAAATACAGGAAAGAGGAAAGCTGATTATGGCAGAAAACGATCTGACAAAAGAAAACTGTATGGAAATGCTGCGTGCTACATATAAACAACTGGAACGCTATCCGAAAAAATCAGACTTCACGGTGGAGGAGGTAGCCGCGGTAAAATCCTATTTTGGACCCTGGCCAAGAGCACTGGAAGCGTGTGGAATACTGCCGGATCGTTCGGCGGAACGGGAGGCAGCAAAGCTGCAGAAACGGATTGCTGCGAAAAGGCGGCAGACACAGTATAAGCTGGAACGTCAGGGCAGATTAAAAGAGCAGACAGATGATAAGAAACAATGAAAAACTCCAGATGCCGGGAAACGCATCTGGAGCTAGTCTGAAATATGAGGGGGCTCAAGAAATCACAGGATGGTACCTTTGAGCAAAATGGCAACAAACAAAATAAAACAACATGTGGCAAAGATACCAAACTTAACTTTGAGATAATTGCAGCGTGTAAAAGACCTCTCTGTCTTAAAAAATGTGCTGCGCTCAATCCTGTTCTGTTCTCTGCTTGAATACTTCATAAGCACCATCCCTTGTCTTGATGATGTTACTATAAAGGATGGATGCATCATAATTTGCAAAAAAATGCATCTATTCTGCATATTTCTTCTAAAGAAGTATTAAGCATCTGTTAATTATAAAAATATCGATTCATCTGGTAGAAGAACAATCCGTTTTTCATATAAAAGTTGTATTCTTCTGTTGTATCGGCTTCTAATTCCATACTAATCTCAGTAGTGTAAGTATAATAGGTATGAGCGGTCAGAGGTGTTCCTGTCAGCTTTTCAAATAACTGCAGATCAGAATCCGGTATCTCTGTTGGAGTCATACCTGCACCGTTTCCGGATCCTTTCTCAAAGCTGAGCTCATAATAAGAGACTAATATATCGTATAGAGTGTCAAAACAAGTGTCACTGAACGTAGTTGAATTACCGACATGGCTTCCTAAAAAGTTATACAGTGGAAGTATATAATCATTGTAATATTCCAGTTCTACCAGACTTTCTTTATTGTAGAAAGTGTTAGAATTAGGGTCCAGATTCATTGTAAATGTAATCAGTTTGTTCGTGTCATAATCCAGAAAACAATTCATTTCAAATCCAAAATAGTAGATATTAACCACCCATATCGTAAAACTGCGGTAAGAATTTTTGTCTGACGTTGCAAGATATTTGGATATATACATCTCATAGATACCATTTACAGTGAAATCACAGGAGAAATAATCAGAGAAATACGATGTCAGTTCATTTACGGTTACATCATGGATCTCACTGTAGGAATGTTTGTCCGTATAATCAAAGTTCAGATCGGTGTAATAACATTCTCCGTTTATGATGTTGATCTTCTCAAGCAGTGTCAGTTTATTTGTTACATCGAGATTGTTCGGACTGATCTCATGGCTGGATACGGAATTCAATGTTTTCCTGTCCTGAATACGAAAATACAGATTCGAGGCAATGATACAGATCACAAAAATTGCAATGCATATTATAAACCAGAGAAGATTCTTGTATAGGAAATGAAGAATACCGCGTGCTTTTCCGGTATGTTCGACAGAGGGAACAGTACCTTCTTCACTCTCATTTATCATATCATTTACTTCTGATTCAGAGATATCATCGTCTTCCTTATGGGCAGCGGTCAGTTCATAGGAAGCAATGACAGATTCTTTATTTTCTTCGTTACTCATGATGTGCCGCCTCCTTTATATTTGGTAATGTAATAGTGACAACCGTACCGCGTCCGACGGCACTCTTGTATTTGATCTTAGCCTGATGGATCTCTGCAATCTTGCTGCAAATAGCAAGTCCGAGTCCGGCTCCGCCCTGCGCACGGGATCTGGATTTGTCGATTCGGTAGAAAGCTTCACTGATTCGTGTGATTTCTTCCGGTGGCATTCCCCGTCCGTTATCTTTGATAATGATTACATAATTATCATCCCTTACAGTTCCGGCTACATGGATAAGACCATTGTCGTCGATCGCTTTTCTGGCGTTATCAATGATATTGATGATCAGAGACTGAAAGAGGTCGATGTCCATCATACAGCAGCCCTTTCGGCAGCTTGACTTTAATGTGATATGTTCCTTTGCCAGCTCCGGCTTCATAACATTGATCACATTCTGGATCGCGAGGGAAGGATCGGTCGGTGTTAATATGGTTTCCTGATTTTTTACAACCAGAAGATCCAGTAATTTTAAAGATAAGCTCTCCAGACGTTTTCCTTCTGAGAAGATATAGTTGGCTGCTTCATTTGTTTCGTCTTCACTCATATTCTGGCTTCGCAGAAGATCGGCATAACCGATGATCGAAGTCATTGGGGTCTTTAATTCATGTGCGAAGCTTCCCATAAACTGTTCCTGTTTTTCCATAGAGAAATGAAGTTCTGAGATGTTATCTTCGATAGTATCTGCCATGTTGTTGAAATCATTTGCGAGTGCCTCAATCTCATCGCCGGAGTGGATGTGCAGACGGGCAGAGTAATCACCGTGGGAGATATGCTGCGCAAGTGATGATAATTTTTCCAACGGCTTTGTAAGCAGGCTGGCTGCGATCATGGATGTGATACTTCCGACAACGAAGATCGCGATCAACAGCAGACGGAATGTATTCTGTTCCTGCGCACGAGCAGCATACACGGAAGTGATGTCATAGACAATGTCCATCTGTGAGATGTCCAGATTTTCTGTATTGATATCCATGGAACTGCATAATTGCAGATAGTAGTTATTATTTTCTCTCCAAATGATCGAATTACAGGTATTTTCATCCGATGGTTTCATTTCTTTATATGTAAAGGATGAATTCATGATGCTTACGACTTCCATATCCGAATTTCGAAGAATGATATTCTTACGGTTGGAGTTTCCCTGAGCTGAAAGCTGGTTAATGATATTAGACATGTCGATATAAGATGATACAGAATTTGTATCAACAGCAATCAGCAGAGTACTCTGAATACTCTCATAATTTTGCAGGTCACTGTCGATGGTGGAAGATAACGAGGTTTTGAATGATCGGTGGATCAGCATGGTTCCTCCGAGACCGAAGGACAGTCCCAGAAGTGCAACCATACATAATACAAGTTTATGCTTAAATTTCATAGAAACTCCTTTTTAAATCTCCAGACGGTATCCGATCTTGTTGATGGTCTTTAAGCAGTCTTCCAGTCCGAGTTTTTTTCGCATACGCTGGACATGAAGAGCAACCGTCCGGCTGTCACAAGGATAGTCACCACCCCAGATACGCTCATATATCGTTTCACGATAGAGCGCAACTCCCGGATTTTGTGCAAATAACAATAACAGCTCATATTCTTTGTTCGTCAGTGGAATCTCTTTTCCATTTTTTGTGACGCTCATCGCAACTGTATCAATAACAAGATCGCGGACGGTGATCGTTGTATTCAGCTTATTATATCTCCGGAGAACAACTTCAATCCTTGCAAGAAGCTCAACGATCTCAAATGGTTTTACAATATAATCCTCGGCTCCCATCTTCAGACCCATGACACGGTCGTTCAGGGAGTTTTTTGCTGTAATAAAGATAACCGGTATTTTTAATGGTTTGATATATTCAAGAACATCATAGCCGGATGCACCCGGAAGCATGATGTCGAGCAGAACCAGATCAAAAGGGGTTTCTTCCAGTATGTCTGCGGCAGCAAGTCCGTCATAAATACAGGTACAGGAATAGCCTGCCTTTGTCAGACTCATTTTGATCAGGTTTGCAATAGGTTTTTCGTCTTCAACTACTAGTATATTAATCATAGATATAACCTCCAAAGGGGTTCGCCTTCCAATGACCCCATACCCTGTAATTCTACTATATTTTACAAAAACTTGAAAGAGAATAATGCCGAAAAAAAGAGATTTAAGGTTTCGCCCGGCTCCTCCCGGTTGTGTATTGCCCCGCTTCATGTCTGCCCCTTCCGGCTGGATTCTTTGCATATAAACTCGCATATTTTCTATGAATTGTACCTGCCTTATTTGCTCATGCTCCTGCGCAAACTCGCCTTCGGCTCAAACATGCACCCGCATTCGCTGGCAAGGTACAAGTTCATAACGAAAATATTGCTTTATGTTTATATGCAAAGAATCCAGCTGGTAGTAGGCAGGCGCGAAGTTGGGTAATACATAGCCGGTAGTGGGTAGGTGCGAGGACAAGCCGGGCGTGGCAATGCGGAACATTGGGTAGTTCACAAGATGTTGTTTAGATGGTATATTAATAAGGAATTGGATGAAAAACGAATACGCTATGTGTTTTATAGAAAAGGGCAATATTTCTTAATAAAGGACAATGATGAATTATGACAAAGGATGAACTTCAGAGATTGGAACATAAGATAATGGATGGATATCGTATCAGCAGGGAGGAAGCAGAGCGGCTTATCGATGTAGATCTGTCAGAACTTTCTGAAGCGGCAGACCGGATCCGACTGCATTTCTGTGGAAATGTCTGCGATGTCTGTTCTGTGGCGGCTGTTAAGGTTGGACAGTGCGGTGAGGACTGTCTGTACTGCGCACAGTCAACCAGAGCAAAGGAGAAGGTCCCGGCGGAATGTGTACTGGGTGAGCAGATCCTGACCGATATAGCGGTTCAGGATAAGAGCCGTGGTTCTTACCGGTACGGGCTTGTATCTGTTGGACGGCGGCTGTCGAAACGGGAGGTAGCACTGGCAGTTCAGAATGTGGAGGATATCAGGAAGACAGCAGATATCCATGTCTGTGCATCTCTTGGTATGCTGGATGAGGAGGATTTCATAAAGCTTCATGAAGCTGGTATGACAATGGTTCATAATAACATGGAAGCATCGGATGCGTTCTTTAAGACCTTGTGCACGACGCATACATCAGATGATAAGAGAAAGAGTATCCGTGCAGCTAAAGCTGCTGGGATGAAAGTATGCAGTGGTGGACTGATCGGACTGGGAGAGACGCTTTCGGATCGGATCGACCTGGCATTTTCGTTAAGAGAGCTGGATGTGGACTCGGTTCCGATCAATATGCTGAATCCGATTCCGGGAACGTATTTTGAACATCAGGAGCCGATGAAGCAGGAGGAGTTCCTCCGGACGGTGGCTGTTTTTCGTTTTATCCTTCCGGATACCTTTATCCGTCTGGCGGCAGGCAGAGCCTATTTGCCGGATAATGGCAAGGCAGCTCTTCGTGCCGGGGCAAATGCCGTGATCAGCGGTGACTTTCTGACAACGACCGGAATCACATTTGAAACTGACCTGCAGATGATCCGTGAACAGGGCTACGAGATTGGAGCACCAGAGCCCGGCACCCGCATGGACTTTTAAAATGAAATTACCGGTTGTTGAATTTTCTGAGAGAAACATATATTATGAATATGATTGGAACATAGAATCAGGTTTAAATGTGATCAGGAAAATTATTTAGATATATTTAATTGAAAATCAGGCGATTTTAATAATTATAGAAAGAAAGAGGTACAATATGAATATTTATGACAGAATGATGGCGATAGGAACAAAGATGACGGAGATGGATGCATCGACATATCAGGGAGCATTTATCGGCAAGATCTCATATATGGCAGAGAAGGAACAGGCTGGACAGGCAGACAGTATCCGCTATGAATTCGGGGCTGTAAAGGAGAATGCATTTATGTACATCCTTCCGATCCTCGGTTATGTGGATGGCGTAGAGACACCGGTAGAGAAATTTACCGTGACACTTGTAAAGCCATCCGATAAAGAGAAGGAATTGAAGCGCGTAGAGGCTGCATCATATGATAATGCAGAGGAGTTCCACACATTTTCAAAAGAAGAGGTTTACAGCTTCAGCAAGGAGACAGGTGATCAGAATAAGATTCATCTGACCGATCATCCGGTTGTTCAGGGTATGTTGCTTCTTCGTACAGCGGCTGTAAAATCAGAGGACGTATCCAGAATTGATGTTAAATTTGTAGAGCCATCTTATGCAGAAGAAGAGTTAAAGTGGGCATTTGACGGAAGAGATCATGTGCTGTTCGCAGATGGTTATGTAAAAGCGACGTTCCGTATCAAATAATTGCTGGCATGGAGGGTGTATGAAGGTAAATAAATTCAGCCTGACGTATCTGGCTGGGATGGTTATGATCCTGATATCCGGATGTTTCCCATTCCTGGGATACCAGTTTACCATGAAGGATTATCAGGATGTAAAGGAATGGTTTCCGCTTTTAAATCTGAAAAAGCTTGCAGACCGTTATCAGGCGATGGGAGATATCAATCTGTTTGTCCGGATATTGCCTTATCTGGCAATCCTTACCGGGATAGCGGGAATTGTACTGGTTGTGATCTATCTGCGTGGAGACCGGGATACCTGGGACATCTTCAATCTGATGTTTTTTATACCGGCTGTTCTTTCCGGTATTGAATTATTCCTGCTGACACACAGTAAGACGATTCGGGCGATTCATGGGATTATGGAAGAAACAACACGCAGTATGCAGGAAAATGGCTATAAAGGCTTTGCAGGATACCGGCTGGGCTTCTATCTGTTTCTGGCAGGTATCATTATCAGTCTGGTCAGTGCGGTGTGTTTCTTTGCACTGGATCGTGAATAAAATAGAACAGGGGTGTGAGAAATGGCAAATGAGAAGATCCTGTTAGTTGAGGATGATTTTGCTTTGGCAATGGGGACGGAATATACATTAAAGACAGAGCATTATGAAGTGGTGCATGCTTCGGATCTTAAGACTGCGAGAAAGTGTCTGCAGCCGGATATCGATCTGGTGCTGCTTGATGTTATGCTGCCGGATGGAAATGGTTATGATTTCTGCAGAGAGATCCGTGAGGCAGATAATTATGTTCCGGTCATATTTCTTACAGCAGTATCAGATGAAGTGAATCTGGTACAGGGACTGGAGCTTGGTGCAGATGATTATATAGCAAAACCATATCGGGTAAAGGAACTGCTGACACGGATCTCTGTGATCCTGAGAAGACAGCGGTATAACAATATCAAAAAAACAGATTTGGAAAATGAAGCAGGAGAAGATTTCATTTTCGGACACACCAGACTAGATAATAAACAGTATAAGATCTACCGGAATGAACGGAATATCGACAGTACACCAAGTGAATTTCGTTTGCTTCGGGAACTGACGCTTCATGAGAATCAGGTTATGACACGGAGACAGTTGATCGAACGGTTGTGGGATGTCGATGAGTCATTTGTGGATGATAATACCTTGTCGGTATATATCAAACGGTTGAGAGATAAGCTGGAAGAGGATTCGGTATATATCCGTACTGTCCGGGGGATTGGTTATATGTTTGTTCCGGACTCAGCAAATAAGTAAAAACAGTAATAGAAATAAACGGCAGGAGTGCTTGGAATGCATTCCTGCCGTTTTATATATGGTTATTGCTTATTTCAATTTTACATAAGCGGCTGAAACATAGCCGTTGTAGGTTCTGCCGTCCTTTGTGAAGGAAATCTGATACCAGTCCTGATATAAGCCTTTGAGTGTAAGCTCTGTTCCATAAGAAACTGTCTGAATAATATCATATCCGGTTCCGGGACCTTTTCTTACATTTAAGACACTGCATATAACCTGCATCTTCTGGCTGCCTTTCTTGCTAGCGGTAAGTGCAGATCTGGTTCCCTTGTAAGCCTTTCCATTTGACTTGTTGTAGGCAACGATGCAATAGCTGTATTTGGATGATCCGGCTTCATTGATAATATAGGAAGAAGCGGCGGAGTTGGTGATCGTTTTTAGCTTTGTATACTTCTTTGTTTTATTTGTATAACGATAGATATAATACCCATCTGCATCTGTCTGAGCCTTCCATGTCATTAACTGCTTGGAACCGTAGCTGTTTACAGCTACTCCTGTTACCTTTTTCGGTGGGATCTTAACGGTTATCGTAGCTGCATCACTGATCGAAGTAGCACCGTTTCCGCGGTAATAGGTTTTAACCTTGAATTTATAGGTTCCGTTTGCGGACAGTCCCTTCTGTGTCCAGGAAGTCTTATCGGAAGATAATTTTGCAATCCGTTTCCAGGAAGAACCTGTGGTTCCGTTTTTCATATAAACAAGATAACCTGAAATATTCTTAGAAGATTTCCAGGAAATACTTACAGAGTTATTCTTGGATGGGATAACGGACACGCTTCTGGCATTTGCCGGTTTTGTCATAATAGATACAGTTTTGGAACGATCTGTACGGACATTGTTGCCGGATTTCTTGTAGTAAGCAACAACACAGTATTTGTAAATGGTATTGCCACTTAATTTTTTATCTGTATATGAGGTTGTGTTTTTATTTGTGATCGTTTTAACGCGTACCCATTTACCATTGTCATTTAAACGGTAAACGATATAGCCGGCAACATTTATCTGACCATTCCATTTAACGGTTACGGTATTCTTTGTAGAGGAAGCAGTTACACCTGTGGCCTGTCCGGGACGGGTGTTTCCGTTTATGGAAGAGGAGTATTTGAAAAATGCGCGGCGGCTGCCTTCTTCAAAGTAAGCACGCACTTTATAAGTGTAAGTTGTTCCGCTTGCCAGCTTGGTATCTGTGTAAGTATTGTTTTTGGCTCCTTTTACATAAGCAACGGTTTTGTATTTACCGGTTGCCGGATTGAAACATACGATGTGGTATCCGGAAACTTCGGTCTGCGGAGTCCATTCTAAAGTAAGAGAATCCTTTGCCCGTTTGGCGATTGAAACTTTATCAATATTCTTTTCCTGTGTAGCGGCATGAACGATATTGGACTCTCCACCGTTGTAAGCACCGGAATTTGTTCCGTAGAACGCAAGTACCTTGTAACTGTATAAGGTTTCTACCTCCAGACCCTTGTTTGTAAATGAAGTATTGCTTGCACCGACTGTCGTTCCGACATGCTTATATGTATTTGTGCTCTTGTCAAGACGATAGATCTTATAACCATATACATACGGTACTTTATCCCATTTCAAGGATACCTTCTGCATGGAAGTTGAAGTGATATGCAGATTCTTAACGGCTTCCGGTTTTTTGATGTACCGGAAATTCATATCAACATTACCGCTGATGCCGGCTACAGAGCCGGAAGATGTGTACTGCCAGTAGGAATATTTACCTTCGTAAGATGCATGCACACTGTTGGTTACAGAATCCCATCCCGGATATTGGGCGAGCCAGATCGGGAACCGTTTTGCCAGTACATCTGCATATACATCATCTGTGAGTAAAGATTTATTTGCATAGACCATAGCGGTGTAATTATTCTTCTCTACCTCTTCACAGAAAGCAGTACAGATCGTAGTTGCGGCAGCAGGGCTTAAGTTTGCCCGTGCAAGTCTGCCGGAATGATTGATGTAGTATTCGTAGTCCATAACAACCGGAAGCTTTATGTTATAGCCCTTGATCAGCTTCATGGTGTAGTTGGCCTCTGCTCTTGCTTCGGCCGTTGTGATCGCCTGGGAATAGACATATACGCCGACATCCAGTCCTGCGGCGAGAGCACCTTCGATGTTTTCCTTATATAATGCGTCTGCTTCCAGCACACCGGATTCTGTGGTACGGAGTGCGACACGGATCAGAGCAAAATTAATTCCGTCTGCCTTGACCTTCTTCCAGTCGATATTGCCCTGCCAGCGGGAGATATCAATACCATTTATAATGTCATAGCCCTTGAACTGTGCATCATGGGCATAGATGCTGGTATCAATGGAAGCCAGAGAAGGATTCTTGATGCTGTCAGATTTTTTCTGAAGCTCCTGAATTGCCTGTGGATCTTCTCCGTATTTTTTATTGATAAGGGCAATCTGTTCCTTTGTTAATGAAGAACTGTCAAATGTTCCTGTTTCCACCATTTCATCAATTTCGTCAGCATATGAAATGCTGGATGACTGGGTAGAAACTGTTGTGTACGCATATTGTGACTGCGCATAGGCCTGACCGGCGATCTTAGGTGCGCTGAAGATCGTGAGACCGGCGACAGCACTGCACAATACCGTGGTAATAAGTTTTTTCACGATAAGCAACCTCCAATTTTTATTTATCCTTAACTAATTTATAATATTTTTTTTACATATAAATGTCAATAATCTGGGGAAATTTAAGAACTATGAAAAAAACAGGTAAAAGATCAGATAAAATCTTTACCAGAAATTTGCACAAAAAAAGCATTTTTGTAGTGCCAAGTCAGTCGATGACGTGTTATAATCAACACGGTAATAAAAAATGAAAGGAACATCATATGGAGAAAAAAACAAGATTTTTTGGGGCATTAGGCGGTATGTTAAAAGGACTGGTCCGCCCGGCAGAATATATTAAGACAGGAAAAAGTGCAACATGGTTTTCCATCCATTTGTTGGTGATCCTTGTATGCGTGATTCTTCCGACGTTAGTATTTTATATGCCGGTCAGCAAGAGAATCGGATATAACCGCCTGGCAGATGCGATCGATGACAGAATTGCATATTTCAGTGTAAGTGAAGACGGATTTTATTGTAAGAAGCAGTATGAATTAAAACGTCCGGGAGAAGCATATATCAGAATCGATTCTACGGATTACGATACGGAATCAGATGAGATCGATGAACTTCTTGAGGTTGGACATTATAAGACAATGGTAGTGGTCAGCAATCAGGAGATTCTGCTGTACAGCGATGATTCACCGACCAGGATCAGTTGGAACAGTGTTTATTCGCACCTGCGTTCGATCGAGAAGCGGGATGTATATGATAAGGATACATTATTAAATCTGACAAGAAAATATGATACTCCGTTATTGATTGGGATTACACTTGTGCTGGCGGTATTGCTGATATTTGTCTACTATGTCGGAACCCTGATATGGGGATTTATCATAAATGCACTCAAGCATGTATTTGGTATCAGTGATGAGATCGGTTTTTCGGATATCGTAAAGGCGTCCACACTTATCAGAACTCCGTGGTTTATAGCGGCGATCCTGATCGCAGGATTTGTATTAAAGGGACAGTTTGTATTTATGTATATTCTGTGTGTGATCATAACATTTGTCTATCTGATCGCAGCAGTCAAATTATATGCAGATGAGATCCTACGGATACCGGAGAAACCGGAAACAAAAGCGGGAGAACAGGAAGATCATGTGCCGGATGAAGAGTATTATGGAGACTGATAATAGTTTCTTAGTATAAAAACAACAAATTAGGAGGCATTATGCGTAAAACTAAAATTATATGTACATTAGGGCCATCAACAGATGATGATGATATTTTGAGAAAGCTTATGATCGAGGGAATGAATGTTGCCCGATTCAACTTTTCACATGGAGATCATGCACAGCATAAACGCAACATGGAACGTATCATGAAGTTCAGAACAGAGCTGAACCTTCCGGTTGCAACACTGCTGGATACAAAGGGACCGGAGATCCGTGTAAAAGATTTCAAAAATGGAAAGATTGAACTGAAGCCGGGGCAGACATTTACATTTACAACCGATGAGGTTGAAGGTGATGAGAAGATGGTTTCAATCACATATAAGAATCTTGTAAATGATGTAAAACCGGGGAATACGATACTGATCGATGACGGTCTGATCGAGATGACGGTAGAGCAGGTATCCGAGAATAAGATCGTCTGTCGTGTAGTAAATGGCGGTCCGGTATCCAATCGCAAGGGCGTAAATGTACCACGCGTAAATCTGTCCATGCCATACATCAGTGAGCAGGATCGTGCAGATATCATATTTGGTATTGAGAATGACTTTGATTTTATTGCAGCGTCCTTTGTAAGAACGGCAGATGATGTATTGGAGATCCGTAAGATTTTAGATGAGCATGGCTGTGATAATATAAATATTATTTCCAAGATCGAGAATATGCAGGGTGTGGAAAATATCGACGAGATCATCCGTGTATCAGATGGTATCATGGTAGCACGTGGCGATATGGGTGTAGAGATTCCGTTAGAGGATGTTCCTGTAATCCAGAAAATGATCATCAAGAAGGTTTACAATGCAGACAAGCAGGTTGTAACAGCAACCCAGATGCTTGATTCCATGATCAAGAACCCAAGACCGACAAGAGCAGAGGCAACAGACGTTGCAAATGCAATCTATGATGGAACCAGCGCGATCATGCTTTCCGGTGAGACAGCCGCAGGCAAGTATCCGGTAGAAGCACTCCATACTATGATTAAGATCGCAGAACGTGCAGAAGAAGATATTGATTATACAAAACGTTTTTATGAGAGAGGAAATATCCAGAATCCGGATATCACCAGCGCAATCTCCCATGCAACCTGTACAACAGCAATCGATCTTGGCGCAGCAGCGATCGTAACCGTAACAAAATCAGGAAAAACAGCCCGCATGATTTCTAAATACAGACCGAAATGTCCGATCATCGGATGTTCACCGGTTGAAAAGGTATGTCGTCAGTTAAATCTGTCATGGGGCGTTCAGCCGCTTCTGATTGCAGAGGAGAATAATACGGATGATCTGTTTGAGCATTCTGTAGAAGCTGCGAAGAGAAATCATTACATCAAGGATGGAGAGATCGTTGTTATCACTGCCGGCGTTCCACTTGGTGTTGCCGGAACAACCAACCTGATCAAGGTACATGTTGTTGGACATATCCTTGTAAAAGGTACTTCTGTAAACGAGAAGTCGGTATGTGCTCCTTTATGTGTAGCAGAAACAGAAGAAGATCTTCAGAAAAATTACAATCCGGGAGATATTATTGTAATGAAAGAGACCAGCAATAATATCATGGAACAGTTAAAGACTGCATCTGCGATCGTGTGTGAAAAGGATGGGAAAAATTCACATGCTGCGATCGTAGGCCTCAGCCGTGATGTTCCGGTTATCATCGGAGCAAAGAATGCGACCCAGATATTAAAAACAGGTGCCATCGTTACAGTAAAAGCCAAAGATGGAGTAGTTGTTTCTTAAGTTTGTAACAAATGTAATAAATCTTAATTTTTAAAAAAACGCTGAAAAACAAGCAAAAACACGGGAATGCCATGTTGACAAGCATTTGAATTGTTGTTATAATGAACCAGAAATGTAACAATTTCGTAACAAATGTTTGATGACATGGCATTTCCATGTCAGGGAGGTAATAAGATGTCCAAAGGAACCAGAAAGATATCCGTTGCGGTAGTAACAGTCAGTCTGGCAGCTACAACGGCATTTGGCGTGATCAAAGCAAATAACATATATGATGATTCAACGATCGGACTCTCATCAGCGCTTGACAGATATGTAGAATCTGTTCAGCTTGAAACGGCTTCAGCCGGAGATGGAAGTACACCGACGGATGCTTCTTCTGAAACAGTTAAGACAGAAACAGCAAAGACTGAGACAAAGAAGACATCAAAAAAGAGTACCAAGAAAGAAGAAAAAACAACAGAAGCTGCGACAGAGGAAACGGGAGCGGCAGAGGAAACCTGTAAGTATCCACAGTTTGAAGGAAAGTGTCTTACAACTGTAACGGATGAGGTTAATATCCGTGCTACAGCAAGTGTAGACGGTGAACTGGTCGGAACACTTGGAGCAAATGGTATTGCCCTTGTAAAGGAAAAAGGTGATACGTGGACAAAGGTTGCATCCGGTAGCTGTGAAGGATACATAAAGAACGATTTCCTTGTATATGGTGACGATGCAGGTGCTTATGCAGAAGAACATTGCAGCAAGTTGGCAACTGTTACAACAGAAACCTTGAATGTACGTGCCGAGGCAGATGCAGACAGTGAATGTCTTACAATGATCCCTGGTGGAGAATCATATTCAGTAATCGGTCAGGCAGATGGCTGGACAGAAGTAAAGGTTGATGATGAGACTGCCGGTTATGTAAGTTCGGATTATGTTGAAATTTCATATAATACAGTAAAGGCTATCTCGGTAGAAGAGGCTGAAGCTGCAAGAGCAGCAGAAGAGGAAGAATTGAGAAGACAACAGGAAGAACAGCAGAAGCAGCAGGAGGAAGAGCAGCAGGCAACAGAAACCCCTACGGAAGCTTCGACGGAGACTCCTACAGAAGCACCAACTGAGACACCAACAGAAGCCCCTACGGAAGCACCAACTGAGGCTCCTACGGAAGCACCTTCTGAGGATCCGGTGCCATCCAGCGGTTCAACTGGTGTAGACCTTGCAAATTATGCATTACAGTTTGTTGGTAATCCTTATGTATATGGCGGTACAAGCCTTACAAATGGTGCTGACTGTTCAGGATTTACATTATCCGTATATGCACACTTCGGAATTTCACTTCCACATTCCGCAACTGCTCAGTCTTATTACGGAACAGAAGTAAGTCTTTCAGAGCTGGAACCGGGTGATCTGTTATTCTACGGAACAGACGGAGATATCGGACATGTTGGAATCTATACAGGTGGCGGCATGATCGTACATGCAAGTACAGAAGCAACAGGAATCAAGACATCTGTATACAATTACAGAACTCCGATCAAGGCAGTCAGACTGCTTGGACAATAAAGGATAAACAGAATAGAAGAAAAGTCGGTACATGGTGAGTGAACAGGTTCTTGTTTCTCCCGGTATGTATCGGCTTTCTTTTTTTGCATTCGATGAATACAAGACTGTAAATTAAGAAAATATGGGAGATAGAAAAAAGATACATATGCATTTGTGTAGTTTTCATAAATTATATAAAATAGTTGTTAATTTGACTAAAAAATGAAAAACAAACGGTTTCCTTTTGTTTAAAATGACTTGAAAAAATGGTGGTTTATGTTATAATAAGATTATCAATTCGGGGACACCCGAAAAAGAAGGAGTTGGGCAACATGAATTACATAATTAGTGGAAAAAACATCGATGTTACTGAAGGTTTAAAGAATGCAGTATATGACAAGCTGTCCAAGCTTGAGAAATATTTCGCAGAAGATGCTGTTGCACAGGTTACATTTAGTGTAGAGAAAGACAGACAGAAGATAGAAGTTACGATCCCTATGAAAGGACATATCATTCGTGCAGAACAGGTAAGTGATGATATGTATGTATCGATCGATCTTGTGCTAGAAGTAATCGAGAGACAGGTGAACAAGCATAAGAAGAAATTGATCGACAAGGAGCAGAATGCAGCATATCTCCAGAATTCATTTGTAGAAGAAGAAACAGATGAAGATGACGAGATTAAGATCGTTAGAAGCAAGAGATTTGCAGTAAAGCCTATGTATCCGGACGATGCATGCATCCAGATGGATCTGCTTGGACATAACTTCTATGTATTTAGAAATGCAGAGACAGAAGAAGTAAATGTTGTCTACAAGAGAAAGGGTAATACATACGGATTGATCGAACCAGAATTTTAATCTCGTACCTGCTGAGCAGGGACAGATATTTTCAGAAGCTATAGTCTGAAGAATGTCTGCCTGAGATTTTCGGATAAAAAGAAGGGTCGCCAGACAATTAACGCTGGCGGCTCTTTTTTGTGGTCAGATTTAAAGAATGAATGTTGATTATTCATCATTATTTCATAAATGCTTTACCAAAGCTTTTCAGATTCATTCTTGATATAAATTTCATATGATGGTATTATGTACCCTGAGTAATAAGATTTGGATATGAAACCAAGAAAACAGTTAGGAGAATAATAGAATGGGATTATTTGAAAAAGTATTTGGCACACATAGTGAGAAAGAACTGAAGAAGATCGCTCCTATTGTGGACAAGATAGAAGCACTTGATTCTGACATGCAGGCATTGTCCGATGAGGAATTAAGAGCAAAGACAGCAGAATTCAAAGAGAGACTTGCAAATGGGGAAACGCTTGATGATCTGCTGGTAGAAGCATTTGCAGTTGTAAGAGAGGCTGCATACAGAGTGCTTGGCATCAAGCATTATAGAGTACAGTTGATCGGTGGCGTTGTATTACATCAGGGACGTATCGCCGAGATGAGAACCGGTGAAGGTAAGACCCTTGTGTCTACACTTCCTGTATACTTAAACGCACTGGAAGGCAAAGGTGTTCAGGTCGTAACAGTCAACGATTATCTGGCAAAGCGTGATGCTGAATGGATGGGTAAGGTTCATGAGTTCCTTGGACTTACAGTTGGTATTATTTTGAATTCATCTACAAATGATGAAAGACGTGACGCATATGCATGTGACATTACTTATGTAACAAATAACGAACTCGGTTTCGATTACTTAAGAGATAACATGGTTATCTATAAAGAAAAGCTTGTGTTAAGAGGACTTCATTATTGTGTAATCGACGAGGTCGACTCTGTATTGATCGATGAGGCGAGAACACCTCTGATCATTTCAGGACAGAGCGGCAAATCGACAGAGCTTTATAAGATGTGCGATTACCTTGCAAGACGTATGAAGCGTGGTGAAGGTGATGGCGAGATCTCCAAGATGGATATGCTGATGAATACAGCAATTGAGGAAGACGGAGATTTTCTTGTAAATGAAAAAGACAAATACGTTATGCTGACAGCAAACGGTGTGAAGGAAGTAGAGCAGTTCTTCCATATCGAGAACCTGTCCGATCCTGAGAATATCGAGATCCAGCATAACATAATTCTTGCACTTCGTGCACATAACCTGATGTTCCGTGACCGTGATTATGTTGTAAAGGATGACGAGGTTCTGATCGTTGATGAATTTACAGGACGTATCATGCCGGGCCGTCGTTTCTCAGACGGACTGCATCAGGCGATCGAAGCAAAGGAAAATGTAAAGGTTAAGAGAGAGTCCAAGACACTTGCTACGATCACATTCCAGAACTTCTTTAATATGTTTGAGAAGAAAGCAGGTATGACAGGTACAGCAAGTACAGAGGAAGAAGAATTCAGAGAGATCTATGGTATGGATGTTGTAGAGATCCCAACCAACCTTCCGGTACAGAGAATTGACCACCCGGATTCTATCTTCAAGACAAAGAAAGAGAAATTAAACGCTATTGTTGAGCAGATCAATGAGAGTTACAGAAAAGGACAGCCTGTTCTGGTTGGTACGATCAATATTGATGCATCTGAGGAACTCAGCCACATGCTCAGCAAGAAAAAAATTCCACATAAGGTATTAAATGCAAAGTTCCATGAGCTTGAGGCAGAGATCGTTGCAGAAGCAGGTCAGAAGAATGCAGTTACGATCGCAACGAACATGGCTGGTCGTGGTACGGATATTAAGCTTGGCGAGGGCGTTGCTGAACTTGGCGGACTTCGTATCATTGGTACAGAACGTCATGAGTCCAGACGAATCGATAATCAGCTTCGTGGACGTTCCGGTCGTCAGGGAGATCCGGGTGAATCCAAGTTCTACCTGTCTCTAGAAGATGATCTGATGAGATTGTTTGGTTCTGAGAGAGTTATGAGCCTTTATGATACATTGAAGATCCCGGAGGGCGAAGAGATCCAGCATAAGACAATCTCGAACTTCGTAGAGAAGGCCCAGAAGAAGATCGAAAGCAACAACTTCGCGATCAGAAAGAATCTGTTAGAGTATGACCGTGTAAATAATGAACAGAGAGAGATCATGTATAAGGAGCGCCGGAGAGTCTTAGACGGTGAAGATATGCATGAAGTTATCCTGAAGATGCTCAAGGATGATATCAATGCATGTGTAGATACTGTATGCTCATCAGAAGTTGCACCGGAAGAGTGGAATATTGTAGAGCTTGACAATATGATCCGTGAGATCATTCCATTTACAGAACCAATCGCACTTACTGAGCATGAGATCAAAAAGGGTGACACAGAAGAACTCAAAGAGAGACTGTATAATGAGGCTGTGGAACTCTACCATGAGAAAGAAAAAGAATTCCCAAGTCCGGAAGATATGCGTGAGATCGAGCGTATTATCCTTCTGAAGGTAATTGATAGAAAATGGACTGACCATATCGACGATATGGAACAGTTAAAGCAGGGTATCGGGCTTCAGTCACTGGGCCAGAGAGATCCTGTTGTAGAATACAAGTTTGCCGGTTATGACATGTTCAATGAGATGACAAGAGCAATTCAGGAGGATACAGTAAAACTGCTTCTCCGTGTTAAGGTTGAACAGAAGGTTGAACGAGAGGAAGTAAATAAGGTTACAGGAACAAACAAGGATGATACTGTATCCAGAGGACCTGTAAAGAAAGCAAAAAAAATCGGAAGAAATGATTTGTGTCCATGCGGCAGCGGTAAGAAATATAAGAACTGCTGCGGACGGAACGAATAGAAATAATGTGTTGCAGCTGCAACCGATAAAGTAGGTGAGAAATTAATGATAGAGACAGACCAGTTTAAGTTCACATTGAATCAGTACAGACAACCATTAATGGAAGTAAGGGATTCACTTTGACATCGCTGGCAGAAAAGACAGCATAGGAAAATTACAATATGAGATGGAACAGCCGGGCTTCTGGGATGATGTAGCAAAGTCAACCAGCGTTTCCAGACAGTTAAAGGAGCTGCAGGATTCGCTGGAGGAATATCAGAAGCTGGAACAGGATTTTTCAGATATTGAAACCCTGATTCAGATGGCGGAAGAAGAGGGCGATTCCTCTATGATAGAGGAAATCGGTGAGATGCTGACAGCATTTCAGAAGGAATTCGAAAATTACAGGATCAGTCTTCTACTGTCGGATGAGTTTGATGGTTACGATGCCGTTATGACGCTTCATGCAGGAGCCGGCGGGACAGAGTCCTGTGACTGGACATCGATGTTATACAGAATGTATACCAGATGGGCGGAAAAGCACGGTTTTAAGGTGGAAGTGCTTGACTATCTGGAGGGTGATGAGGCTGGCATTAAGTCGGTTACGATACAGATCAGTGGACAGAATGCTTATGGATATCTGAAATCAGAAAAAGGAGTACATCGTCTGGTTCGTATTTCACCGTTCAATGCAGCAGGCAAGCGACAGACTTCATTTGCTTCCTGCGATGTGATACCGGAGATAGAGGAAGACCTGGAAGTGGATATCAATGAAGATGATCTCCGGATCGATACTTACAGATCGAGCGGAGCCGGTGGACAGCACATCAATAAGACATCATCGGCGGTTCGTATCACGCACATTCCGACCGGTATCGTAGTACAATGCCAGAATGAGCGTTCACAGCATATGAATAAGGATAAGGCTATGCAGATGCTGAAGTCTAAGCTGTATCTGATCAAGAAACAGGAGAATTTGGATAAGATTTCGGATATTCGGGGTGAGATACTGGAGAATGGATTTGGAAGCCAGATCCGGTCTTATGTTATGCAGCCGTATACGATGGTGAAGGATCACCGGACAGGTGAAGAAAGCGGAAATGTTGCCGCAGTTTTAGATGGAGAACTCGACGGATTTATGAATGCATATTTAAAATGGTGCAGCCGGAGTGAGTCGTAATATACAAAAAAGAATGCAAAAAGGAGAGACACCCACATGGTAAATATAGCAGTATTAGGTTATGGTACAGTTGGTTCAGGCGTGGTTGAAGTAATCAATACAAATCACGAGATCATTAATAAGAGAGCGGGAGAAGAGATTAACATCAAGTATGTTCTTGATCTGAGAGATTTCCCGGGAGATCCTGTACAGCAGATACTGACACATGACTTCAATGACATCTTAAACGATGATGAAGTAAAGGTTGTTGTTGAAGTAATGGGAGGAATCAATCCTGCCTATACATTTGTAAAACAGTGCCTTGCAGCAGGCAAGAGTGTAGCAACATCCAATAAGGAACTGGTAGCTTCTCACGGACCGGAATTACTTGCGATCGCAAAAGAGAACAATGTGAATTTCTTATTTGAGGCATCTGTTGGCGGTGGTATTCCGATCATCCGTCCATTAAATACCTCTATCACAGCAGATGAAGTAACAGAGATCACAGGTATCTTAAACGGAACAACAAATTATATCCTGACCAAGATGGATCAGGAAGGTGCATCTTATGATGAAGTGCTGAAGCAGGCACAGGATCTGGGATATGCAGAAAGAAATCCGGAAGCAGACGTAGAAGGTGGAGATGCGTGTAGAAAGATCGCTATCCTGACTTCTATCGTATATGGAAAGCATCTGGATTACACTAAGATCCATACAGAAGGAATCACAAAGATCTCAACAGAAGATTTCAAATATGCAGATGCACTTGGTGTATCGATCAAATTAGTAGGTACGACTAAAAAGGAAGGAGATACCTTATACTCCTTCGTTGCACCTATGATGCTGGACGAGAACCATCCATTATCCGGTATCCATGATGTATTCAATGGCATATTTGTACATGGAAATGTTGTAGATGATATCATGTTCTATGGAAGAGGAGCCGGAAAGCTTCCAACAGCATCCGCCGTTGTATCCGATGTTGTAGACGAAGTAAAACATATGGGTAAGAATATTATGGCAAGTTGGGATGCAGAAGCACTTCCGATCGGTGATTTCAGAGATGCGGTTAATCGTTTCTTCATACGGGTAAGTGCAGATGCGATCACAAAAGATGAGATCCAGAAGCTGTTTGGTGATGTGACATATGTAACAGCAGAAGGTGTGGACGGAGAGCTTGCATTTATCACTTCGTCCATGACTGAGGGCAGTTTTGCTGATATTACAGCTAAAATTGATAAAATTTTCAGCATAATCAGAGTAGCATTTTAGAGAAAAAAGTTGTATAACCATAAGATGGCCGATGTAAAAACGGGTTATCACTATATGGAAATAACCGGATGATCAGATGAAAAGAAAAGGAGGACACCGATGAAAAGAGCCGACTACATTAGCTGGGATCAGTATTTTATGGGTATTGCACTGTTGTCAGCAGAGAGAAGCAAAGATCCTTCCACTCAGGTTGGTGCATGTATTGTAGACGATAATAATCGTATTCTGTCGGAAGGGTATAATGGTATGCCTGCCGGATGTGAAGACGATATCATGCCATGGGGAAAAATCGGTGATCCTTTGAACAATAAATATTTCTTTGTGTGTCATGCAGAATTGAATGCCATCCTGAATTACAGAGGCGGTAGCTTAAAGGACGCAAGACTTTATTCGACCTTATTCCCTTGCAATGAATGTGCGAAAGCAATCATTCAGTGTGGGATAAAAGAGGTGATCTATCTGTCGGATAAATATGCCAGTACCGACAGCACGATGGCATCCAAGAGAATGTTTGATATGGCAGGAGTTACTTATCGACCATATGAAGTAAAAGGAAAGAAGATAACGATAGATTTATGATGATTGTAAAAGAAAGCAACAGCAGAGAAGACACATACAGGATCGGACGGGAGCTTGGCGAACAGGCGGTTCCGGGACAGGTTTTCTGTTTCTTTGGAGATCTGGGCGTAGGAAAGACGATATTTTCACAGGGATTTGCCAAAGGTCTTGGAGTCGATGATATTGTGAACAGCCCTACATTTACGATCGTGAAAGAATATGATAACGGACGGCTTCCGTTATATCATTTTGATGTCTATCGGATCGGAGATGTGGATGAGATGGAAGAAATCGGCTACAATGAGATGGTATACGGTGATGGAGTATGCCTGATCGAATGGGCAAATCTGATCGAAGAGATCCTTCCGGATCATTATCAGAAGATAACGATTGAAAAAGACCTTGAAAAAGGGACAGATTATAGAAAGATAACGATAGAAGAGGTTTAAAGATATGAAGATCCTCGCTCTGGACAGCTCAGGGCTGGTTGCATCCGTTGCCTTATTAGAGAATGACAATCTGGTTGCAGAATTTACAGTAAATAACAAAAAGACACATTCACAGACCTTGCTTCCGATGCTGGACGAGGTTGTAAACGCAGCAGGTATTGAGCTTGATGCAGTAGATGCGATCGCGATCGCAGCAGGTCCGGGGTCATTTACCGGACTGCGTATCGGAGCAGCAACGGTAAAAGGACTGTCGCTTGCACTTGATAAGCCGGTTGTGCCTGTTCCGACACTGGAAGGACTTGCATACAATTTCTGGGGAAGTGACAGGCTGATCTGTCCGATCATGGATGCCAGAAGAAATCAGGTCTATACTGGATTGTACAGATTTGACGAAGCAGGTAATCTGGTTACAGAGATGGATCAGATACCGATGGATGTAAATGAGTTGATCGATCTGCTTCTTGAAAAAGATGAAGAAGTGCAGTTTACAGGTGATGGCATACAGGTGTATGGATCTCAGATCCTGTCAAAGATGAAGCATGCACGTCTGGCACCGGCACATCTGAACAAACAGAAGGCTGGATCAGTCGCATATGCCGGCGCTTACCGGTATGCGCATGAACAATATATAAATGGAGATGATTTTGCTCCTGAATATCTGAGAATGTCTCAGGCAGAAAGAGAAAGAAAAGAGAAAGGTGAAAGAAATGAGTAATAGCGTCAGTGATGGCGGGGCGGCGGGGCCCTATTTAGACAACATTGAGATAAGAGAAGGCGATGAGGAACAGTTGCTTGATATTGTTTCTCTGGGAGAAAAAGTATTTATGAGTTCCTGGAATGAGCAGATGGTTGCGACATCCATGTATGGAACGTATGATACCGTGCTTACAGCAGTTGACACAACGAAGGATGACAAGGTGGTTGGTTATTGTATCTTTACTGCACCGTGTGAGGATTGTGAACTGCTTCGGATTGCTGTTGATAAAGATTACAGGAAATGTGGAATCGGACACAGACTGATGAAAGAAATGATTCGCATGTGTGTAGAAGACAATGGAGAAAAGATCTTCTTGGAGGTTCGTGAGTCTAATGACGCAGCAATATCAATGTATGAATCACTAGGCTTCGATGAGATTTCCAGAAGGAAAGATTATTATAAAAAACCAACAGAAGATGCTGTTATCATGGAACTGAAGTGTTCACATTCATAATACATAGATGACAGGAATTCCCACTACAAAAGAAGCATTTTTTCTATTATAATCGACAATAGAAAAGATACAGAGATCGCCGGGAAACCGGAAGATCAGGAGGAAATTATGATGGATGTAATACGTTGCAATATGTGTGGGAAAGAATTGTCAGTCAGAAATGACATTTTGATGGAAGATGCAATTATAATTTCAAAAAAGTGGGGATACTTCTCAAAGAAAGATGGAGAAACCCACAGGATCTGTATATGCGAAGATTGTTATGACCGGCTGGCAGACAGCTTTGCAGTACCGGTACAGAGAGACGAAACGGCAGAATATATGTAGAACCAGAGAGTCATTTGAATATAAAATGACTCTTTTTTCCTTACAGGAGAAATGGTTTACAGACAGAGTGGAAACAGAAGTTGGAGGATAGAATATGTTAGATGTATGTTTGCTTGGTACAGGCGGAATGATGCCACTTCCGTACAGAGCGTTGACATCCATGATGATACGATACAATGGCAGCTCTATATTAGTTGATTGTGGTGAAGGAACGCAGGTAGCAGTCAAACAGCAGGGATGGAGCTTCAAACCGATCGATGTGATCCTGTTCACACATTTTCATGCAGATCATATCAGCGGATTGCCTGGGCTACTCCTGACAATCGGAAATGCAGAACGAAAGGATCCGGTTCTGATGGTTGGACCAAAACGGTTGGAACGGGTAGTGAACTCTCTGCGCGTGATCGCACCGGAGCTTCCATTTGAGATACAGTTTAAAGAACTGACAGAGGAAGAAGAAGAATTTGAAGTGTGTGGCTTACGTGCAAATGCGTACCGGGTAAATCATAATGTTACCTGTTATGGATATTCATTTGAGCTTGACCGTGCTGGTAAATTCGATGTGGAACGTGCACGTGCACAGGAGGTTCCGATGCAGATCTGGAATACATTGCAGAAGGGCATGACGATAGAACTGGACGGCAGGCTCTATACACCGGATATGGTTATGGGACCGGATCGGAAAGGGCTTAAGGTCACATATTGTACAGATACTCGTCCGACACCACTTATTACAAAACATGCGGCAGGCTCAGACTTGTTTATCTGCGAAGGAATGTATGGTGAACCGGACAAATACGAAAAGGCAGTTTCCCATAAGCATATGACAATGTATGAGGCGGCGGAGATTGCGAAAGAGGCAGAAGTAAAACAGATGTGGCTGACACATTATAGTCCGTCCCTGATCAAGCCGATGCAGTACATGGATGAAGTAAGAAAAATATTCCCGGCTGCGGTTGCAGGAAAAGACCGGATGGAGACAACGTTAAAATTTGCAGACTGATACAGACGGTAAAACAGGAAAAAGAGGAAGATGAAAATGGAGAAAAAAGATATAAAGATTCTGGCAATTGAATCATCTTGTGATGAGACTTCAGCGGCTGTCGTCGTAAACGGTAGGGAAGTATTATCAAATATCATATATTCACAGATTGACATTCACACACTGTATGGCGGCGTTGTTCCTGAGATAGCGTCAAGAAAACACATCGAGAAAGTGAATCAGGTAATAAGGGCTGCACTGAAAGAAGCAGACTGTACTCTGGATGATATAGATGCGATCGCAGTTACATATGGGCCGGGCTTAGTAGGAGCTTTGCTGGTTGGAGTAGGAGCAGCAAAGGCGATCAGCTATGCAAAGAATATCCCATTGGTAGGCGTTCATCATATAGAGGGACATATTGCCGCTAATTTTATAGAAGATAAGACATTGGAACCGCCATTTATGTGTCTGGTTGTATCCGGCGGGCATACCCATCTGGTAAAGGTGACAGACTACGGGCAGTTTGAGATCCTTGGTGTGACCAGAGATGATGCGGCAGGTGAAGCATTTGACAAAGTAGCAAGAGCTATCGGACTTGGATACCCGGGTGGACCGAAGGTAGATAAGCTTGCAAAAGAGGGAAATCCGGATGCAATTGAATTCCCTAGAGCAAAGATTTCCGATTCTGCATATGATTTTAGCTTCAGTGGTCTGAAGTCTGCAGTTTTAAATTATATCAATCAGAAGGAAATGAAGAATGAGGAGATCAACCGCGCAGATGTAGCGGCATCCTTCCAGAAAGCGGTAACGGATGTACTGACAGAACATACCATCTATGCAGCCAGGAAATATGGCATGGATAAAGTTGCGCTGGCAGGCGGTGTTGCATCCAACTCAGCACTTCGTGCATCGATGAAAGCGGCCTGCGAAAAAGCAGGAATTCAGTTATATTATCCGGCACCGATCCTTTGCACCGATAATGCAGCCATGATCGGAGCGGCTGGTTATTATGAATTCATAAAAGGTACCAGACACGGGCTGGATCTGAATGCAGTTCCAAATCTGAAATTAGGCGAGCGGTAGAAGGATACAGTAAGAAGTGAATGCAGATTGCTCTGCTGCTTTGTGAGTGTTTGTAAATATATGGTGAAAGAATACAATATGAAACAAATATTAGAGGCAAAAAAGATAAAAGGATAGAAGAGAAAACATGAAGACAACGGCGATCATACTTGCGGCAGGAAAAGGCAGCCGAATGCACAGTAAAATTGAAAAACAGTTCATGGAGCTTGGAGGCTATCCTGTAATTTATTATGCATTAAAAGCTTTTGAAGAAAGTCCTGTGGATTCCATCATTCTTGTAACAGGAAAAAACAGTGTGGAATATTGCAGGCATGAGATCATAGAGAAATATCATTTTACAAAGGTTGTATCTGTAGTAGAGGGCGGTGAAAATCGGTATGATTCTGTATATAATGGTTTGTGTGCATGTCCGGAGACCGATTATGTCATGATCCATGACGGCGCAAGACCATTTGTGACACAGGATATGGTCGTTAGATCGATCCAGACACTGGCAGATTACAAAGCGTGTACGGTGGGGATGCCTGTAAAGGATACGATAAAGATCGTAAATGAAAATCGGATTGGAATGGCGACTCCTGCAAGAGAGTACCTGTGGCAGATCCAGACCCCACAGAGCTTTGATTATAAATGTCTGATGAAGTGTTATCAGAAGATGATGAAGAAACGGGCAGATGGGGCAGCAATAGCAGTGACGGATGATACGATGGTGGTCGAAGAATACGGTAAGATACAGGTGAAAGTGATTGAGGGCAGCTATACAAATATAAAGATTACGACACCGGAAGATATGCGTATTGGACAGGAATTTCTGCAAAAACAGGGGTAAAGAAGTACTTGAAAATACCAGTCACAAAAAAATGAAATAATTTGAAAAAATGTGTTGACATAGAAAAACAGAAGTGCTAATATATACAAGTCGCCGGTCAAAAGGAGACTTAAACAACTGGATGGAGAGATATCGAAGTGGTCATAACGAGGCGGTCTTGAAAACCGTTTGTCCGAAAGGGCGCGAGGGTTCGAATCCCTCTCTCTCCGCTGACTTTTCAATAAACAAAGATGGAAAGTTCAAGCGCTTGATACTAGGAGAAGTACCCAAGCGGTTGAAGGGGCTCCCCTGGAAAGGGAGTAGGCCGTTAATAGCGGCGCGAGGGTTCAAATCCCTCCTTCTCCGTTAAGTTTTACTGGTACAGGCGAAAACAAAGAACCTTGAAAAATTAACAACATGACAACCCTGAAATTCCAAATAAAGAATTT
>NZ_QULF01000008.1:0-82258 GCF_003481465.1 Clostridium sp. OM05-9
ATAACTCTTTATTATCCATCACTTATTTTCTTACTTTCCTTCCCCTCCAATCTATCCCCAATCCCATGCAAAATCAACCGTTTTGCATAAAACGACCATATATTGCAGAAAATGACCAAATTTCTCTTATTTTTCGATTGTATTCTTCCATTTTATAAATTCTAGAATATATACTAAGCAAGGCAGAATCCTGCTACGAAGATTCTATGCACAGCAAAAATGACCTTGTTAAAATCCATACCGGACTTATATCGGATCTATCTTGAAGTGCATCTAATAAATAATTTTAAGGAGAACAAATACAAATGACTACGACTCTTTTATCTACACACATTCAAAACTATCTCACCTACTGTAAGAACCAGAAGCGACTGGATGAGAAAACATTAAAAGCATACCGGATTGATCTGGCACAATTTGCACATGCACAAATTCCTTCTGACATCACAGATATCACTCCCGATATTTTAGAGGAATATGTCGCAGGTCTTCACGAACAATATAAACCAAGAACGGTAAAACGGAAAATTGCTTCATTAAAAACCTTCTTTCATTACCTGTTATATAAGGATTTTCTGCCTCAAAATCCATTCGATAAGCTTCAACTGCGTTTTCGCGAACCTATTATTTTACCAAAAACAATCCCATTAGCTACTGTCGAAACGCTTCTGTCTGTAGCACACAGACAGCAAACACTGGCTCCAACAGAATATCAACGAAAAAATGCATTAAGAGATACTGCCGTACTGGAACTACTCTTTGCAACGGGTATTCGAATCTCCGAGCTTTGCTCTCTTCACAATGATTCCATTGATCTGCAAGACGGAACAATTCTAATCTATGGAAAGGGATCAAAGGAACGCCGCATCCAGATTGGGAATGAATCTGTGCTTTGTATTTTGAAAAAATATAAGATAACTTTTCAAAAAGAAATACTCGCCTGCGATTCTTTCTTTGTTAATCAGGCGGCAACCCCCTTATCCGATCAGGCTGTGCGGCGCATGATAAATAAATATACAGAGCTTGCATCTATTGATATGCATATTACACCACATATGTTTCGGCATACATTTGCAACTAGCCTTTTGGATGCAGATGTGGATATTCGATATATACAGGAAATGCTTGGTCACAGTTCGATTACCATAACTGAAATATATACTCATGTAGCTATCGCTAAACAACGTAATATTCTGGCAACCAGACATCCTAGAAATCGGTTCATGCTATAAGCCATATAGTATATATCAAAAAGATGATGCAGAATATATCAAACTTCAATATTAGATTTTCAAATCTAACCTTTGAAGCTGGTATATTCCACACCATCTTTTTACCTTTCTTCCAGACCATCTCTAGTCTTCTGTCGATTCTTCTATAACACAGTCTGGAAATAAGGATAATATATAATCCTGTTCTTCATCAGAAAAAGGATTCCCAATTTCTATGTACTTCAAATCTTTAACATCTTTTAAACAATCCAAATATTTACATCTAACACTGTCATCCAACTGAAGTGAATTCACTTCTGGAAAATTCATAACAATATTCTCTAAACAAACCCCTCTTGATAATCGATTTGCAGTAATAGTTAAAAATTTATCCCCGTCACTATATTGAACCGCAAGCCTCTTGCCTGCATAACTTTCAAAATGGAAGTCTATATCATATCCATCATAGTCTGATCCATAATATCCTCTTATTTCAGGCAAAAGTTCCTTGCATATGAACGCTATTTTCCTCATATTCCAATCAGATTTTTTATTAAAAAAAGACACAACTATATGATTATCAAATACGATACTTGTACTCTCAAGCTTCCATTCTCCTTTACAATTTTTGACGTTTGTTTTCACAAACCTATAAAAAGGACTTGTTGTTGCATAATAAAATATAATTCTTCCAATACATACAACTAACAAACATATCAATACTATATATCTCTTTTTTAATTTATATTTCAATACTAATCTCCCTCCCTACTGTTTCACCGTAATATACACAATATTCGTTGCAATGCTTACCACGGAACCTTTTCTATTTCCCAGTAATTGGATAAGTCACGGATCTCACAATCAGGGAATATTGACCATATATATTCTTTCCAATTTTCCGGCATTGTTTCCCTAAAGCACCACCAATCCTGCAAACTCTCCAACTGTTCGATGGCTTTTAACGCATCGAATGATATCGCTACATCTCCATCCGTACTTATAGATGTCATATCTGGAAATGCCTCTATAATTTTAGGTAAAGTGATACCACATCGCCCCATATTTGTCAAAGAAATCATCCTTTTATCTCCGTCATAATATATGAATGAAAATGATCTTCCTGCATAGCTTCGAAATTTAAATGCTAATGCATATGATTGATATTCTTCTCCCATATAACTTCTTATCTTTGGTGCAAGTATATAGCATATATGTGCCATATCAGTTAAGTTCCAGACACCCTCTTCTCCCCAGAAACGCACTTCAACTCCTGCGTATTCAATATCCGTTTCTGGTGCTATACTTACATTATCCAGCTCCCAATCAGGTTCATACACTTCACTATATTGCTTCACAAAGACATTATATGGATTTTCTTTTTTTACTGGCTTGTTATTGTTATAGCGAATAATACCACTAACAATAATAAGTATTACTACTATACAGACTGGAATAAGCCATTTTTTTCTTTTCTTTATATTTTTCTTCAATAGAAACTCCTCTCATTTCTTTAATATCTCTCTTCATCCCGAATTACACAATCCAAATAGCAAAGCATGCATGATTTAACCAAATCAATCAAATCATGCATACCTGTTATATAATTACCACGGAACCTTTTCTATTTCCCAGTAATTGGATAAGTCACGAATCTCACAATCAGGGAATATGGACCATATATATTCTTTCCAATTTTCCGGCATTGTTTCCCTAAAGCACCACCAATCCTGCAAACTCTCCAACTGTTCAATGGATTTTAAATCATCGAATGACATTACTACACTTCCATCTGTATTTATAGATGTCATATCCGGAAATGCCTCTATAATCCTAGGTAATGTAATACCACGCCCATCTAACTGCGTAAAAGATATCATCTTTTTGTTGCTATCATAATTTGTAACCAAAAATGCTCTTCCTGCATAACCTTTAAACATAAATGATAATGAATATAATTGATATTCTTCTCCCATATAACTTCTTATCTTTGGTGCGAGAATATAGCTTATTTTAGCCATATTGTCTAAATTCCAAGTATCTGTCTTATCCTGGAAACGAACTATAATTCCAGCATATTGTTTATCTGTTTCCGATCTTATCTCTACATTATCCAGTTCCCAATCAGGTTCATACACTTCACTATATTGCCTCACAAAAACATTATATGGATTCTCTTCTTTTTCCGGCTTGTTATTGTTATAGCGAATAATACCACTAACCATAATAAGTATTACTACTACTATGCAGACTGGAATAAGCCATTTTTTTCTCTTCCTTATATTTTTCTTCAATAGATCCTCTCATTTCTTTAATATCTCTCTTCATCCCGAATTACACAATCCAAATAGCAAAGCATGCATGATTTAACCAAATCAATCAAATCATGCATACCTGTTATATAATTACCACGGAACCTTTTCTATTTCCCAGTAATTGGATAAGTCACGGATCTCACAATCAGGGAATATGGACCATATATATTCTTTCCAATTTTCCGGCATTGTATCTGAAAAGCACCACCAATCCTGTAAACTATCCAACTGTTCAATAGCTTTTAAATCATCGAATGACATTGCTACACTTCCGTCTGTGCTTATGGATGTCATATCCGGAAATGCCTCTATAATCTCTGCTAATGTGATATAATGCGATCTTTGATGATCAAAAGCAATCATTCTTTTATTTGTATCATAATATATAAATTGGAATATAGCTCCTGCATACCCTTCAAAGCTGATTACCAATGCATACGATTGATATTCTTCTCCCATATAACTTCTTATTTTGGGTGCAAGCGTATAACAGATATGTGCCATATCAGTTAAGTTCCATACATCATTTTCTCCCCAAAAACGTACTTTAATTCTTGCATATTCATAATCCGTTTCAGACGATATACCCACATTATCCAATTCCCAATCCGGCTCATATATATCACTATATTGCCTTACATAAATATTATATGGATTTTTTTCTTCTATCGGTCTGGTATAACGGACAATTCCAATAATGATTGCTATTATTATCGCACCCGCTATACAGACAGGAATGATCCATTTTATTCTTTTTTTCATCAGAATCTCCTCCCGATCATTCTATAGTAATATGTAAAATATTTGTCGCAACACTTCCCATAGAGGCATATACCTGCATGTAATTCATATATTCTGCATAATCAAGGTAATACTTTTCTCCCCATGACGATACCTGTAGCCAGATCCTATCTTCTATAGAATTTTTAATTACCCCTGTAACCGTAACATAATGATTATTAAATGTTGATCTGACCATATTGTAATTCTTCTCTCTTGGAATTTCAGAATCATTTTTATACATCGCTATATATAATCCATCTTCCTCCGCTTGTGCCTTATACTCTTTCTTTATTGCATTAGCGGACAAAGTCACAGGAATATCACATTCCAGCATTTTTTCTATCCGATTTAGTATTTTATCTGTCCAACTCCCCCAGTTTCCATGTATGCCAACATTATAAAACCAGTTATATTTATTAACACCATTTGCAATCGATATTCCATTAATTCCACTTACTACTTTTTCTCCAGCAAAATCAATATCTCTTACATGAAAAAAATTCTTTTCCATATAACTTATATACTCAATATAAGAATTATATTCTATTGCTCCATTATCAGTCCTGATAAGATCTGTCATATCCGTCGAATACTTACTATCTACACTCGCTAAATACAACAAGATATCACTTATAGAAATCAAACCACACCCATAGCTTCTAATTGTTGAATATTTCTCAATATTATTTTGTTTATATTCCTCTCCAAACCATCCCTGATTTCCACCATATGAAATTTGACTATTACCATCTTCGTCTATATAATTTACCGCTATATAATCGTGCTTCAACTCATAAATATGGACATCACTGAATAATGGATTGGAATGATATGTTCTTACCTCTTCATAATCTGTATAACCATCATTATCAGTATCCGGATTATTTGGGCTGGATTTCATGTAATAAAAATCAGCATTTTTAGGAACATTCAGTGTCATTATATTCGAAAACTGCTTATTTCGTCTTGTCGGATCCATCTCCTCTCCATCTGTCAATTTATCCCCATCAGTATCCTTTTTCTCTGGATCAGTATATACGATCATACCATACTGATTTCTCATTCCTTCTCGTTCTACTACATCAGGAATACCATCTTCATCCGTATCTATTTTAAATTCATCTGGAAGTTCACTACTGCCTCCGGCTAATCCAGACTCATTTTCCGGAAGTTCACCAATTTTCATTTTTGAAATCAACTCATCTACATTGTCACGGTTAACCTCTTCTACTTTATAAAATTGTCCACCTGTTGCCTGTGATGCTTTAATAAGTGGTGCCGCATACGCATAATCTCCTATCATCAGCGTATCAATTCGAATATTTTCTTTTTTTGCTAATGCTAGTGTATTCTCTGAAATATTCCCTATATTGCCACCACAAACCAATATAATTCTTCGATCCGGAATGACAGTATTGCCGAGTTTGGCATCTTCCCTTGCCGTTACTATATAATCCCAAACTATCATATTAACATTATCATTTCCATTCATCTGTGCGTCTGCATCATCATATCCCCAGTCAGCCCTCAGATAAACTCCAAGCTCACTTCCATTTATTCTATCACTAAGATATTTCTTAGGATTCTCCTTCAATTCATTATTAAGAAGATAATCATACATGCCAGATCCCCACTGCTTATTTGAATGGTAAAGACCACAATCACACACATATCCCACCCGATCGTTTTCATGCATGGTGTTAATTGCTGCATTTATAATCTGTCTGGTTTGAGATATATAATTCACATGATACTCTGTTAATTGCTTTCCCTTTATATCTTCTGTATTTCCTGCTGTGTCTTTCAGCACTGTTGGAACCGCACCAAAAAAATACATATATGTATAACATGCATCTGCCCTACTTTGTTGTCTTTCCTCATAGGGGAACTTATGCTTCCATATCTCCGCCCATTTTTTTGCATCTACCAACATATATTTACTAAAATGTGTTGTCTCCGTACTAACGATCCCAGTCTCAGCGTCATGCTCTGTCTCCAGCTCAACCATCTGTTTATTATCCTCATCATACCATAAAAACAGGAGGTCATCAAACTCTGTTTCTCCAAGCTTTGTCTGATCGACCTTATAAGAAAGTGTCGCCGTTTCAAATGTACATGTTGTTGTTATCTCAAATGGTTCACCCACCAGACCTGCTACATTTGAACATCCATAATCTGTATCCATTATACTTTCAATTGTTGTTGATGCCGTAAGGCTGCCGGATGTCACCATATCCACCTGAATCTCTGTAACAGCACACTCCTTATTCTCAACCTCATATGTAACACTCTGTTCAATCCGTTCTTTTCCATCAGGGATTCCATTTTCATCGGTATCCGGCTTTGTAGGATCAAATCCCATTGCCGGTTCATCCCCATCGATCAAACCATCTCCATCCGTATCCGGTTTTAATGGATCTGTTCCATATACCAGAACTTCATCTCCATCGGACAGCCCATCCTCATCCGTATCTGACTCCCATGGAAGTGTTCCGTACAGATATTCCTGTGCATTATTCAAACCATCACCATCAAAATCCTCCTCCGCATCGCTAATGCCATTTTCATCGGTATCTGGTTCAGTTAATGATGTTCCAAGCTGTAAAAACTCGTAATAATCATCCAATCCATCTCCATCAGTATCTGAAAGAATCTTGTCACTGCCAATCAATTCTTCCAGTTCATCCGGTAACCCATCCTCATCAGTATCCAGATAAGAGTTCCAATTATCAAAATCACTCATCAATTCCTCATATCTTTTCTGTTTCGCATCCCAATCCTCTGTTGTCGTTTCCGTACTACTATCTTCTGTTGTATTTTCTTCGGTACTGTTGTCCTCTGTTGTTTCTTCTGAACTATTTTCTTCAGTAGTAACATCTGGAAGCTCTCTTCCCTCCAGATATTTTCTCTCATCATCCGGTATGTCTGGTAATTCAGACTCTGTGCCTACAAACTCTGCCATTTAGCTACTATAATTTACATTTACACTACTACTTATGATCGTAACTGTTTCCGCTATTACAATAATGTTATTTAATCCCAGATTCTGTGCCTGTATCTTCACATGTCCAAATGGTGCGTAGATCAAGCCACTCAGATTCACATTTGTACTGTCAATAATGATATCTCCATATTTGGAATAGATAACAGAATTATTTGTATTTTTCACCTCTCCGGTAAGCGTTATGGTTTCCAATGCCTTAATTGCCGTATTTAGGTTAATATTTCCCTCCAGATTCATCTCTCCGGATGCCGCAACCGGAGTACTGATATTGATATTCGTCTCCCCTAAAACATAGTCTCCTTCACATGCCACATAATCGGTACCAGTAAAATATGCATCATCTATTGCATGAAACAAATACATCATGGATTCCTCTGCTGATTCTTTTTTTGTTCCATTAATTTGAAGATTTCCCGATGGTGATATCGTTCCATTCGTCACCATATCACCATTCAAGCAGAAATTATCTGCATTTATCGTAATTGCTCCTTCCGTCTGTGCTGATGCAAATATAGTATATGGATACCTGGTCTTCTCCTCAGCCTTTGCTGGCAATATCGTCATGCTGCCTGCCACCATTGCTCCAGCAGCAATAACCGCTGTTATCTGTTTCCATTTTCTTCTCCAATTCATAATAAATACCCTCCCATGTATTGATCCTTTTTCTTTTGTTACTTAATTATTTTTTGTTTCCTCCTTTTCATGCACTATACTGTTTTATCCCCCTCCAAACAACCCACTTTGCAGAAAACGACAATATATTGCAGAAAATGACCAAACTCACGTAAATCAATATGAAATTTCTTCATTTAAACCCCAGATAGTGTAACAAACAAAAAAAGCAACATCCATGCAGTAACCACTTAAGACTTTCTTACGAAACCTTAAGGTTGCTGCATGGATGTTGTTTTTTATAATCTCTGTTCACTTATCAATATTTATATGCTGTAAATGCTTCCTCTACTTCCTTATATCTGGCTTTCGGTATCGAAATAATATCACCATTATGAAGCGTAACTTCATATCTTGATACCTGCCTGATATGCTGCAAATTTACCAGATAACTTTGATGCACCCGGATAAAATGATATGACTTCAGCTCTGCTTCCAGATCATTCATGGTGCCATACCTGGTATATATCCGAACTTTCCCATTTTCTATAATATGGAACTCCAGTTTATGTAATTTACTTTCAATATATAAAATGTGATTGAATAAAACCTCTGTCTGCCCTTCTTTAAATGTAAATTTCTTTCTGGCAGTATGCGGTTCCCGTTTATCCAGAACTGCATCCAGACATTCTTCCACACAAGTTGTATTGGTATCAAGGAATATAATAGAATTTTCAGGAAGGGATTCTCCCTCACACAGGAACATCTCTCCTGAATCGAATGTATCAATTGTATATAAGATCTCTTTTGTATCCAGATAATTCTCTATGGATGTCCGCATCTGATCGCGGCATTTCTTTTCACCATTACATATGGCAATCTTCATCATATGTCCCCCTCTTTTTCGCATAATGCATTATGTCTGTAAACAATATAATATAAGATTTTCGCCCATAAATCAATCGTCTGCTCTTTTTATTCAACAAAAAACAACATCAACATGCCAGCCATAAGACTACCTTCTGATAATCTTATTTTTAACATATTGATGTTGCTTTTATATGTCCTCTATTCGATTATTTATTACTTATTCTTCACCCAGATATTTGTCGATGCTGACCAGCTTTACGCAAAGAACAAAGATCTTTGAAGCTGCTTCCATCTCCTCAACAGATGGGAAGGATGGGGCGATACGGATATTGCTGTCTTTTGGATCTTTACCATATGGATATGTTGCACCTGCGCCTGTCAGAACAACTCCTGCATCCTTACACATTGCTACGATCTTCTTTGCACAGCCCTCTAATGCATCAAACGAAATGAAATATCCACCAACCGGTCTAACCCATGAACCGATCTCAAGTCCTGCAAGCTCCTTATCGAATTCATTCAGAACTGCTTCAAACTTTGGTCTTAAGATATCTGCATGCTTCTCCATATGAGCCTTCATGCCATCGATATTCTTAAAGAATCTTGTATGACGAAGCTGGTTGATCTTATCATGTCCGATTGTCTGAACGGTAAGCTGCTTCTTGATAAATTCAACATTTCTTGGAGATGTTGCAATTGCTGCTACACCGGAGCCAGGGAATGTGATCTTGGAAGTAGAGCCAAACATGTATACCATATCCGGATTTCCGGCTTTCTCACATTCATCTATGATATTTAAAATCTCTGCCTGCTTGTCCTTATATAAATGATGGATGCAGTATGCGTTATCCCAGAAGATTCTGAAGTCTTCTGCTGCAGGCTTTAATGCTGCAAAACGTCTTACTACTTCATCTGAATAAACGATTCCTGTTGGATTTGAATACTTTGGTACACACCAGATTCCCTTTACCGCAGGATCGTTATTTACATATTCCTCTACGAGATCCATGTCCGGACCATCCTCTAATAAAGGAATATTGATCATTTCGATTCCGAAGAATTCTGTAATCTTGAAATGTCTGTCATATCCCGGTACAGGACAAAGGAACTTCACCTTGTCCAGCTTACACCATGGAGTAGAACCATTTACACCATGTGTCATGGAACGTGATACTGTATCATACATTACATTTAAGCTGGAGTTACCATATACGATGATATTCTCCTTCTTAACTTCCATCATATCTGCCATAAGCTGACGGCACTCACCGATACCATCCAGATCTCCGTAGTTTCTGGTATCGTTTCCTAACAAAGTTCTCATATCCGAAGAACTATTGATCTCATCCAACATTCCCATCGACAATGCAAGCTGTGAGAATCCAGGCTTACCTCTTGCCATGTTCAGACTCAGACCTTTTGCCTGTTCTTCCTTATACTCCTCCAAAAGAGCGGCTTTTAAAGTCAATAATTCATCTTTACTCATATCTTTGTATTTCTTCATTCTACATACCTGTGCCTTTCACTTATTCTATTCCGGTTAAATCAGTTATGTCCTGTAAAATTCCTATTAGCTATTTTAAAACATTTTTCAAAAAAGGCAAGCCTATAATTGAAAGTTCTTGTCTATTTCGTTTCAAATATCAACTATTTTATTGAATTTTCTTTATTTTATTCTGTTTTTTCTGCAAAAATCGTATTTTTCTCCATTTTTTTATATATGACTTGTTTTCATAAAGTAATATGCAAACAAAATGACACCGGTCAGACTCTCTCCAACCGATGCCATCTTATATGTATTTACGAATTGATACTTTTACAAGCTTTCATCTTAGTATATGGAACTAAAATCCAGATACCATTTTCCGCCTCTCTTATAGACATACATAGTGAAATCATTCTCGATATCATCATCCTTGCCCTTTACCTTGACCGTGCCTTCCACGCGTGCAACCTGGCTGACCTTGATATCGTATTCATCTTCATAGTCTTCCTGCTTATCTTCCAGCTTGCTGCCTTTTAACTTCTTAACCTTCTTGAACTTAACCTTGATGCTCTTTACTTTACCAACCTGGTTTTCGAGAGATTCACCTGACCATTCCAGAATCTGATCTAACTTATCGATCATTTCATCTTTATCCATATCTTCTTCGTCCTTCGTATATTTAAGGACTTTCTTATCAATCAGCTTATACAGCTTCTTACCGCTCTGCTTTTCTACTGCATTTACATAAGCCTTAACAACTGCCTTTGGGCTCTGCTTACCGTGACCAGCAATTCCACCGATAATGTTAAAGATCAGGATCAATGCAACAACTGCTGCCGCCGCAATAATAACGATCTTCTTATTATTCACAATCGCATTCTTTACTTTATCAAATCCACCGCCTGCCGGCTTATTACCCTGTGGCTGCTGTCCATACTGTCCACCATATGCCTGCTGGTTTGGATCATAATACTGCTGTCCGCCGTATGCCTGCTGGTTCGGATCATAATACTGCTGTCCGCCGTATGCCTGCTGGTTCGGATCATAATACTGCTGTCCGCCGTATGCCTGCTGGTTCGGATCATAATACTGCTGTCCGCCGTATGCCTGCTGGTTCGGATCATAATACTGCTGTCCGCCGTATGCCTGCTGGTTCGGATCATAATACTGCTGTCCGCCGTATGCCTGCTGGTTCGGATCATAATACTGCTGTCCGCCGTATGCCTGCTGGTTCGGATCATAATACTGCTGTCCGCCGTATGCCTGCTGGTTCGGATCATAATACTGCTGTCCGCCGTATGCCTGCTGGTTCGGATCATAATACTGCTGTCCGCCGTATGCCTGCTGGTTCGGATCATAATACTGCTGTCCGCCGTATGCCTGCTGGTTCGGATCATAATACTGCTGTCCGCCGTATGCCTGCTGGTTCGGATCATAATACTGCTGTCCGCCGTATGCCTGCTGGTTCGGATCATAATACTGCTGTCCGCCGTATGCCTGCTGGTTCGGATCATAATACTGCTGTCCGCCGTATGCCTGCTGGTTCGGATCATAATACTGCTGTCCGCCGTATGCCTGCTGATTCGGATCATAATACTGCTGTCCGCCGTATGCCTGCTGATTTGGATTCATATTCTGAGCTGCTCCATCCGGCTGTCCGGCATTTGTGCCATTTTGCTGATTTCCATTCATATTCTCGTCCATGTTACTCTCCTTTATAATTCAGACTAAATTTCATCTGACAGCCTCATCTGCCAGATAGCCCATCGATAACACAATATATTCATTATCGACAAAATTTATTCTACCATCTAAAATCTCAACAGACAATATATTTCTAAAATTTTTGCTAAGGAAATGCCACACTTGTATATGCTCCAACCCCAAAATTCAGATACAACATTTCTGCTCTATCTGGATTTCCACGAAAAAAAAGAGATAACATAACTGCTATCTCTCTTTTCTTCGGCAATCTCCTACCAGTCATTCAGGCTCTCCATCTTGTCGAGCTGGTTCTGGATCAGTGAAACTACCATATCTCTTATCTCATAGGTCTTCATATCTGCAAATGTCTCATATGGGATCGGTGGCAGAAAATGAAGCTGTGTAATAACCTTTCGGAAAGATTTTCCTTCGAATGGTTTAAATGAATCATATAATACGACCGGCACAATCGGGCATTTTGCCTTCTGTGCGATCTTGAAGCTTCCCGGCAGGAAGCCTCTCAGAGAATTATGGTTATGGTCGTATCCGCCTTCCGGGAAAAGAATATATCGTCTTCCCGCTTTGATCTCTGTCGCAACGTCATTAATTACCTGAACCTGCTGCCTGAGATCGGTTTTGTCCAACCGCTTTGCCTTCAACAGATCACACAACTGTGTGACGATAAACAAATGCGACCGCTTTGCATCCATAACAAATGTACAAGGCTGTTCATGCACACTCATAACACCGAGTGCATCGTACTTACCCTGATGATTGGCAAACATGATATATCCGCCTTCTGTCGGCAGATTCTCCATGCCGGATGCAACTGTCTCGATACGCCCTCTTTTCTTTACATGCTCGATCATAACCTGTGCCATTCTGTAGCATGTCTCCTCATCATATTTCTCACCATGTCTGGCATAATATGACATCTTCGGAACATAATACAAAATCAGAAAAAAACAGGAAATGATTACTATAAAAAATCTAATCATCTACCTAAATCCCCTGAATTTACAACTCTCTGTCCAAAAGTACTGCAGTATCCAACAACTGCTTATTTGATCCGGTGCGATCCGCACCGGATCCGGTCATTTATAAATCTCTACCTGTTACCTTTAATCGCATTAACGCTCTGGAAAGAGATGCTTCTGTCTGTTTGTACTCTTTCAGACTTTCCTTCTGCCTCAAACGCTCTTTCGCACGTTCAAGTGCCTGTTCAGCACGGACTCTGTCGATATCCTCCGGACGTTCTGCAGAATCCACCAGCATCGTTACACGGTTATTTACGATCTGGGCAAATCCTTCCCCGACAACACCAAGGATCTTCTTTCCATCCGGTGTATCAATTCGGATCTCCCCGATGCTGGTTGCAATGATCATATTCTCATGGTGAGGAAGGACTGCCATCTCACCATCTTCCAAAGGCAATACAAACTTCGTAACCTTATCATCAAAAAATACTTTATTACTTGATATGACTCTCAGGTAAAATGTATTCATGTCTGTCTGCCTCCTTTATCCTACTGTCCCTTTGCGGCTTTTTCTTTGACTTCTTCGATTCCGCCTACGTTAAAGAATGCCCACTCAGGATATTCATCCATCTCACCGTCTAAGATAGCCTTAAAGCCCTTTACTGTTTCTTTAAGAGGTACATATTTTCCCGGAACACCTGTAAAGTTCTCTGCTACATGGAATGGCTGTGATAAGAACTTCTGCACCTTACGTGCTCTTGTAACCGTAATCTTATCTTCCTCTGATAATTCTTCCATACCAAGAATTGCGATGATATCCTGTAATTCTCTGTATTTCTGAAGAATCTCCTGAACGCCTCTGGCTACATTATAATGTTCTTCGCCGACAACGTCCACCTCCAGAATACGGGAATTGGATTCCAGAGGATCAACAGCAGGATAGATACCCTGTTCTACGATCTTTCTGGAAAGAACGGTTGTCGCATCCAGATGCGCAAATGTAGTTGCCGGAGCCGGGTCTGTCAGGTCATCGGCAGGCACATAAACTGCCTGTACGGATGTAACGGATCCTGACTTTGTAGAAGCGATTCGCTCCTGCAACTCACCAAGCTCATTTGCCAGAGTTGGCTGATAACCAACTGCGGATGGCATACGTCCAAGCAGGGAAGAAACCTCTGATCCTGCCTGTACAAAACGGAAGATATTATCTATAAATAATAACACATCCTGATGATTTACGTCACGGAAATATTCTGCCATCGTAAGTCCTGTTTCCGCAACACGCATTCTTGCTCCAGGTGGCTCGTTCATCTGTCCAAACACTAAGGCTGTCTTTGACAATACCCCTGACTCTTTCATCTCTGTCCAGAGGTCATTACCCTCTCTGGAACGCTCACCGACACCGGTGAAGATAGAATATCCGCCATGCTCTGTTGCTACATTCTGGATCAGCTCCTGGATCAGAACGGTCTTACCTACACCGGCACCACCGAACAGACCGATCTTACCACCTTTGGCATATGGGGCAAGAAGATCGATAACCTTGATACCTGTTTCGAGAATCTCAACAACAGGGCTCTGATCCTCAAATGACGGAGGATCTCTGTGGATGACCCAGTGCTCTGTATCTGCCAGATTCGGTCCACCGTCCAGAGTGTCACCGGTTACATTAAATAATCTGCCAAGGGTATCTGTACCAACCGGAACCTTGATTCCTGATCCTGTCGGAACAACCTCCATATCTCTGGATAAGCCCTCGCTTGCTGCCAGCATGATGCATCTGACGGTATTATTTCCGATGTGCTGTGCAGCTTCCATTATGCATTTCTTTCCATGATTATCAACTTCCAGAGCATCCTTGATGTTTGGTAAATCATTATCCGGAAATTCTACGTCTACAACAGGTCCCATGACCTGTACTATTTTACCGTTTTTCAAAACATCAGACCTCCTATTTCTTATTCTGCAGAGCCTTCGCACCACCAACTACCTCGGTAATCTCCTGCGTGATCGCAGCCTGTCTGGCTCTGTTGTATTTAATACTGAGATCAGCTAACATATCTTTCGCACTTCTGGTTGCAGAATCCATTGCCATCATTCGGGAATTCTGTTCACTACAGAAGGATTCAACCAGTGCTCCATATATGAAACCTGTAATATAATTCGGAACAATTCGATCCATGACCGCTCTCGGAGAAGGTTCAATGATGATCTCCTCATGATAGACATCCGCCTGTGAGATCTTGAAATCCATCTTTCTGAACGGAAGAAGCTGGATCATCTCCGGCTCTGCCGTTACACTGTTTATCATCTTCGTATAAATGATATAGACTTCATCGATCTTACCGCTTTCATAGTTTTCCAGCATCTTATCCGCAATAACCCTTGCTCTGTGAAGACTTGGGTTCTGTGCTGTATACTGGAAATGAATATCAACCGGCACATTCTTCCTTGCAAAATAATGTCTTCCCACCTGTCCGACAACGTATAATTCGCTGTCCGGGTGGTTTGCCAGTTCTTCTTCTGCGATCTTAATGATATTATGGTTATATGCACCTGCCATGCCCTTATCGGCTGTAACTACAATATAACCTCTTTTTGGATTTTCCTTCTTTTCATCGTCTTCATTTTCGAAATAAAGATGATCCATATCAGGAAGATGTCGTAACAGTCGTGCCAGAGAAACCTGTAAAGTATAGAAATACGGTTCCGTATTCTCCAGATCCTTCTTCGCTTTTTTCAGTTTGGAAGAAGAGATCATGTACATGGCATTTGTGATCTTCATTGTATCCTTAATGCTTTTTATTCTGTTTTGGATTTCTTTGGTACTTGCCAATTACTCCACCCTCTTCATAAACTCTTTTCCTGCTTCAAGAATATGTTCTTTCAGATCATCTGTAAGAACCTTTCCTTCTTCAATCTCTTTGATAACATCCGGTTCTGCATCCTTGAAATATGCAAGCATATCCATCTGTGTCTGCTTTACTTTCTTGATATCTACATTTAAGAACAGCTTATTTGTTGCTGCAACCAGTGTAATAACCTGCTCTGCCATACTAAGCGGATGACATAACGGCTGTTTTAACAACTCCATCAGTCCCTTACCATAAGTAAGCTGCTCCTTTGTATTCTCATCCAGATCGGAACTGAACTGGGTAAATACTTCCATCTCTCGGAACTGTGCAAGATCGATACGGACGGTACCGGTTGCTTTCTTCATAGCCTTGGTCTGCGCTGCACCACCGACACGGGATACAGACAATCCTACATTTACCGCAGGACGCATACCTGAGAAGAACAGATCACTCTCAAGGAAGATCTGACCATCCGTGATGGAGATAACATTTGTTGGGATGTATGCAGATACATCACCTGCCTGTGTCTCTATAATAGGAAGGGCTGTGATCGAACCACCGCCTAATGAATCCTTTAACTTACTGGAACGCTCAAGCAGTCTGGAATGCAGATAGAATACATCACCAGGATATGCCTCACGTCCAGGGGAACGTCCAAGTAACAAGGACAGTGTTCTGTATGCTACTGCATGCTTTGACAGATCATCGTATACGATGAGCACGTCTTTTCCCTTATGCATAAAATATTCTGCCATCGATGTTCCTGCATATGGTGCTATATACTGAAGCGGTGCAGGATCACTGGCTGTTGATGCTACAATGATCGTATAGTCCATTGCATCATTCTTCTCAAGTGTGGAAACAATCTTTGCAACGGTGGATGCTTTCTGACCGATCGCTACATAGATGCAGACAACATCCTTTCCACGCTGGTTGATGATCGTATCAAGTGCGATCGAAGTCTTACCGGTCTGACGATCACCGATGATCAGCTCACGCTGTCCTTTACCGATCGGGAACATGGAATCGATCGACAGAATACCGGTCTGAAGTGGTTCATTGACCGACTGTCTGTCTGCGATACTTGGTGCTTCCTGCTCAACCGGCATGTAATCTGCCTCTTTGATCGCTCCCTTACCATCAATTGGTGCACCCAATGCATTGATGATTCTTCCAAGGAATTCTTCACCTACCGGTACGCCGGCTCTCTTACCTGTTCTGGTAACCTTTGTACCTTCTTTTATTCCGGTATCTTTTCCGAACAGGATACATCCGATCTCGGTTCTTCTGATATCCTGTACCATACCCTTGATACCATTTTCAAATACTACAATCTCACCATACATGGCATTATCAATACCATATATCGTTACTATTCCATCTCCTACCCAGATGACAGTTCCTACTTCTTTGTCCCGGGTGTCGAAGTCAAAATTCTCTATCTCACTTTTCAGTATGGAGATAATATCTCCTGAACTTATTGAACTCAAATCTTATCACCTCGTAACCAATCTTTGTGTAAGCCGCTTACATCTGCCTGCCAGACTCCAGTCATATTCCTTATTTCCGACCTTAATAATAAAGCCGCCGATCAGACTGTCTTTCTTCTCCAATGTCAGTTCCACATCTGAGGTCTTATATTCCTTTTTCAGAAAATCTTCAATCCCCTTCTTCTGTGTCTCCGTTGGAGGTGTCACATAATAAAGGGTTGCAAGAAGGACATCTGCCTTCTTCTTTATAAGAACTCTGTATTCCCTGCATATCTCAAAGAACTGATCAAAATCAGAATTGTTGCAAAGTACCTTTAAGAATTTTACCGTAGTCTTTGAACCGTCGAATATCTTATCGATAACTTCTGACTTTTTTTCTCTGCTGACAACCGGACACGTAAGTGCCTCCTGTAATTCAGGATTCTCCCTGACAACTGCTTCCATGTCTGAAAGCTCAGCCGCATCAATATTCAGCTCGCACAAAACTTCAGCATAATTAATTGCTTTCTGTGTCATGGGCCTCACCTGCTTTTTCTATAAACTCATCATATAGTGACTGATTTTTCGCGTCATTTGAGTCTTCACCCAGAATCTTAGCCGCTGCCGACATTGCAAGCTCTGCAACCTGAGATTCCATATCGCTCAAAGCCTTTTCACGCTGTACTTCTATAGTTTTTTCCGCATCCTTGATCATACGGTTTGATTTCTCGCCTGCATCTGCCACAATCCTGTTATATTCATTCTGTGCAGCCTGTCTGGATTTATCCCGCATGGTATCACATTCATCCTGAACACCTGCGAGAGTATCTTCATATTGCTGCTTCAGTTTCATGGCATCATCCTTCGTCTGATTGGCATTCGCGATCGAGGATTTGATCATCTCTTCACGTTCTGCCATGATCTTATTGATCGGACCGATCAGGAATTTCTTTAACAGAAGAAACAAAACTATAATATTAATTATGGTTATGGCTATGGACGAGACACTTAAATTTATCATTTAATGACCTCCTGCCTTTCTGTCTGTTTTCGTTATCCGACAATTACGATTCCTTCATATCTATTATGATATAGTGCCGCAATCATCATATTCTTATAAATATTATTTCAGAAGAAGAATGATCAAAAGACCAATTACCAGACCGTAAACGGCTGTTGCCTCTGCAAGTGCTCCACCGATGATCAGAAGCTTTGTGATCTTACTGTCTGCTTCCGGCTGTCTTGCTACTGCTTCTACTGCCTTTGATGTTGCGATTCCAAGTCCGATACCTGCACCAATACCTGTTAATACTGCTATAGCAGCTCCAATTGCGATTACTGTATTCATAATTATTATCTCCTTTTCATTTTCCTTATGTTAATCTTAGTCTTCTCCCAATCCTTCCTGCATGTAGAGTGCAGTTAAGAATGTGAATACAAATGCCTGAAGTAAGCCATCAAAGATATCAAAATAAAGGCTTAACGGAATAGGCACAATGACAGGCGCTACCGCCTCAATTAATTTCATTACAACAAATGCACCTAAAACATTGCCGAACAATCGCATACATAACGACAATGGTTTTATTACAAGCTCCATTACATTTATAGGTGCTACTATTGCTACCGGCTCTGCAAAGCTCTTAAGCCAGCCTTTCGGTCCCCTGCTTCTGATACAGACAACCTGAACCATGACTATACTCATGATCGCCAGTGCTGCTGTTACGTTCAGATCCTTGGTTGGTGGTTTAAATCCAAATATACCTGCGATATTTGCCATTCCGATATACAAAATGACAGTGATCAGATACGGTATATATGCCTTACCTTTTTCTCCCAAAACGTCACTAAACAGATTATTAAATGTCGTAATGATCGACTCCAGAGCAAGCTGTTTCTTTCCCGGATTCTCAACTTTCAGATTCCGGACAAGTATAACGGACAACAGAACAAGTACCGCCATAATGATCCATGTTACCACGATTGATTCCGAGATCGGGATTCCACCAAAAATTGGAATGGTAAAGAGAGTCTCGCAATTCAGCTCCTCTGTTAACTTTTCTGCAAGGTCACCCGTAGGTCTTCACTTCCTCTCATGTAATTTTTTCAAAGGGCATACTAACTGTTAAGGATATTTATTACTTCTCTTGCATCACTCTCGGAAAATCCTTTTACTGTATTCTCCGTATTGATCCAGTAATCAGCAAGTCCAACTCTGTCCCAGTCTGAATCCATGTCATCTAAGATCACCAGCCTGTCTACATCGTGTTGGTCTACATAGTCCTTAACCTCAAAGCACCGTCCATAATCCTCATACTTGCCGGATATATGTTCCTGCGGCGGAGTTACATCGGATATAACGAGACCTTCCTCCTTAAGCTTCAGGATCAGCTCCTGGGCTCTCTCGTCACATACCGGATCTTTCATAACCTCTTTCCGCCAGTTAAAGATCGCTACCAGCTTCGCATCTGTTGCCTTTACAACATCTGCAAGGTTTTTTACATTTTTTCTGTCAACGGTTTCACCCGGATTGTTACAGATGAATTTGTTTGAATTTAACACACCGTCAATGTCGAAAAAAATGACTTTCATTTAAATTTCCTCCTGCATTCTTCCATGTGCTTCCAGTTGTCCTTTAAACAACAACGTATTATAGCACACCATTTTTTATTTTTCACCTTTTATTAATTTATTAATAAAAAATATATTTCTAAACTTTTTATAAAAAATCATAACTAATTCTACTCTGTAAAGTAAAATAGCCCCATCCTTTTCAGGCTTTCTTCTGTTTTTTACGTTGTTCATAAAACAGAAGAAACTCTTACCGGAGAATGGGGCTTTATTTCTGAATATCTGTATTCTATTCAGCCCCACCTGTAATGATCCATGGTGCCGGCTGAGCAACAAATACATTTTCTTTATTTGTCTTGGATACGTTGATCTGTAACGCTTCCATATTCTGAATACCGAATTTGTCAAAAATCAGCTTGGTCTCTGCAAGGATACCAAGATCTAATGTGTAAATAACAAACTGCATCTGCGGATTGATCGCAAGCAGGCGTTCAATATCAGATTCCAGATAATGATTCGCAACGATAAATGCAAGTCTTGGTACCGGAATCTTACTTAAGGATTCTTCGCTCATATCTGGAATGATCTGCACGTTATGAACTCCAAACTTCTCAACATTTTCCTCCATAGATCTTCTGGAACCGCTGTCCGGCTCTACTGCAATGATCTGACCTTCACTCGCTGTGATCGCAGCTTCGATAACGATACTCTCTGCCATCAGAGCAAGAATCGTGTCATGCGTATCTACACCGAGAATACTCATGATAACCGCGCGGATCTCATTGCATACATAATGAACCGAGCCCTTTGTAAACAGATCATTCTTCATGCCATACCGAACGGATTCTCTGGTCTTCTCATTTACGATAAAGACAACCGTCGGTTCGGATATCTTCTTATTAATAACATTCTTGAGTTTTGCATTTGTAAGTTCACTTCCCGGCTCTGTTCCCTCGCCGATCCAGATATCATATTCGCCAAATCCCGCTTCCCATAATGTATAGAAGAGATCCTCATGACTGGTATCTGTATAGATCAGAACCCGCTTGTGTGTATCAATCGTTGGCACGACATTTTTCTGTCTGCCGCAGATATTAAGCATCTTTATCTTCTCCGGGCTGACATCCATCTTATTCGCAAAAAAGCCAAGCCAGTTCAACATGCCTGAATTACTGAACGTATTTTTCATTGTTTTCTACCCCACTTTTCTATCGTATTTTCCAATCAGAAACCTTCTCCAATCGGATTGTCGTTTTCTAAAACAGTCTTTATAATTATACAATTTTTCTCGTTAACTGTAAATTCTTTTGTGCGCTTTTCACACATCTATCCACGAAGTGTTTCATCAATTCCGAGTGCGATCGCATTCACGATATCTTCAAACCGGTAATCAAACAGATAATTATCCTTATCACTGTCAATAAATCCAGTCTCGATCAGAATTGCCGGCATCGTTGTCCGGCGCAGAACAGCCAGATTCTTCCGTTCCTCAACTCCCAGATTCTCAAATCCGATCTTTGCAAGCTCTGCATCCACATTTTCTGCCATTTCATATGCAATCCCTGATGTATTATAAACCAAGGTTTCCACTCCGTTATATTTGTTCGGATACGGTGCAGCATTCCTGTGCAGGGAGATAAAATAATCCGCACCATTCTCATTTCCGATCTGTGCTTTTCTTGTCGGTGAATCATAGACATCTGTCGTTCTCGTAAATTCCACGTCATAACCAAGCTCTGACAACGCATCACCGAGTGCCAAAGCCAGATTCAGGTTGTCATTCTTCTCCGTTCTGCCATTATAAGATGCCCCATTGTCAAATCCACCATGTCCGGCATCGATCATTATTTTTATAGCCATAAAAAACCTGCATACTCTGTTTGCTACAGTATATGCAGGTTCTCTGTTATATGTACTTAATTTTCACGACTTCAGTATGCCTGTCTCACATACTGCATACATTTTTATATGAAAGGATTGATCTTAAGCCAGCACTTTCTTGATAGCTGCGAGCAGCTCATCATATGTCTCATAAGCCGGAAGATCAGGATTGTCTGCTTTGATCTGATCGGTACTCTTAAAGAGGAATCCGGCCTTGCTTGCACGGATCATTCCAAGATCGTTGTGGCTGTCACCACTTGCGATCGTATCATAACCGATAGACTGAAGTGCTTTTACGGTTGTGTATTTGGATTTCTCACAACGCATCTTAAAGCCTGTGATCTCTCCACTTTCTGCTACCTCTAATGAATTACAGAAAATTGTCGGCCAGCCGAGCTTCTTCATAAGCGGGCTTGCAAACTGTGTAAATGTATCACTGATAATGATAACCTGTGTCATGGAACGAAGCTCATCTAAGAATTCCTTTGCACCGGGAATCGGATCGATCTTTGCGATTGTTTCCTGAATCTCTTTTAAGCCAAGTCCATGTTCTTTTAATATACCAAGACGCCAGTTCATTAATTTGTCGTAATCCGGCTCATCTCTTGTTGTTCTCTTTAACTCCGGGATACCGCTTGCCTCTGCAAATGCGATCCAAATCTCCGGTACTAATACACCTTCCAAATCCAAACATACAATGTCCATTTCTGGTTCCTCCTGTTATCTACATTCTCGCTTCATTATAATATACCGCCTGCCATTCTGCAATACCCTTGGGCTAACAGAATAGCTGGGGTGGGTTATGAATGGGCTATCCGTATGTATATAAAAGATCCGTTTCGTTCCCTGTGAACTACATATGCCTGATTCGCTCATGCTCCTGTGCAAACTCGTCCTTCGGACTCAGACATGCACCCGCATTCGCTGGCAATATGTAGCTCCCTACGGAAACTCCACTATATATCTTTTATATACATACGGATAGCCCATCTACAACCCACCCCAGCTATTCTTTCCACTTATGTACATTTCTCTCCCTCTGCCTTGTATCTGCTACAGATACAAGGTGATGTCTATATATCAGAAATGTTGCACAGAGAATCCTTCCTATATCAAAAGCTTTGCTCCTTTATCGTTATAAGATACATATGGCTGACGTCAGGGCTGCACCGGGCATTGCAATAACATTGTGAGGATTTCGTTATGAGGTTTGCACTAGCTGTCAGCACAAAGCCCTTGTCTGAGTCCGTAAGGACGAGTTTGGGCGACTGCTGACAAATAAGCGTGCGAACCGAATAGAAACCCGGAACTCGTTATTGCAATGCCCGGTGCAGCCCTGACGCCAGCCATATGTATCGAAGATGGATCAGAAGAATAAAATCTTGTGGCCCTGGTCAATCTGGTAGTAGGAGATTTTGTGCTGTCTGGCAAATTCCTTCTCTGTTTCCATCTCGCCATGGAGATTGGAGCGAAGCATCCACGACAGCAACAGACCTGCCGCAAACAGTCCGCCACAGACAATGCCCTGTATGATCGGTAACAATTTAAATCCTGTAAGTAAAATATTTATCGAATCCATGTCTTATCCTGCCTTTCTTTTACATAATCAGTCGTTGTTGAGGATGCAAGTCGTTCTTTGTCGTGCTTATACCTGTTGTATTTACTGAGATTTCTGGTAAAAAGTCCCGCCGCCAGCATAAAAAGGAATACAATGATCGACCCTCCATATTCATGGAAAAAGCCATACCCTTTTGCAATTCCCTGATTGATTTCATAAAATACAACCGCTCCGATCGTGCAACATACAACTCCGGCCATCACCGCATCCGAAATAAAACTCCTTTTATTCACTGGAATATTGCCAACAACCTTTCCGGTCTGCCCATTGACCAGAATCGTATAAAGCTCATGCCTGTACCAGAAGGTCATGAACCATGCAGGCAGGAGCGCATACTCAATCTTATCCACACTGTACTGTTCAATGCTCTTCTCTATGTAAGTCGTTCCTGTATCTTCTATCATTGCTTTATCCATAGCATCACTTATCCTCTGATGGATGTCCGGCGCAGCCTCTCTGGACGGCACATCATACCGATCTGCATAGAATCCGGACAGATACGATGGATCAAATGGCTTTAATGCTTCCATATGATATGGTTCCAGACGGCTGGATAGCCGATCATCTAATTTTCTGGATGCATCAAAGGTAACCTGTTCAAAATTTCCATATGCATCTGCAAACATATCTGTCTTCTCATTTATACCTACAGAGACACTTCTCGTTTCCGCATCATATTTCTGATTCTGAAATGATCCCGGATACAATCCCATCTTCTTCGATGACTGCAGCATCGTATAAAAGGATTGGTTTCTGTTCATTCCGGCATTAAAGATATTTTCCGGTTCTTTCTTCTCAGCTTCATTACTCGTTACCAGATGCAGATTTGCTTTTTTCCGCATATACACTGTATACAGCCAATATGGAATATAGATTCCACGGATCTTGTCAATCTTCGGATGTTTGATCTCTCTTGGCACATATCTGCCTGTACCGAATTTCTCTTTGATCGCATTCACTGCCTGCTGTTCCGTTATGGAAAATGGAATGATATAATCCGGCCATACTTCCTTCGATTCACGATCAAATATAACCGTCGGCTGTCCACAAAACGAACAAAAAGTTGCCCGCTCATTTCCATGGATCATAATCTGTGCTCCGCAGGAAGTACAGCGGAATATCTGAACCGACATCAGTCGTTCTCCCTGCATCTCTCTCCGGTCACCTGTATAAGCAGTATCTTGTGCCTGCTGCTCTGATTTTTCTGATATATCTTCTGCTTCCGTCTGTTTTGATGCAGCCGATATATCTTCCGGTCTGTTATTCCGCATCTCAAATGCCAACAGATCCGCATCCCAGTCAGGATTGATCTGGATTTCCTTCTCTCCATGCCACTTCTGATCTTTATCAAGACCAAACCACAGATTATCAAATGATCGTTTTCCGTCTTCTTTTTCCTCTGTATCCGGATCTACTTCCTTTAACTTCATATGGAATCTGCGTTCGCTTGTCTGACCACATTGTGTACATTTCATTTTCCCGAGATCCGGGTCATATACCAGCACACCCCCACATGCCTCACACTTATAGATCATATGTTTCTCCCCTTGAAATTCATCAAATTTTATTATGATATTTTTTCGATACTGGACTCGTTGCCTGCTCTAGCCATATGCGTTCTTCCTCCGTCAGATGTGGAGCGATCTTCTCATACACATTCTTGTGATATTCATTCAATCGTTGGAGCTCACGATCTGTCATCAGTTCCGGTATCAAAGCTTCTGTGTCAAACGGAACCCAGGTCAGAGTTTCAAATTCCAGAAATGTTCCATTTGCTTCCTCTTCTTTCAAGAATACCTCTGGAAGCTTGCCTGCCGGTTTTCCTGCTTTCTTACAAAGAACCAGATTCTCATGACGGATACCAAACTTTCCTTCTATATATAAGCCCGGTTCATCTGATGTGATCATTCCTTCTTCGAATACTGCTGTCGGTCTGCGTTCTTCCATGATTCTGAAGTGGATCCTGTTTGGTCCTTCGTGTACATTTAACAGATATCCGACTCCATGACCGGTTCCGTGATTGAAATCCAGACCATACCGCCACAGCGGTTCACGCGCCAGATAATCGAGATTCTCACCACGCGTTCCATGTTTAAATCTTGCTGCTGCCAGATTCAGATGTCCGATCAGCACCAGTGTATATGCCCATTTCTCTTCCTCTGTCAGAGTTCCGAGCGTAATCGTTCTGGTGATATCAGTTGTTCCCTCCATGTAATGGCCGCCGCTGTCCACTAATAAGAAGCTCTCCGGTTTTAGTTCGACATTTGTCTCCTCTGTCGGTTCATAATGTACGATCGCGCCATGTGGACCATATGCAGATATCGTTTCAAAGCTCGGCTCGATATACCCCTTTTGCTCTTTTCGAAAAGACTCCAGCTTCTCTGCTGCCGAAAGCTCCGTGATCGTTTCTGTTCCGATATGATGCTTAAGCCAGTAGATAAATTTCGTTACAGCAACTCCATCCTTAATATGCGCATTCCGTTCATTTTCACACTCTACTGAATTCTTCCGTGCTTTCATCAACTGAACCGCAGACGGTTCATCGACCACTGATATACCATCCGGTATACAACTTCTTAATCTGTAATTGGTCTGGCAGCCATCCAGCAATACCGTCATCTGCTCTGCCTGTTTATGCGTATGAATAATCTCCGGCAACCGCTTCAGATCCGTATAGATTGCATTATACGGATAAAGTGTGAGCCCATCAACGGCAAGTTCTCTGGTGATTTCATCGTTTAAGATCACATCATTGATATATAAACGACAGTCTTCATCTGCGATCAGCATATATGACAGGAATACCGGATTACAGTCTATATCATTGCCCCGCAGATTCAGAAGCCATGCGATCTCATCCAATGCAGAGATCACCCGGATATCCGCACCTGCGGATCTTATTGACGTTCTGACACGCGCAAGCTTATCCGCACGGGTTTCGCCTGTGTATGAAAATGGTAATTCAAATACCGGCTCATGTGACAGCTCCGGTCTGTCCGCCCAGAGTTCATCAACCAGATCCAGTTCACCATTTAAAGTGACCTTTTTATCGCCCAGTTTGCCAAGCATCCTATCAGCAAAATCCAAGCTGACGGTTCTTCCATCAAAGCCTACAACCTTTTCCGGTTCCAGATGGTCATACAAATATTCCTCGATCGTTGGAACGCCCGGCTGTCCACTCTTCATCAGTTCGATCGTACTGCCTGCAAGCTGTGCTTCCGCCTGAATGAAATATCGCCCATCTGTAAACAATGCCGCCGTATCAGGGAGCACAACCAGTGTTCCGGCAGATCCTGTAAACCCGGACATATATTCTCTTTCCCTGAAATATGCTCCAACATATTCGGATGCATGAAAGTCATCCGTAGTGATCACATAAGCATCTACACCTGTTTCCTTCATTTTCTCACGCAGCTCTGCCAGCTTCTCTATTGTCGTCATCATATTCACCTTCTCATGTTCTAATCGACCGGTTTCAGGTAAATTCCGGAAAATGCCGGAAGGTCAAATCCAAAATCTCCATTTACACCCTTAATCGTTTTCTCTGTATCTTTTGTGCTTCCGCCAAATTTATTCCAGTCGCTGTTGATCAGTACCTTCATTGTATCACCATTTCCATAATTAAAGTGATAATTTTTATATACAAGTCCCGACAGGTTTAATACAACGATCACCTTATCTTCATTTACTTCACGCTGAAAGATATAGACAACATCATTTTCCTTACCGCAAAGGATCCATGCAAATCCATTCGGATCATCATCCCATGCAGATAATGCCGGCTCTTTCATATAAATCTTATTCAATGCTTTCATATACTGGTGGAAAGAATCATGGTTCGGATATTTCAAAAGATCCCAGTCCTGCTCACGCTTCTCATCCCACTCGCGGAACTGTCCGATCTCATTTCCCATAAAGTTCAGCTTCTTGCCCGGATGCGCATACATATAAGCATATAATGCCTTTGCCTGCGGAAACTTTTCTTCATACATACCCGCCATCTTCTGAATGATCGTTGCCTTTCCATGTACAACCTCATCGTGTGACAAAGGAAGCAGATACCGTTCATTATAGTTATACATCATCGAGAATGTCAGGTCATGATAATGCTCGCCACGGACAAATGGAAGTGTACGGAAGAAATTCAGTGTATCATTCATCCAGCCCATATCCCATTTGTAATCAAAGCCCAGTCCACCATATTTTGTTTCCTTCGTTGTACCCTTAAAGTCTGTCGAGTCTTCGGCACACAGGATGATCGAAGGATGACGATCCTTTAACCCCTGATTCATATTCCGGATAAAATCAACCGCCCGGTCATTTACACCACGGCTCTCATCGCCCATCCAGTAGATGATACGGCTGATCGCATCCATACGAAGTCCGTCAAAATGATACTCTGACAGCCAGTAATTCGCCGCAGACTGTAAGAAGCTCCGCACTTCTCCTTTGGAATGAATGAAGTTCATGCTTCCCCACTCACTGTATCCCACATCGTTGCTTGGATATTCATACAATGCCGTGCCATCATATCTGGCAAGTCCATAGCCATCAAGTGCGAAATGAGCCGGAACAAAATCAAGAATTGTGCCAATATTATGCTGATGCAGAATATCGATCATTTCCTTCAGGTCATCTGCTGTTCCATATCTGGATGTCGGACTGAAAAATCCGGTATTCTGATAACCCCAGGACTGATCGGACGGATGCTCGGAGAGCGGCATGAACTCTACATAATTATATCCCTGCTCTTTCACATATTCCGCAAGCATCGGAGCGATCTCCTTATAGGTATACCAGCTCTCCGCTACCCGGTTGCTCTCTACGATCTCCTCCGGTGTCAGCGGATTTCCCTGTTCATCAAAGACCGGTTTTGTGCGCCAGGAACCCAGATGAACTTCATAGATGTTAAGTGGGCTGCCCTGACATACACTACGGTTCTTCATCCATTTGGCATCATGGAAACGATATGTATCCATATCCCGGATAATGGATGCAAATGCCGGACGCAGCTCCATGCCGAAGCCATACGGATCACAATGCTCCATGCTGCTGCCGTCTCTGTGATAGATCTTATACTTATACATCATGCCCGGTCTTGCTTCCGGCACAAATACCTTGAAAAAGCTGCCATCATAACAGCGTTCCATGACTGTCTCGTTCCAGTCATTGAATTCACCGATCACATTTACCCCCAGTGCATTCGGTGCATATGTAACAAATTCCACACCACTGAAAACTGTCTTCTTTCCTGCGACCTCTTTCTTCACATGCGCCCCCAGTTCTCTATATGCATCAAAGCTTCTTCCTGAATAAAATTCATAAATATCCATGTCATTCTCCTTTGTATTTGTACAGATGATTCTTGCACGGGCAGTTCGACCTTGCCAACTAGTGGCATTTGAAGCCGCCGGTCCTTAGATGGCGCATATGCGGCATCTTAGTACCGTTGCAGGCTGAAACGAGCGAGAGCGTCCACATGTTAGCAAGGTCGAACTGCCCGTGTAAGAATCATCTGTTTTGTTTCTTTATTGACTATAGTAAATTTATAGATTAAAATAGACATGTTTATTATATGAGATTACAAAAGCTGACACCATAGCCAATAATTGAATAACGTCAATTTATTGACCATAGTCAACAAATAGTAAATCAGGAGATTGCAATGGATTTAAGAATACAGAAAACCAAGAACAGCATTTTCAGTGCTTTTATAGAATTACGTGCGGCGAAACCGCTCGAAAAGATTACGATCCGGGAGCTGACCCAGAAAGCAAATATCAGCAAACAGACATTTTATCTTCATTTTAAAGATATCTACGATCTGTCGGAATATCTGGAAAATGACGCGATCACGTCACTGGTTGCAGACATTCCAAATCCGGATCTTATCATCACAGATCCGGCTGCCGCAGCCAGACTGCTCTGTACCGCATTTATCACACAGGGACATCTGTTCAACATTCTTTTCCCGGATGATGACAGAAGCTGTGGCGTGCTCACCAACAAACTGGAAGCCCGCATTAAGGAACTGATCTTTATCACGCATCCGGAATTCAAAGACAATCTGGAGAAAAATATCACAATTTCTCTGCTGATTCAAGGAAGCGTACATACTTTCTTAAAATATAAGGAAGAAGATACCGAGCAGGTGATCGAGATTCTTGCCGATACCATCGGAAGGATTGCCGACCATTCCTAGTCATTCCTCGAACATTTCTCTGCATCAATGGCCAGAACAAACATAAGTGCAATAAGTGCGTTTTGTGGATCATATACATCGATCACATATTGATCTGTCATATGAAACAGTTCCTTTGATATGGATGCAACCATACCACCTGCAGCATCTGTGATCTTGTAATCCCATTCCATAAAGCTTCCATCAATATGCCATCCATTATAAGCAATATCATATCGGGGCTTAAGAAAGGAAAACTCTTTCTTAATGCATCCCAGATATTGATTTCTCTGATAGATCTCAAATTTTGGAAGAAATGTGAATACCTGTTCCTTTACTGTACCGACTTCATTCCCATATGGATCAAAAATCTTCAGACAATGTCCCCAGGATATTTGTCCCTTTACCACATATATCGGATTCCCCTGTTCATTATAAATATCATAACTGTCAAACCACGAAAACAGTCTCTGTTTAAAATACATTCTCATACTGCCACCTCCGCTCATTTCGCCATATTTACTTATATTATCATTATCATCGCCTCATTGCCTTGAGTGCAGCTTTTTCCTCCGGTGTGATACGGAAGGATTCCTGCATCTTCTGGATTGCTTTATTAAATGTGAAATCATCCAGATGGTTATTATTTAAAAATACCTTCGTCGGCTCCGGACATTTTACATAGGCTTCTGCAAGTCCCCATGCAACACCCATTTTCAGATAATAGCCATCATTCTTCATATGATCGTATGCATATAACACCTTATCAATATAGGCATCATTCAGATAATAATTCAACATCATAACTGCTACAAACCGCAGTTCAAACTCACGATTTCTCTCGTTAGCAGGCTTGCCATCGATTACTCCCTGCTCGTCCAGATATGGCATCAGGAAATTCCACACTTCCTGCTGATACTGGTTTGCAATCTTAAAGGTATTACAGCAAGTATCGCAGATCGACCAGTCATCGATCTTTGGTATGAACCGTCCCATGTATGTGAGAATGTCGTCGATCTTTCCTCTGGCATAGCCAAGCACGATGCCCTGTAGCATGACTTCTTCAAAGGTATCATCCCTTGCGCCATCCAGATACTCCTTCCAGTTTACAGACGCGATCTCTTTCGCCATTTTGCGCAGCACCGGAATCCGAACGCCGATGATATTTCCTGCTCCCGGTGACAGACTCGCTATAAATTTTCCATATTCAACATCCATATTTTTATACAACTCATCCCGTACCAGATCGTGAACTGTATATTCATTCGTATCTCCCATTTTTCCTCCTGCACCTGCACCCATATCGTTTAAAATTTAAACACCTTGCCGACCTCCGGTGTATAGCCATCCAGATAAGAAAGGATCTCATCTGTATCTGTCATCACCTGATAGATCTCGTTTGTTACATGATTCATAAAACCCTTCTCGACACATTCATCCATCATCTGAAACAGGGAATTAAAGAATCCATCCTGGTTATAGACAATGATCGCCTTGCCATGTCGTCCAAGCTGCTTTAAAGTCAGCACCTCAAAAAATTCCTCAAATGTTCCGATTCCACCCGGCACCATGATAAATGCATCACTCCGATCCTCCATGATCTGTTTCCGCTCACGCATCGTCTCTGTCCGGATCAGCTCTGTGCATTTGTCATAGATGATGCCATCCACATTAAAAAATGTGGGTGCAACGCCAACGATCTCACCGTTTCCGGCACTTGCTCCTCTGGCGACAGCCCCCATAAGTCCTCTTGCACCCGCACCAAATACTAATGTATGTCCTCTCTCTGCCAGCTTCTTTCCAAGATTAAAAACCGCATCCATGTATGCCTGATCAATGTCATTACTGGATGCACCAAATATACATATATTCATACTGCTACTCCATTTTCCTTTTATCACTGTTCATCGCTCTGTGAGCAACCTTATCCTATAGTATGCTATAGAGTTCACTGAAATTCAAATTATATTCTTATAAACCAGTCCAGTTCTTCCACCCGGTCGAGATTCTCATCCGAATGTTCGATCTCTCTGGAATACCGGTACACCAGTTCGATCAGATCAGCCATCTCTAACTTCTCACTGCACTTTATCCATCTGGCGAGAAGCAGCAGGAAGATTACTGTCACATGGCCCACCGCGGAATCTATTTTACCAAGAATATTCCCATCATAGACCGCACCTAACAAATAGATCGAGATAAAATAAACAACGATCTGCTCCAGCACGATTTCAAGTGAAGGCAGGCTGCTGTTTCCCCACCATGACAGAAATCGTTTCTTATTCTCTGTGAAACCGGATTCCCCCTGATCAAACAAAAGCACTTCGGATTCCACCAACACATCATCCCAGTCCTGATATAACAGCTCCAGCTCCTCTGACAGGAATCTCATATGCTTCCGGAACAGTTCATATTCATCTTTCACGCAGACTTTATCTGTATCCTCACATTCATCCCAGTCGATCAGATCCCCTTCTTCATAATGTCTCTGTGCGGAAGCACCGATCTGCAATACCTTTCTGATCCTTGCTTTCAGACTTTCTTCCCGGTTCTGGGTAATCTTCAAAATCTCCTCCCGGATATCCTCAAGATTGGAAAACAGGAAATAATCATAATCCTCAAATACTTCTTCCTCATCGTCTTCTTCACAGACAAATGTTACCGGTTCTGTCTTCTGCATCAATATCCTTGCCACCTCCGGGCAGGAAAGCGATAATGAAATCTCTCTTATATTTTCAAATTCTTCCGTATGTCTTGGATATTCCCGACAGGTCGTGCATAAGCTGTCTTTTCCCATATGCTTATACATGTCGCACAGTCCATCATCCCGCAAAAATGCACATTTGCCCTTCCGGTTATGTCCGAATACGCCTTCTTCCCACTGTATATTCCGGTGAAGTGTCTGCCTGTATTCTCCTGCGTAATTCCGATATTTTTCCAATGATTCATCATCGATCACGATCTGCCAGTCAGAACAGCAGGTGTCCGGGCATTTGTCCGCTATACATCTAAACTTTTTATAATAATCCGGATAAGAATAAATCATATCTCTGCCTCACAAACATTTATATATCGTCACTGAGAATATTGCTCTCCCATGTTCCCTTATGCCGGTGCCGAAATGCCAACGATCATTTTATCCTTCAATCAAATGATACGAAATCTGAACACGGCAATTTCTATTATATTAGACCTGCATAAATGAATCAAGCTCGCAATCCATAGAAATTATTGACAAACGATAATTTTAATGATATTTTGAAACTGTAATTATTGTTTTTCGATAATTTTTAGATAAAATCAGCTATCAGAAAGGATATAACCATGAATCAGATTTTTACAACTCCGTTTGAATGGATCGCAGTATGGCTTCGAAAGCTTTCATTATCCGGAAACTCCGGTAACTGTATCGCGATCATACTTTATATCATTATCTGCTGTCTCCCGGCAATCGCATTTCTGCTTCTTTGTCTGAGGAAAAAGAAGATCCGTGCAGACTATCTGTTACTCGTATGCTCTGCTGCCCTCTTTATCGGCATTTACCTGATGATAAATCCGGGGCTTATGACCCCCTATTTTCGTTATTCGATACCTATGATCAATCTGGCAATATCGACAACCCTGTGGTCCATCTTTATCTGTTACATCATTCTCCGGGTTCTTGCCATGATCCGGTATGCAAATGAGATCAATCTGGCAAAGATCGCACAGGTTTTCATCATTCTTGTAATGATCATATCAATCATTAATATCTGTTTCATAAAGCTTCCAAAACTATGGGCTTCTGCAAATCAAACAGGTCCTGACCTGTATTCCCGGATCATATCATCAGAAGATGGTGCTGTTATGCTTGATAATGGCAGCATGAGATCATTTCAGCCTGACCGCATTCCGTTACTCCTCTGCGACCTGGTTACATCCCTGTTATTCATCTGGGTATTGATCGCATCCTTCCGGCTGTGTCGTTCTCTGAAAGACAATCATTTCACCGATCAGACGATCCAGGATGCAGGGGCACTCTCCCATCTGTGTGTAAGAGTTCTCTGCATTACGGCAGTACTTGAAGTTGTTCGAAACATCCTGCAGCTTCTTATGCTTCCGTCACTTTCAGATACGACCTTTACCGTATCTCTTCCTATTATAGAGATACTTCTGACCGTAACGGCATTTATCCTTGCAAAGAAATTCGAGACAGCACACACGCTGGAAGAAGAAAATGAAGCATTCATTTAACACGGAGGTTTCATATGGCAATTAAGATCAATCTAGAAAAAGTCTTAAAAGAAAATAATATGACTTCTAAAGAATTATGCAAAAAGATCGGCATAACCGAAGCAAATCTTTCCATTTTGCGAAGCGGAAAAGCAAAAGGTGTCCGATTTACAACCATCAATAAAATATGTTACTACCTGCACTGTGATGTAGGCGATATTCTGTCATTTGACGGAAATCTTGATGAGGAGGAAGAAGCATGAAGAAATTTTTATCTATAAGTATACTGACCATTTTAGGTCTGACTGTCCTTTCCGGCTGTCAGCTTGCAAAAAAAGAAAATACTCCATCGGCAGTTACCAAGCATCTGGTTGGTATCTATTGTACAGCAACACCTCTGGATGATCAGGAAGAACCGATTTCCTGCACATATGATCAGAAAACAGATACTTTCAAGCCGGATAACCCCGATATCTCCGGCTGCTATCTTACAGCAATTAAAGTTGATGTATCCGAAGAAGAAGGAGGTTTCTATTATTCGTTCTGTTCCGATATGATGGCTGAACCATCTATAAACATTTCCGGTTCCGATGGAACGAGCACTACCTCCTATGAGTCTTCATCCCATACACTAACCGGTCAAAGCAATTATATATATCCGCCCGATGGCCCTACAGAAGCTTCCTTATCCCTTTCCGGCACTCTCTATGTTGATCCGGACAAAACAGATTATTCCACAGATTCAGATCTTTATTATATCTATCTGAATCTAATCTATCAGAAAGAAAATGGTGATCTCTTTATAACACCCGGCTCTCCTGTTTCAATCATGAACGAAGGCGAATCAACGACTCAAACCTTCTCTGAAAGCTACACAGAATCAGGCATCGATTCCAATGCCACTACAACGAATACGATCTCCCTTACGGTACGATCCATTTCAGATCCTGTAGACAGCTACACCTTCTATGGTATGTCCGATGACAATACCATACTTTGGAGCGACACACAAAAAGCAGCCACCCTCACCGATGAACCGCTATCCTTAAAAGGTGCTTCCTATCTGCTCATAAAAGAAGTGTCCACCAACAAAGGCATTGTTTCCTACGACGTCCTTACTCATACAGATGATGATGCAGAAACCACAGATCCTGACTACCACAACCGCTATATCTCAACTGACAGCTTTTACTATCAGCCTTCAGAGATCCATATTGTAAAGTAACCGGACGAAAAATATAGCCGGCTGTCCGGCACAGATACTTTTCATTCCGCAAGACGCTCCGGCTATATTTTTCTGTCTTTGGTTCTTCCTCAAACAGAAATCACCACGGTATATACATTTCAAGAAACAGAACTCAGGCCGGGCTTATACCTGTTATCATGTAAAACTAACATAATATTAGAACTTTGAACTAAAAGGAAGAGTAACATTACTATTATGAAGCAAGCCTGTTCCAACGCCGGTTCTTAGTGAGTCGCCGTAGGCGAGGAACTTAGTACCGCTGCGTTGGAATAGAGTGCAAACGACTTGCGTAATAATAGGTAATGTCACTCTTTCTTTTTTAGTTCAAAGACCTTCGTATATGTTTTGCGTAATAATAGATATAAGCCCGGCCCGAATTCGTCCCTTAAACATACACCGTGGTGTTTTCGTCTGCTACTTTAAAGTCTCTCGACAACCTTGTTGAGGACTTCAATCTCTTTGGCCTTTGCGGTCATGATATACTTCTCAAAACGATCAAGGCAGTTCACATTTCCTGTGATGGATGTCTTGATCAGAAGGTTTCTTGCTGTCAGCATATTGTTGACAACCTCCATGTACTCGTCAAGAATCTCATTATCATAAGTCAGCACACCTTTTGCCATCATATACTTCAGACGTTCATTCATCAAAACTTTATGATCGTATAACAGGTGAAGTGCACGGATATCAAAATCAGGTTCATCTCCTGAAAGCTGCTTTTCGATCTGCTTATATACTGCATCGTATACATTTACACCGAATACTGTATCTGAGAAACGGTTTCTCATCATACGGAAATGATTCTTGGAATCCTTTGCTTCCAGATATTCAACCAATGTATCCTTGATATATGCCACATCCAGATCATAATACATCTCAGCGGTATTCTTCTGGATCACATATAAACCACGTCTGCCTTTATAATCATCCTTAAACATATGATCTTCGGATGCTGTTATGATATCGTAACCCCGCTTAACATCCTCAAAAGATACAGTTGAATAAGAATAATGCTCACCAAATGTGAAATCACCAACATGGAATTCTTCCTTATCCTTATCATAGCCAAAGATAAATAACTCATGTGGGAATTTGTAATCTGCACCGGAATCGCACAGGATCTTTGCCTCGTCAAATACACCATAGACATATCCGTTCAAGTCGATCGTTTTAATAATGAAGTTAATGATATCTCCACAGTAGCTCTCTACCTGCTCTTTTGTCATCAGTGAGAACAGAAGATATGGACACTCCTTCAAAGAACTGCTTCCCGGCATCATATCTGCCAGAAGCATCTCATCTCCTGTGAAAATCTCCTCAATATTATAACATCTAAGCTGGATGTAATTACTGAAGATCCAGTTCTTAGCCTTTTCGTCATCCCCCAGAATTGAGAATAATGTTGCATGCCACTGCCATGATGTAATCATCGGGTAGCTGACTGGCAATATCTTTTTATTGCTCATGATTATACCTCCCTTATCTTCTCTAATTCAACTTGGCTGCAACAGCGGCAACCACATCATTCATATCATAATACAAGCCCAATGCGAGTTCTGAATCCTGAAATTCAATATTAAAATCATTTTCAAGTTCTACGATCAACTGAATAATCGATACAGAATTAACCCCATATTCTTTTGTCAACTCGGCTGTCATGTCAAGCTTACTGATGTCGATCTCCGGCATAACACAAGCTACAGCCTGTAAAACCTTTGCTTCCAAATCCTTTCTGTCCATTACTGACCTCCTATCTGATATTTTGGAACCCGGCATATTATATCGTCAGGTTCTTTTTGTTAATATTTACCAAATACTGTTATTAACATTGTATATGTTTTAACACTTTTTTTCAATAACTTCTTACTATATTAATAGCTTTTATTCTTTCCTTGCATCCAGAATCATCTGCCGGGCTGCCTCAACTGCGGTCTTTACTGCCATGTCCGTATCGTATGCCAGTGGATTTTCAAGCCCTGCTGCCTTCCGCTCCTGATTTCCAACCACCAGATAACAGGCTCCGACCTTCACACCCAGATAAGCACCTACGATAAATAACGCCGCTGACTCCATCTCGGATGCCAGACAGCCCATCCGCTTCCAAGCCTCCCATTTGGCTTCCAGTTCATAGGACACCGGCTTGGTTCCCGGCTCATGCTGTCCATAGAAGGAATCCTTGCTCTGAACAATTCCGGTATGGTATCGAACTCCCGTCGTCTCGCAGGCTTTTGTCAGTGCCTGAATAACCGGATAGCTTGCAACCGCCGGATATTCGATCGGAGCATATTCCTTTGATGTACCCTCCATCCGGACAGCACCGGTTGCCACCACGATATCCCCTCCCATGATATCTAACTGCATCGCGCCACAGGTTCCAACCCTTATAAATGTATCTGCGCCACAATGCACCAGTTCCTCCAATGCAATCGCTGCTGATGGTCCGCCGATACCGGTCGATGTTACACTGACCTTCTCGCCCTCCAGATATCCGGTATATGTCACGAATTCCCGGTTGTCCGCAACCAGCTTTGCATCATCCAGATAAGCTGCGATCTTCGCTGACCGCTTCGGATCCCCCGGCAGGATTACATATTTTCCGATTTCGTTCTTCCCTGTCTTTATGTGATATTCCCGTCCTGATTCTTCCTGATAGATCATACTGCCACCTCCGTTTCTGTCTGCTTTTGTTCCAGTCAATCTCTGTTTTTTTACAGCTATTTGTACAAAAGCAGATACATATCAACTACTATTTACCTGTATTATACCGAAAATATACACCAAAATCACCAATTTCTCCTATTTTGTACAAATTTTTCATAACAATTTGTAACACCATTACAGTTTTACTACATACAAATGAATATCCTTAACTTAAAAATGCCGATTTTTGAATTTCTTTAGGATAAAATTTCTATTTGCTTTAAAAAATTTTAGAAATTGGTAATAATTTTGCTTTTTGTTCACACTTTCATAATTTGACTTTAGCAAAAAAAAGGATTATAAATTGTTCAACAAATCAAGGAGGCGAGTTTTATGGCTAAATCAACTGACATTAAAGTAAAATTAAGCAGCGTTGATGAAGTAAAGCAGTTTGTAGATGTAATGAGAGGATATCATGGTGATGTCGATATATCAGCTACAAACAAAAACTATATGGTAGATGCAAAATCTATTCTTGGTGTTATCAGTCTCGATCTGAGAGATGAATTAACCGTAAAATTCTATGATGGTATTTCCGATTCATACATGTCAACACTGAAGCCTTTCATCGCTGAACCAGCAGTCGCATAAGGCAACTTACATTTAATAAAAGGAATATACGACAAACAGAAGCTATAAGAGCAGTCGTAAAAAAGGATATCCGGTCATGATTACCGGGTATCCTTTTTTCATTGTAAGGAAAAGGGTTATTGACGTAGCTGGAAAACCATCATAAAATGGATAAGTAAATTTGAATAATGATTTGAGGAACACAAATGAACTTATTAACAATGAAAAATATTCATAAAGCCTATACAGACAAGGTTCTCTTTAAGGGAGCCGATTTTTCTGTCAACACCGGTGATAAGATTGGTGTGATTGGTATAAATGGCACGGGGAAATCCTCCTTGTTAAAAATGATCGCCGGTATCGATACCTGCGATGCCGGATTGATCGTGAAAGGCAATAATGTTGTTGTCAATTATCTTCCACAGAGTCCGACTTTCCATGATGATGAAACAATCTACGAACATGTTATCACGGCAAACAGCACAGAAGAAAATAAGTGGAGCATTGAAGGAGATGCACGGGCACTTCTGGATAAGCTTGGATTCACAGATACCAGCATCTCGGTTTCCAGTCTGTCCGGCGGTCAGAAGAAAAAGGTAGCCCTTGCCGCTGCCCTTCTTTCAAGCTGTGATATTCTGGTTCTTGATGAACCAACTAACCATCTGGATAATGATATGACCGAATATCTAGAGGACTATCTGAACAACTACAGGGGTGCACTGGTCATGGTCACACATGACCGTTATTTTCTCGATCGTGTAACAAACCGGATCGTTGAGATCGACAAAGGATACATCTACAACTATGATGCCAATTATGAAGGCTATCTCATGTTGAAAGCCGAACGTGAAAATATTGCGCTTGCCACCGAACGCAAGCACCAGAATATTCTCCGGAAAGAGATCGCATGGATCCGCCGTGGTGCGCGCGCAAGAAGCACCAAACAAAAGGCTCATATCAAGCGCTATGAAGCCCTTGCAGCCGAAGAAATGATGGAAGCTGATAAGACAGTAAATCTCAGCTCAATTGCCAGCAGACTTGGAAATAAAACGATAGAACTTCATAATATTTCAAAAAGCTTTCCGGGACTTACTCACCCACTCATCGAGAACTTCTCTTATAATTTTCTGCGTAATGACAGAATCGGTATTACCGGACCAAATGGCTGTGGTAAATCAACCCTTATGAAGCTGATCACCGGCAAGCTGGAACCCGACTCCGGTATCATAGAGATCGGTGAAACCGTAAATATCGGATATTTCTCACAGGAAAATGAAATGCTGGACGATAACAAGATTGTACTGGACTATGTGAAGGAAACCGCAGAATATATCCGAACCGTCGATGGATATATGTCGGCATCTACCCTTTGTGAGGAATTCCTGTTTGACTCCACCCTGCAGCACCAACGGATCGGCAAGCTGTCCGGCGGGGAAAAGCGCCGCCTGTATCTGCTTAAGATCCTTGCCGGCTCGCCGAATGTTCTGATCCTGGATGAACCAACCAATGATCTGGATATATCAACACTCTGTATTCTGGAAGATTATCTGGATACCTTTCAGGGCATTCTGATCGTAGTTTCCCACGACCGGTATTTCCTTGACCGTGTTGTAAAACGGCTGTTTGTCTATGACGGCTATGGACAGATCAGGCAGTTTGAAGGAAGCTATACCGACTATTATCTAGAATATGGAACATTTGCAAATTCTGTAAAGTCCGGTTCCGGTTCTGCAAAGCCTGCTCCGACTTCCAAGGGAAAACCTGCAGCAGATATTTCAAAATCAGAAACAGCAGAAAAGGATACCGCACCGAAACGTGCAAAAACCAAATTCACTTTTAATGAACAGCGTGAATACGATACCATAGAAGACGACATTGCTGCCTGTGAAGAAACCATTGATGGACTGGACAGGGAAATCGCAGCTTCCACAACAGATTTTACAAAGCTGAATCACCTGATGGCAGAAAAGGAAAATGCCGAACTGAAGCTGGAACATCTGATGGAACGGTATGTTTACCTTACAGATCTTCTGGAATCCTTTAAAAAATAGGTATAATCATAATAAATAAGAAAATGAGGAGACAGGCTTACATCTGTTTCCTCACTACTTTATACTCATCATCTAACTGAAAATATGGACAGCTTTCATATGAGCTCGTTATAAATCTGGCATAATCATCTTCATCCATATTCACCATGCATTCCGAAAAATCATCTTCTTCATCATACACATAGTGTGCGCACAAATCACAACTCGCTGCTCCCATAAGCAACCTCCTTCTTATCATTTTCCCAAATTAATTGCCTGTTTTCAGTAAATATTACACATATTATTTCCAATTTGCAAGTCCTATCCCATAATATATTGTTCATGCCTACAGAAAAGAGTTTTTGACTGGCAATACTTTCCATATTGTGATATTATTAAGAAAGTATAATTTTATAACTTTTCTGATATAGAAAAGAAACTGGGGTGCGTAATTATGAGGAAAAAACTACTATTATTTATAATAGCTGCTATTTTTACTTTTTCAAGTATGACAGTCCTCGCCGCAGAGGATACCGCAGACAAAGATGCAAAAGATAAAAAGTCTGCCGCAGCTACCATCGATACTTCTTTATACTATTATAACAATTTCGATAACGATGCTTACCGGGATGCTTATAACCAGTTAAAAGAAGCAGCAGATGCATTTCACAATTCAAACCAGAATGCGGAATACGAAAATGCGAATACCGAAAACAGCTACTATAAAGCATTTTCGATCAATGTTACAAGCAAAACATGGGAAGTTATCGGTCCGACAGGTATGCAGGCAGTTATCAATGCCTTTCTGGCAGATAATCCTACATACTTCTGGATGTCTCCTTCCTTTAATTACAGTACCAAGTCTTTAGATGGCGGTGCTGTATGCTATAATGTCGAGATTGTCTGTTATAATGATTATGCAAATGGAAGTTCCAGACAGGTCATTAAGAATAACATTGATATCTCCGTATCAAATCTTGCTGGCAATCTGGAAAAAGATCTTCCTGATTACCAGAAGGAATATCTGATCCATAATGCGATCATTGAAGATACTTACTTCCAGGTCAGCAATGAAAACTCACATTCCGGATTAAGCTGGTCCTATACAGTAGATGGTATTTTCAACGCAAAGCATAAGACAGCAACTTCATTTGGATATGCCAAAGCATTCAAGGCAGTTATGGATGCCACCGGTGTAAAATGTATTTATGTAGAAGGAAATACCAAAGAAAACGATGATTCTACCTATAATTCACATGCATGGAACATGGTTTATCTGGATGATGGCTGGTATATTGTAGATCTTGCGTATGATCATCCGGAAACAACCTCCGGCAAAAATGTTCTGATCTATGATTATTTTAACATTACCAGTGATGAAGCATCCGATCTGAATCCTGCATCTGACTGGCTGCCTGGTATTCCAACCTGTACCGGTACGGCTCACAGTATCGACAGCATCCAGTCTACACTGGAAGCTGAAAACATCTGGCAGGAAGACAATTACAATTTTTTCGATAAAATACTGGATAAATACGGTGTGTCCGTTGTCCTGATCAGCCTTGGTGTTATCATAATCCTGATCGTCACTTTGGTTAAACGGATTCACAAAAGACGGAAAGCAAGACGTGTCGAAAAGATTAAGAATACAAAGACCGTAACGATCGATCATTCCGAACTGGATGAGGAACTTCGTCGTCCACCACTGTCATAATAAAAAAGTGGAACTATACCTATGATAACAAAGGTACAGTTCCACTTTTTTTCTTATTAATTTCCTATGATCAGCCAGGAGGTCAGGATTCCCAACAGGCGTTCATCCGGGTGTCCTGTCTCTGTTAAAAAGATCAGGCCAATCCTTTCATGATCTCTTCTGCTTTCTTCATAGTATTTCTTAACATTCATAACTTTTTCATCATATGCAACAAAGCGGAAACGTTCAGACGGATGTTTCTCCAGCTCAATATATTCCTGAAGATCCCGAAACCGGGTTTTCTCATCAATATGACAATTTGTGTCTCCCAATAAATACGGAAAAATACAGTTGTCACTGAAATCTCCCACTACCCTTTTATCTTTCAGGATTGGCACATGAGAAATATTTCTGTCATTCATGATCCGGATAACCGGCATAACCGGATCATCCAACGAACGCCATACCAGATTATTAAAGGGTACTGCAATATCCATACACCGCACCGGATTCTTAATACGATCCAGCACCATTTCCAGAAGCTCGATCATCTTCTTGCCCGGCTGTACAGCAAATTCCTCATCCAGCCGTTGATTATGCTGCAGCAGATTTCTCACTTCTCTGCAATAATTCAGTTCAAACCGGATATCCTTGAATTCACTCCGTTTTTCCAGCTTGGCAACCGCCGAACCATCCGGCGGAAGTTTGAATTCATTGATTGCTGCATTTTCCAGCTCCTTGTATTTATCAAGGAAAATTTCCGTATTATCCATAATGACATCCTCCCAATTTCTGATCTGATATCAGCCAGCAAGCTACACCCGAAAGTGTTTATTTTAAATAATTAAAATCACCCAGATTATCAATGGATATCCAGGTTCCTTCGTTTATGATCGTCTGAACCAGTTCATCATTTTCATCCATTTCCTTACTGCTGCAATCATCAGAAACTTCATATAGTATACTGTTATTGATCAATACATTTGCTGTTTTCTTATCTTTATCCGGATAGTATACATATACTCCATTATCCGATACCGCATATCCCTTATCCCGGTTATATGCACGGATTGCCAGCGCCGCATTCTTCATATCCCCTTCAAAGCCATATACGGTAACTGTAATATCCTTTGATGATGAATTATTGCTCCAGTCTGTAACACGAAGTGTACAGTCCAGATCTCCGGTCTTTGTTGTATCGATCTGACGGTTGATCGTAAGTTCATTGGTCAGATCCGGCTGTGAATCCTCTACTGAATAGTAATCCAGCAGATCGACCTGCTCATTTATGAAAACGCCCAGATTATCCGGTCCGATAATTTCCGGGAAATCTCTGTCAACTACTTCAAGCGTAAGTTTTTTCTTCTTTTTCAGCTTTCCGCATTTTACTATATAGCTCACTTTATAGGAACCAATCTTCTCCGGTGCAAAATCCGCTGTATCGCAGGTAACAACCGCCTTACTGTTCACCGGCTCTACATATGCCGTGATATCAAATTTCGAACCCAATACATATTCGCTTGAAATCTGCTTTACCTTGAGATAGCGGCCACGCATAATGCCATTTACCATAAAAAGCAGAATAATGCCTACAACAACTGCAAGCAGCAATGTAAACTGATTTGCCGTTATTCTCCTGCGTCTTCTTTTTTGTGGCTGTGTCTTTCTTCCTGATGTATTGTTTGAACGTACGCTGCCAGTGTTGGCACTCTTTGTTCCGTTACCTGAATGTGCGCTGGTGTTTCTTGCGCTGCCTCCATTGCTTCTGGCTGCGGTATTTTTTACACCACTGCCTGTTCTATTTGAATGCGCACTACCAGCACTTGTGCCACTACCCGGACGTGTACTGCCAGTGCTTTTTGTCCCGTTACCCGGACGTGTGCCGCCAGTGCTCTTTGTTCCAGTTCCCGCCGATCTTTTCTTCACTACTGCATTTGATACTGCGGGCTTCTTTACATTTTTATTTTCCTCACCCATTTTATTACCTGCTCCTTTTCTTTTATATATCAATATCCCTTTGTTTTTAAATCATGAACCAGCTTCACATAAAATTCCCGGACATCAAATCCCGGAATATTTTCCCGGTTTAGATCGATCACATCTCCATGCGAGATTCCGCGCTTCCCCTCCACTGTCAGGTATTTGAAATCTGCTCCCCATGGGAATGATTTTTCGCCTACCAGTCCATCATTTGCTCCATCAAAATATTTTACCAATCGATATGTATAATTCAGCGGAAATCTGCCATTTCCTGCCACATTCTGCCTCGAACCAACGCTCTGATATAACACGCCCTGTGCATCATGTAATTTATCATTTAGGGCTTTACATGCCGAAGCTGTCAGATCTTTTACTCCCAACAGAAAATCCGGCGAATCATCGCCCAATTTTTTAAATACTGCATTATACGCTTTTGCCACGCTCTGCTGCTCTTTTTCCGGAACAATATTTAACAGATAATCTGCAAATTCACATCCCCGGTGCGGTGTATTTATCGTTGTTAGTGATGCAACATACCGATCTGTACCAAGTTCTGATAAGGCATAGCGCATATCCAAACCACCTTTTGAATGTGCGATCACATTTACTTTTTCACAGCCCGTTTCAGCTACGATCTCCCGGATTCTTGCATCCAGCTCCTGTGCACATGCCGGAACCGATGCTGCCGACTGGTGATTGCCATAAAAAAGAACTGCACCATTTGTCTCCAGTTCCTTTGGAATTCTTCCCCAGTAATTTAACAATTTGAAATCCCGGAAGAAGATACCATGCACCAGCAGAATCGGGTATTTTGTTTTGCAGATCTGCTCTTTATTCCGTTCCCGATTCAATCGAACCTTATCATTTTCAAATGAAACCTCTCCTATCGTCAAGCGAAGTATCTTCCCAAGTACGACCAGATTTACAACCGGTATCATGCCACATACAGCTCCGATCCCTCTCCATTTGATACCAAGCTGTTCTGACGTCAGATATATCCGGATTATTCCATTCCAGAACACAACTGCTTCCACAAGAATCGCTGTCAATATATGAAATACCCACATTTTCCCATTTGTCGGTATATATTCAGCCGGAAGAACTTTTGCCATACATAAAACGGTATATATAATTGTAAGCACTGTGGATACACAGAATACAAATAGCTGCATACAGCCGTTTCTGCATTTGCTAAGTCTTGGTGTTTCCAGTTTTCCGCACAATACCGTCGGCATTACACAGACCATCCCCGTAACAAGCCATGGAACAATATCGTACAACACGCTATTATAAACTCTGCCTGACAATACCGTACAGGCAGCAAACCCGACTGCAAGGCTTCCAAAGACTGTAACAACCGCCAATCTCCCTTTTCTCATGTATATCCTCCGTTTTATACACTCTCCTTTTTTGTAACCATACTAATTATACCAAAGCATGTGCTGCCATGCTACAATTATTTCATTGCATTCTCTATAAAAAAATGCGATAATGACTTTTAGTATTATCCTATTCACAGGAGGAAATTGAAATGTCAATTAATAATATCGGCCCTTTCACAAAGAGCCATCTGGATATGTGTATCAAAAACAACAGCATTGATGATGCCTTATATGAAAAATATGGTGTAAAACGTAGTCTCCGTGATTTAAATGGTATCGGTATCAATGCCGGAATCACGAATGTCTCTCTTAGTAAATCATTTACAACAGATGAAAAAGGCAATCGTGTTCCATGTGCCGGAGAGCTCTACTATCGTGGCTACGAAATTCATGATCTGATCAAAGGATTTTTCCTGGATAATCGTTTTGGTTTTGAGGAATGTACATATCTCCTGTTATTCGGTATTTTGCCGGATGAAAAGGAGCTTCAGAACTTCAAGCAGGTTTTAAATATCAGTTATGATCTGCCGCATCATTTCATTCAGGATGTGATCATGAAGAGTCCGACTGCCGATATTATTGCAAATATGACAAAGAGTACACTGGCTCTTGGTTCATACGATAAAAAGATGGGTGACAACTCTCTGGAAAATGTATTACAGCAGTGTATCCAGTTGATCAGTATGTTCCCTCGTCTGGCTGTTTATTCCTATCAGGGATACCGCCATTACGAGCTTGGCAAGAGTTGTTATATCCATAAGCCGCTTCCTGAATTGTCATTTGCCGAAAATATATTAAGTACCCTACGTTCCAATCGGAAATACACCCGTCTGGAAGCCCGTGTACTGGATCTGGCACTGGTACTTCATATGGAACACGGTGGCGGAAGCAACTCAACCTTTACAACGCGTGTTGTAACCTCTTCCGGTTCCGATACATATGCAACAATGGCTGCTGCCCTCTGTTCCTTAAAGGGACCTTTAAACGGTGGCGGTGACTATCAGGTTATGGGTATGATGAAAAATATCCGTGACAATGTATCAGATATCACAGATGAGGAAGAAGTTGGCGAGTATATCCGTAAGATTGTCAACCGGGAAGCATATGACAAAACCGGTATCGTATATGGTATGGGGCATCCATTCTATTCCATATCCGATCCCCGTGCTCTGGAATTCAAAAAATATGTAAAGCTTCTGGCAGCCGAAAAGGGTATGGACGAAGAATATGCCCTTTATGAGATGATCGAGCGCATTGCACCTAAGATTATTGCCGAAGAACGTAAGATTTACAAAGGTGTTTGTATCAATATTGATTATTACAGCGGACTTCTCTACAAAATGTTAAAGATTCCTGCTGAGATGTTTACCCCGTTATTTGCAATTGCACGAGTAGTCGGCTGGAGCGCACACCGTATGGAAGAGCTTGTTAATTCCTACAAGATCATCCGTCCTGCCTACACCAGCATTGCAGAGATCAAAGAGTATGTTCCTATCAACGAACGATAATATAAAAGAGACTGTAGCAGCTTACAGCTAATCAGTCCTGTCCAGGTGACTTTGAAACGAAATGGAAAATAGCATTACATATTATTCCGCAAGGCGTTTGCACTCTATTCTCACGTAGCAGTCCTAAATTCCCCACCTAACGGTGGCTCATTAACGACTGACGTGAGAAAAGGCTTGCTACATAACAGTAATGCTATTTTCCATTTCTGCTTAATCTGGCATTATCTGGACAGGACTTTATTAATTGTATGCTGCTACAGCCTTTTCTCTCTGTCGTTCATCTATCTCGATCCTATATTGTTATGAAGCAAACCTTTCCGAACGCCGGTACTTAGGTTGCGTCTTTTGCAACCTTATGTACCGCTGCACTGAGGAATGTAACGAAAAACGGCGGTCACCTATGCGATACCAGATTCGCCCTTGTCTCAAGACATCAGCAAGGATTCCGTTATGAATTGCATATACCAGCAAATATGAGTGCTTGTCTGAGCCGTCGGGCGAATTGGCACGAGAACATTTGCGAATCGGGTATATGCAGTTTATAGGAACCGCAGGGAGTCTTGGCACAAGGTCGAATCTGGTATCGCACAGGTGACCGTCGTTTAGACATTTTCTACCACTCAAGTACGATCGCACCATAGGTTAAGCCGGCGCCAAATGCTGACATTGCAACCTTGTCGCCACGTTTTAAGCCGCCATCACGCACCAGACTGTCGAGCATGACAGGTACACTGGCAGCACTCATATTTCCGGTATATCCGAGTGTCATCGGGAACTTCTCGATCGGCGCTTTTAACCGCTTTGCTACTGATTCGATGATACGGACATTTGCCTGATGAAGAACGAAATAATCAATATCATCGGCTGTCATATCTGCCTTTTCCAGTGCCTCGAGCAAGCACTTCGGGCACTGTCTGACTGCGAATTTGTATACTTCCTGTCCATCCATATGCAGATAATCATGTTCGATCCCAGCTTCCGTAAATATATTGTGAGTACGTCTGCTCTCGCAGTTCAGAACCATTCCCTTCTTACCGATCGATCCCTGTACTACACTGATAATTCCCTTGTCGGATTCTTCCAGATACGCTGCACCTGCTCCATCTCCAAACAACACGCAGGTTCCACGATCGTTCCAGTCGAGGATCTTGGATAATGTCTCCGCACCAATTACCAGTGCATTCTTAACAAAGCCTGTCTCGATGTACATTTTTGCCACATTAAGTGCAAATACAAATCCTGAACATGCGGCATTTACATCAAATGCAATGGCATTGTCTGCACCAAGTTCCGCCTGAACCTGACATGCGGCACTCGGTGTATAATAATCCGGTGTTACTGTTGCAAGCACGATCAGTTCTACATCGATTGCTTCTTTTCCTGCCATCTCCAAGGCTTTCTTTGCAGCCTCTGCTGCCATTCCTGCAGTTGTCTCATGTACCGCGATTCTTCTATTCTTAATTCCGGTACGACTGGAGATCCACTCGTCCGAAGTGTCTACATATTTCTCGAGGTCTGTATTTGACACATTTTTTTCCGGTAAAAAGCTTCCGGTTCCCATTATTCTTATTGGCATAGGTTTTCCCCTTTGTATTTTTTTATTGTTATATATCCCTCATTTTAGGCTTGTTTTCATTCGGTCTATATATCTTCCTGCATTGTTTAATCCCACTTAGTATAACATAACATACCAATTCCAGCAATTCCCTGCAAAGAATCTATGTGCATTCCTTTTATAAGTCGCTTAGGTCTATTTCATATATCATCTGATCTGGCTCTTTTTCCTGATGAAAAAAGATGACCATATACCAGGGCAGATATGTGATCCCATTCTCTGACTCTATATTTCCTTTTGAAAAGACAACCGACTCTTTAAATTTCCAGTTCTCAACCTGTAATGCACGATCCAACGCTTTATGTTTATGGTAATCATTTCCAGATTTTACTTCTACAAGCTCAACCGACAACCCTTTCTGTATCACAAAATCCAATTCGCCGATCTTCTTTGAATCATAATAATTCAGATCAAAGCCACCGGCACGGAGGTTTTGAGCAAACGCATTTTCAAGAATACTTCCCATGTTAATCTCTACATTGCCCATTAAAAGATCAAATTGAATATTTTCCATACATGCCGCACATAACAATCCCACATCATTCATATATAATTTAAACAGATTCCGCTTCTCACTCAGATGCAATGGCGGCTGTGGTTCTGTTACATTGTAACAGGCTAATGCTACCCCTGCATCTGTCAGCCAGTTAAAGCAGTCCTCATACCGTAACATTCTGGCATCAGGACGGATACTGTTAAGCTTAAATCTGCGGTTCTTTTCATTCAACTGGGATGGAATACTGTCAAAGATAGCTTTAATCTTTACCTTTTCATTTTCGGAAGCATATTTTGCAATATCCAGACAATACAAATCCAGAATACTTCTCTGATTCATAACAACCTTTGCAACATCATGTGTGTCTACATAAATCTGCACATTTTCAGGCATGCCACCCACTACAAGATAACTATAAAAGAGCTTGCTTAATGTTTCATGAACCGTATCCGAAACCCTTGAAGCATTATCATAACATTCTTTTAAATAATCAAATGTTGACTGCTGTATTCCATTTGCCCACATATATTCCTCAAAATCAAGCGGATACATAGGCAATATCTGTTCAAATCCAACCGGATACGAACTGATTTCTTTATAACGCACTCCCAGTAATGAACCAGATTCTATATAATCAAATCTTCCATCCTCAACAAGAAATTTTATCGCAGCTCTGACCTGCGGGCATTCCTGCACTTCATCAAATAAAATCAACGTTTTTCCCGGCTCAAGACTTTTGTGCAAATACGCAGTTATATTTGTAATAATTTCATCAGCAACCAGTTTTCCCTCAAATATTCTGGAAGCATTTTTGTCCGTTACGAAATTTATCTCTGCAAAATGTTCATATTCTCTTGCTCCAAATTCCCGGATAAGTGTTGTCTTTCCAATCTGTCTGGCTCCTATTATACATACTGCCTTTCCTTTTGATTCATTCTTCCACTTTAAAAGCTCCTGATATGCCTTTCTTCTTAACATTTTTCCACCTCCCATATATACCGTCTATAATCAATAGTAACATTTTTCTCAAATTTTTCAAGCCCGCCTGTAACATTTTTCCACGTTTTTCTCCTTATTTTATAACATTTTTCCACATTTTTTACTGTCTGTCTGTAACATTTTTCCTGTTTTAAGGAAACAACTTGTTTTGATATGTTCCGGCTCCTGCAACGATTGCTTACGATGTCTTTCCTGTATGCTGCAAAAACTAAAAAGGGCTGCTGCCCTACGAATGATTCTTCGTAAAGCAACAGCCCCATTTATGATTATTCATATCTGACATTTCTATCAGAAGGAGACAAAATGATTTACTTTAATAATTTTCATACAGGAAGTGAAAGAATTATCCTTCAATTGAGATATATTTGCTTTCCTCAACCTTTGGCTTCTCTTCTTTCTTTGGTACGCTGATCTTTAAAACACCATCTTCAAATTTTGCCTTGATGTCTTCCTTTTCAACTGCCTTACCAACATAGAAGCTACGGCTGCAAGAACCACAATATCTTTCACGGCGGACATATTTGCCTTTCTTGTCCTGATCGCCTGTTTCTTTCTTCGTTGTACCTGTGATGGTCAGGTAACCATCCTTCAACTCTGCCTTTACATCTTCTTTCTTGTAACCGGGCATATCAATATCCAGTTCAAATGAACCTTCGGTCTCTTTTACATCTGTCTTCATAATATTAGCAGGCTGTGTATAACCTGTTGTCACTTTATAAGGACGTGCAAAATCATCAAAAAAATCATCAAATAAATTTTCTCCAAAAATACTAGGCATCAACATAAGTCATTCCTCCATTCAAATACATACATTTTATTCTTTTGTGTGCTGACCATTGTCAGAACACGTAATTGTTATTTTTCCGGAACTCCGGAACCTCCATCAGTCTCTATCTGATGTCCTCTCCTTCGTTCTGATTATGTTATACCACTTGTATTAGCACTCGTCAATAGAGAGTGCTAATAGTTTTTGTGAAAAATCTGTGAAGTCTTGTAGATTATTCTCCTGCACACATTCCCCGCTCTGCCTTAAGCTTTTCATTTGCCGCTTCCACATTCATTCTGGAAAGTATAAGCAGGATTAGTATATCAAATATCAACGGCAGCCACAGATACATGAACTGCATCATATCAAGAGCCGACTGTGGCTGAACCGCCATCGTTCCTTTATAACCGGACAGTTCAAGGAGCCAGCCGACAACCGCCGTTCCGATTCCTCCTCCGATCTTTACACCAAGCGAAGTACAGGAGTACATAGTTCCGTCAACCCGCTTTCCCTGTGTCAGGTAGGTATATTCGGAACAGGAAGCAATAACCGCATTCATATCTCCCTGCCAAGGTCCCTGGCCTAGCGCTGCAAGAGCTGTAAATGCCAGCATAAGCGGGATGCTTCCAATATAGCCGGCAACAACAACCAAGGCTCTGCCAATAACCGCTATGATATATCCTCTAAGGTTCAGCTTATACATGCCCTTCCATTTGCCAACCAGCGTCGGTGTAAATATCAGTGCTATAATGAGGGGAATATTTACTGCCCAGGCAAACTGCCCGAACAGATTCTTATTCTTAAGAACCCATCTGAACCCGTTCTTTGCTGTTCTTTGTGATCAGTGAGGTAAGTGCCGAATACGCAATATTATTTGCCGTGTAAAACACACCATTTAACAATGTGTATGCAATGAAAAACCATGTATACTGTGCAGCCTTACCCATACCGGCTGGAACTGCAAAACATGCAACCAGCGTGATTGCACAGCCAATATATCCATAGATCATCCATGGTCTTGCCTTTCCCAGTCTGCTGTGTGTCTTATCAATCAGGGATCCGAAAAATACATCCGTAAATCCATCAAATAATTTGGATACCGCGATCAGTGTGCCGACAATGCCTGAAGCAAGTCCGACCGTATCCGTCAGGTATACCATGACAAAGGATGTCAGAAACGCATATACCACATTTCCCGCGATATCTCCCGAACCATAACCTACTTTATTATACCATTTTAAATATTTCTTCTCTTCCATCCGTATCTCCTCCTAATTAACCCCTCACAAACGGTACCAGCGTGAAATCAAACCGGAACTCATTTTCACTGAACCTGTATTCATCCGAAACAACCGGGCCACAGCTGTTCGAACCGATTCCATTCTGTGCATGATCAATACAGAGCACCGTACTGTCGGCTTCCGTAAGCTCATAATTGTGTTTCGTCTGCGTAAGCACTTCCTGAGTGTAATAAGAGGCATTAAATGAAAATGTATGTTCTGCTGCAACAGCCATTCCATATCGTAGATTTTTCAGTTCCACATAATCACAGTCATAGTGGCTTCCATTCTCCTGCGGCATGATATAGTCCTCATGAAGCTCCTGCACAGAACTTCTGAACAAGCCGTGGCTGGCAGCCCTGTGCTTGTCGCGGTAGCTTTCCTGTGGTCCCATGCCATAATAGGCAGCCTCAGAAAGCTTCTTATCCAGAAACATTCTTATACCAAATCTTGGAAGATCCGGGAGTTCTTCATCTTTTACTGCTGTTATTCCCGCAGCAATTCTGCCTGCGCCATCTATTTTCCACATAATCTCTACATCGATCAGCTTTTGAACGGTTGGAGCTACCACACCTGCATGGCACATGATCATTACTCCGAATTTGTTCTGAAGGATCTGTTCACTATATGCTCTTGTGTATGCCTCATCATAATGAGCCTTCTCCCATTCTGCCCGGATATACATATCGTTGTCTGTAGGCGCACGCCAGATGTTAAGCTCCATTGGATGATTCAGATATTCCCTGCCTGCATACTGAAGTCCGCTGAACAAGCCGGTACGCTTATCCAGCCGATATGTAAAGTCATCACCATTTAACACGATCCATGCATCGTCTTCCTCTACCCTGATATCGGATACTGCCACATCCGAAGCCGTCCATTTGGCAGCTGTCTGGTTTCTTCCATCTTTATTCTCAAGCAGAAGTTCATCAAAGCCCAATACATGACCCGCAGAAACTAACGGAAGCTCTTTCTTTAACTGATAAGAAAGCTTCAGATATACTCTGCCTGCCGTAGGAACATCGATATCAAGCCCCACGGTACAATCACTGTGCGGAGCAGCCGAAGCACCCACTACCTTGCCCTTCTGAACACTTAAGCCATCCTGAGTTACCTCATAACAGATATCCACAAAATCCTGAATATCATCAAAATCCATATAGTTATGAAGGGTAAGCGTTCCTCTCTCCTGATCAAATGACCGAACTCTGACCGGGCGGTAGACATTTTTGTATTCGAGCAGTCCGGTATGCGGGGTTCTGTTCGGATACACAAGACCATCCATACAGAAATTACCATCATGTATCGCCTCTCCATGATCTCCGCCATAGTAATACTTCGTCTTTCCGTTTTCCGCTTGATCATGCGCAACTGCATGGTCGCACCATTCCCATACAAATCCACCGCACATGCGGTCATCACTGTGGATCATTTGGAAATAATCTTCAAAATCTCCGGGACCATTTCCCATGCTGTGGCAGTATTCAACCAGCAGAAATGGTTTGCTTCCGTCCTTTTCCAGATATTCCTCGATCTCTGACAGCGCTGGGTACATACGGCTGTACAGATCCAGATTCTCATAATTATAGGTCACATCATAATTTCTGTATCTTGCACTTTCATACTGGGTAATACGGGATGGATCATACTGCTTCGTCCATGCAAGTGCCTTTTCAAAATTGCAGCCATATGCACTTTCATTTCCCATCGACCACATCACGATACAGAAACGGTTCTTATCTCTCTCGACCATCTGCTTCACCCGGTCAAGAATAGCCGCCTCCCATTCCGGATTGTCTGCAATCTTCTCATTCCACTTTTTGAACCGGTTGTAGTCAGTATCCTCTTTGCGATATAACATATATGGGCCATGTGCTTCTATATCCGCCTCGTCGCATACCATGAAGCCATATTTGTCACACATCTGATAAAAATACGGTGCATTTGGATAATGACTGGAACGGATCGCATTGAAGTTGTGTTGTTTCATAAGGGTAAGATCCTTTTTTATCTTCTCCACATCCACTGTAAAGCCGGTTACCGGATCAGAATCGTGCCGGTTGACACCGCGGAATTTGATCTTCTGTCCATTGAAGTAAATAACTTTATCCTTTATCTCTATCGTTCTGACAGCGATATGATCAACGATCGTCTCATTTTCACTCTGCAAAATAAGTGTATACAGATATGGATTCTCGGTGTTCCAAAGTGTCGGCTGTATAATCTCAAATGTGAAAGCTCCGTCATGCTCTGCCTGTCCTTCCGCTACAACCACACCATTCCTGTCTTCGATCGTAACCTTAACCGCTGTCTCCTGATAAAAGCTCAGATCGAGCTTCACCTCAGCCTTTTCCTTTAAAACAGAGGTCGTGATGCGGTAGTCGCGAATGGCGCACTCCGGTCTTTTCAGAATATAGACATCACGAAAAATTCCACTCATCCGAAATTTATCCTGATCCTCCAGATAAGAACCATCACACCATTTCATGACAAGGACAGCAATCGTATTTTCTCCCTCTTTTAAAATGTCTGTCACATCATACTCACTGGTCATATGGGATACCTGACTGTATCCGACATATTCCCCATTTATCCACACATAGAAGCAGCTATCCACACCTTCAAAATTCAGAAATGCCTTTGCCGCATCCACATCCTTTGCATAAGAAAAGGTATGCACATAAGCTCCACACGGTATATCCTGTGGAACATATGGTGGGTCAAATGGAAATGGATAGCGGATATTTGTATACTGGTGTGTATCATATCCTGCCATCTGCCATACGCCCGGAACCTCGATCTCGTCAAATGCTCCGGTGTCATATCCCATCTCATAAAAAGCATCCTTCACATCATAAATACTTTTAAAATATTGGAATTTCCATTTTCCATTTAATAACTGTAACCGATCTGATCCTTCTCTGTGCTCGACCAGATCATCCATCCTACAGGAAGCCGGTACATAGTATGCCCTTGCAGGCTGTGTATTTTCATGTAATACATTCAAATTCTCATAATAACGTGGCACTATCATAAGTCATCCTCCCTTATATGTACTTTTTTGTTTTCGACTATTCTTATGTTTTTGATATTATTTGCAAATATTATCTTGTTATTTCGTTTTGTCTGTATTTATCATACACTTTAACAGCATTTCTGTCTATGAACCGGAATGGACAGAACATGGACAAAATGATACAATATCAATAAATCTTTTTATATTACAATCCTACAAATAAAGGAGAGCTTCATCATGTATATAAATACCGGATACCTGAATCATTCCTATCTTGATTTCAAGGACAAGCGCAGACCGCTTATTGTCGGAAGCTGCGGAACATACCGCTTAAGTGGCGACCCGAAGATGCCTACCTATCGTCCTAAGGGCAGACAGGACTACCAGATCATCTATATCGCATCCGGGCTTGGACATTTTCATTTTGATAAGGCTGAGAATGAGACGATCGTTCCTGCCGGCAATATGGTACTCTACCGCCCGAAGGAACTACAGAAATATGAATATTACGGTGCAGATAAAACAGAGGTTTACTGGATTCATTTCACCGGCTCTGATGTGAAGAATCTTCTGAGGAAATATGGATTTAAAGATAACCGGAGAGTATTCCCTGTCGGTTCCTCTCTGGAATATGAACATATATTTAAACAGATCATCCTGGAGCTGCAGCGTTGTCAGGATGATTATGAAGAAATGCTGGCTTTACTGCTAACACGCCTTTTAATCGTATTCAAACGGGAGCTGTCACGCGAACATATCCTGAAAAATGAATATCTGGATCGTGAAATGGACTATGCAGTTTCCTACTTTAATGGAAACTATAATAAAGACATCAGCATAGAACAATATGCCGAATCAAGAGGAATGAGCGTGAGCTGGTTCATACGGAATTTCAAGAAATACACAGGCATGACCCCGATGCAGTTCATCGTATCCCGTCGGATCAACAACGCCCAGCTTCTCTTAGAACAGACGAACTATTCTATAAATGAAATAGCCAAGGTCGTAGGATATGATGACCAGTTATATTTCAGCCGGCTGTTCCGGAAACAGAAGGGCTTCTCCCCCTCTCAATATCGGAAAAGAGGCGCGCATACAGTATAAAAGAAAAAACATTGCCCAGTTCCAGCAATGTTCGTTTAGTAAAAATGCAACTGGCTGCCATTTTACAGGCCCTATAGCTCTGCGTCACATCCTTTAGAATGCTTTGCCAAATATCATATATGCTTTATATTAATATCGGATATAAAAAAGTCAATAAATACATGAGAATTTTATACGCTTTGTGTGTTTCCCGTATTTTATACATAATCTAGTCGTCACACACCAGCCTGCTAATAAAATAACGGATATAACGCTGCGCCATCTGTACAGGTTCAACTGCTGCCTCTGCCTATAATAAAATATTTCAAACACATCCTTATCAGCATATAATCTTCTCTCCGACATCTGCTTCCATTCACTGGACGACTCCGCCCAGAAATCAAAGTCTGACCACTTTGCAGGCAGATTTATATTCGGTAAAATATTCAGGTAGTCCGTTACATAGTAACAGTCCGAACTATAGCCATGGTGTTCACCGACCTCTGTGGCATACTCCCCTCTGTAGTTCTCCTCCGATATATCGATCACCAGACCACTTATTTCTCTATGCTCAACAAGCTCCCAGTCTTCTCCACGTTCCTGACCTGCCTGAATCAATATAAAGTTATCCTCTGAATCCGTTACTGACCGCACAACATGATCAACACCTTGGACTGTCACCGTATACCCTGTAGCATAAATACTTCCGAACAAATGATATGCCAGCCCGCTGCTTATAATACATCCGCCCATATCATTTTCTGCCAGTCTTCCACTTATACCGAGCATATCCTCCACGTCAAAATCTACAGTTACTATATCTGCCGTGATCTGCTTATATACGCCATTACCTGTTACCGATACATCCCTGTCAATAAGATATGTGCCTTTTATATAGTCTTCATTTTTCATTTTGTTATATGTGACCTGTCCTGTCGTAAGATACGCATAATTTCTGTCATTATCATAAGTTCCGCTGATATATTCCGCATGTATGATATTCCACACCGCCATACCTGATAATAAAGCAGCTCCCAGTATACCAATCACAAATCGTTTCATCGTCAACCCCTCTATTTCTCCCGAACCGTATCCCCTGCTTCGATCTTCTTGTCCGAACTGGCTATGATCCTGTCGTCGCCTGTCAGGGAACTTTTCTTAATTCCTACTTCATAATTATTTGTATCTCCTACCGTCACATATACTTTTGCAGCCACAAGCTCTGTTCCAAGGATCGTATCCTTTGATCTCTCTACAAGCACATACGAACCTACAACATCTGCATATATCGCGGACACCGGAACGATAAAATCATATTTCTCAGACTGATGGGAGATATCTGCCAGAACACTGTCTCCTACATTTACCAGTTCACCGGATATAACCGTCTCCACGATATACCCCTGCTCATTTGTGGTATCACTGTATACTGCCGTTACTTCCGTATTCACACTGGTATCATTTATATGAAGAATAACTTTATCTCCTTTTTCTATATAACGCTTCTGCTCACTCGTTACCGGGATTCGTACTGTATATTCATCCGAGCTCTCCATAACCACAAATGCTGCCTCCTCTGTGGTTCTGCTTCCTACATCCACCCGAACCTCTGATATAAGCCCCTCCACCTCGGAATATATGACACCCTCATTTGTGGTCAGCTTTTCCAGATAATTCAGCTGTCTGTCCACATCCGCAATATTCTCTTCCACTAACGCTCTCTCATCTCCCCATGCGTACACATATTGTTCCTTCAGATTCTTCCGCTCAAGTTTTTTCGTCAGATATATGGATGAAAGCTCTCCTGTCCCGATCTTCATAAGCCTGTCTCCTTTCTTTACATAACTTCCCGTATGCACATATATTGCCTGAACCATGAGATCAGGATAACTGTATACAGGAGCCCTGCTGTCGCCCTCGATCATCACATCCTGTACGACATCCCTTGATATACTGCCGGATGATGCATACATAATCTCTACCTTGGGCGTCAAGGTGCTGCTTGCAAATCTTGACATAACAGTTCCTGCAACAACGATTACCAGAAATATTATTATAATTCTTACGATCCTAAATCCTTTTTTCCGTTTCATATCATTTTCTCCCTGTAAATTACCCTGCTATTAGTCATCCGCAGATCCTATGGATATGCCCTCTGCCAGAATATCTTTTCCGATATAAAATATGATAAGAGAAGGAATACAGCTGAACAGAGCAAATGCAAATGCTTTTCCTGCACTTCCCCCAGTCACATCCGGCAGATATACCGATAATGGCAACAGATATTTGTCCTTTAAAAATACCACCGGCTGCTCCACGATATTCCAGTACTCAAGAAATCCCAGTATCACTGCTGCAAGAATCCCTCTTTTTGCTATCGGAACCGCCATATAGATAAAGACCTTAAAGCCACCCGCTCCATCCAGTCTGGCAGCCTCTATCACCGAATCAGGAACCTGTTCAAATGCACTGTACATAATAAATATAGGGAATGTAGAGAACACAAATGGCAGTATGACCGCCCAATGTGTATTTATCATATTCAACCTGTTCAACACCAGATACTGGGATAACATCGTCACCTGAAATGGCAGGATCATACAGAACACATATAACCCATATATAATCTTCGACAGCCTGTTCCGGCTTCTGGCAAGCCCCCACGCCGCAGGAACAGCAAACACAAGCTGTCCGATAAGTATAACGCCCACGATCTTCACAGAATTCCAGAAAAGCACATAGTATTCCGGTGTATCAAACAACAGCTCGATTATATTCTTAAATGTCGGATATAAAGGAATGAAATGCCAGGAAGCATAACCTGAACCTCCGCTTATAACAGGAGCTGCGATCTGTTCAAGCTCCGATTCTCCCATAAATGCTCCGCCGATCAGAAACACCAATGGCAGAACGGACAATGCTGCGCCCATAAGCACGAAAAACTTTATGGACAAATGTACGCCCTTTGAAACCCATCTCATCTGCACCCTTCCCCTCTTTCTTGTTGCTTTGGTTTTCTTAATAAGAATCCCCTACGGATTTTTAACTTCACACCATACCAGTCTGTAAGACATATACACTTTATAATCAATATCACACCAAAGAACACCAGCGCAGTCAGAACCGCTCCTGCTGTCAGCTTACTGATCTCCAGCTTCTCAAACCAGTTATTAAATATATGCTGAATCTGATATATCATCATATCTGGATATCCTCCTGCCATAAGATACTGTTCACGAAAAATCTTCAGCGAATTTACAACCGACAGCATAGCCACGATAAAAAACGGTCTCCTGATATTTGGAAGCGTGATCTTCCAGATCTGTGTAAATCTGCCAGCTCCATCAACTTTTGCCGCGTCATATATCTCCACCGGAATTACAGACAAACCCGACAGCCAGATCAACATGTTATATCCAATATTTTTAAATATAAATGTGCATACAAACAGCCAGAAAACTGCCCTGCCGGAAAAGAAGCTTACCGGTTCGCCAAGTCCCCACCTTATGATCATATTATTCACCACGCCCTGATCATCAAATAATATACGCCATACTACAGTGAGGGAATTTGACGGAATCGCCATCGGGATAAGAAATGCAAATTTCATAATATTACTTTTCATTCCATGAACCTCTATAGCCACTACCAGCGAGATAACGATCAGCAAAGGTACACTCACAAGTTCAAAACGTATAGAGTTGCCTGCCGCCAGCCGGAATGCATCATTCTCCATAACCAGAGCATAATTTTGCAGACCGGCAAAGCTTCCCGTTCCTGATTTCTGAAACGATGATATAAATACATCCACAAGCGGTATGATCACGAAGATCATAATACCCACAAATCCCGGTATGATAAATTCAGACGTTCCATTCATTTCTTTTCTATCTATCTTCATGATTATAAAACGCCTCCCTGACCATCCATTTCTATTCTTTCAGATATACATTTAACAATTTATCAATTATATTCAAAGTATCCTCAAGGCTCGCATTTCCTTCCAGATAATCAGTCGCATTTTCCCTTATCATGCTGCGAATTCTTACATCCGGATTTGAAGGCACACAGAGTCTGCTCAACTTATCTATATAATCTTCCAGATACTCGTCCGTCCGCCAATATGTCCAGTTCAGATAATTATTCCCGCCGACTTCAATAGCACCTCCCGGCGTTCCCATACTGAGAGCATCCTCATTCCATGCCCGCACGCCATCCATATTTACCGGATTTCCACATTCTGTTCCATAATACTTTTTCTGTACCTCTGCGCTGAATAACGCTTTTACGAACTCAACCGCACTATCCCTGTTCTCCTTTTTGCTATTGACCGCAAGGATTGTATTTGGCACATATATCATTCCCTCATCCGTACCCCACGGTTCATAGTCATAATCACGGTTTGCCGTGTTATCCTCCATTCCAACCATGGAATCTTCCTTTATGCTGTAAAACAACCATGCCTCGCTCATCGTCTTCATATCCACAAATGCCAGCTTCCTGCCAGACCATTCCCGGTTAAATAACGGGCTCATATATCCTGAATAATTGTCTTTTATATTTTCCTCATAAGCTCCGAACCTTGCAGTCCAGTCATTGATCTGATCCTGCGTCGTTCTCGCCATCTCTAAGTCGTATAAAAGTCTGAGATCCTCCAGAAATTTCTTTAGCATTTCTCTGTCATAATGCTCCTCCATATCAACGATCTCCGATGCATATACAGGATACAGGGTATCAAAATAAGACTCCAAATAGTAAAATGACAGATCATTCCCATCGGCTGGTTTGTCCTGACTGTTTATATAAGCCACAAGGGATTGAACATCGGTCACATTCCTTATCTCAGCCTCCGGCCCGATAACTGCTGTAAATGTCTCCATGGCGGGTATGGCATATACTGAACCATCCTCATTCTTATATGTATAAAGTACATTCTTAAGGCAGGATGGATTCTCCTTCTGTATATCATCAAGAACCTGCGACAGATCCATAAGCACCCCTGTATTCTCATAGCTTTTTACATTCAATCCATCCATGATAATGACGTCAGGTCCTTCTCCTGCAAGAAGCTGTGTATTTAAAGAACTTATGGCATCCTTTTCTGATATTCCATTCTGGTCATCCACGCCCCATATGTACTGCACCGTGATATCCGAATGATCACTTTCATACCACGTGATCAGATTTTCGTAACTCTCTGTGTAATAAAGAGAATATACGGTAACGGTTCTGCTGTCTGAAGCTTCTTTTGTACTGTTATAAGCTGCATATGCATCGGATGATGAATATACAACGATCCTCTTATTTCCACTCTTATCACCAGTGACAGCTACAAATGTATCCGAATCCTCCACAACAAAGTCATATCTTATATCAGCACTTTTAAATGTCGTAAGCCTTGTCCCCAGCTTGTCAGAGAGCTTATATGCAAATAAACCCGTTCCAAGCATAATGTATATCTGATCAGACTTTTCATCATACTTCATGATATTGCTGCAGCTAAGTGCATCTTTTCCTTTCTCCGAAGCTGCATCTTCAAGTCCTTCCGTCAAGGTATCATCAAAAGACGTAATCGTTTCCAGCATATGACCATCCGATATATCATAGGTCTCTATATCCCGTGCTGTGAGAACAACCAGTTTATCACCAGCTACACAGATATCCGTATAGTCAGAATTTTCTATTTCGTATTTCTTCTGCCCTTCCATGGAAAAGCATTGTATCACCCCATCCGCGCAACCAATGATATATCCATCAGCCGTCAGTCTGATATTTTTTACATTTTCTTCTATATGATCTGCCAGTATCTGAACTGTATCATCAGGCATCACCTTCACGATTCTGCCCGTTATATCTCTTTTATCATCCATCCTGCTGACTGCCAAATACATGCTCCCGGCTTCATCCATATCTGCTGCCGTGATCATATCCGTTTCGTCCATAACAGAATCAAGCTTAAGTTCTTCCTGCCGGAAATCTCCATCCGGCTTTTCTCCTGTCAGCCTGATATAGCCCCCATTTTCAGCTTCTCCGATGCATACATATTCATCTTGAACCTTGCCAAATCCACAGATCTGGGTCATATCAAGCTGTGCCATCCGGTATTCCGACAAACCCGCCTCTGTCTCTGTAGATTCTGTTATCTTATGGTCCCCACAACCCCAGCATAACATCATGCCAATAAGCATTATTAAATAAAACCCGATACGTTTCATGTCTACCTCCCTTATTACAAATACTTTTACAATCATTTCCACTTTCGATATATCGATTGTAACACCACCGATCTGCACGATTGTCTAAAAAACATCTAAATTATATATATTACTTTTAAACATCTGGAAAATGAATTACTATACTTATTGTATTAATGATATTTTATACCGTAATAGGGAAATGGAGATTTACATGAAACTGCTGCTCGTAGAAGATGATACAGATCTGGGAAAAGTACTAAAAAGACAAATGGAAGCACATGGTATCACCGTATACCTGTATACAACTGGAAAACAATGCACTGAACTGATATATTCAGGTGTTGATATCGATATAATTGTGCTTGACTGGATGCTGCCTGATAAGTCAGGTCTTGATATTTTAAACCAACTATATTTTGACAAAATCTCAATTCCCATCATAATGCTTACCGCCCTCGGCACACTTGAAAACAAAACAGCAGCTTTTTCACTGGGTGCTGACGACTATATCGTTAAGCCATTTGAATTTGATGAATTACTGGCACGAATAAATGCTCTTTACCGCAGATCCCACCAGATCCATTCATTTGACTATTCTTATGGTGATATCAATTATCTCATAGACAGCCGCACGATCCAATGTGACGGCCGGTCTGTCCAGCTCACAAATCGGGAATCCCAGCTATTTGAGCTGCTGCTCAGATCAGCCGGTAAACTTGTCAGCCATGACGAGATTATCGAAGCTATATGGGGGCTTAATTCCAATGTTGGAAATGGAAATATCCTGAATTATGTTTATTTTCTGAGGAACAGACTGAAAACGGTTCACAGCCGAATTACGATAAAGGGAGTATACGGAAGCGGTTATACCCTTGTATATGAAAAGGAGGAATCACCAAAATGATAGAACAGCTCAGGAAAAAACTCACTGTATTTCTATCCTCTGTCATAACTATGATCCTCGCAACCATGTCCATATTGCTGTTTTATGCTGTCGTGCAGGAATATTCAAACAGCACATATGCTTCCTACTCTAAAGATACAAATCTGTTATATTCCTATCTGAACCAGACAAATATTATCGATATGAACATTCTTAATGAATACAACACCAAAAACCTTAATATCGATATACTGCGAAATGATAAAAAGGTCTTATCGACAGAGGCTTTCAAAGAAAGTAAAGCCATCCTTCAGTCCGCATCGCCTTATATGCAGTCTGAATATTGGGGTGACTATTACAGTACCATAAACAAAGGAGACAGCCACCGCCGATTTTATACTGTCCGATATGACCATACGGATTACTGGAACAGCTACAGCATTATAAATATAGGGGGCACCTACTATACCATACATACGGTATACAACAATGCTCTCATCTCTGCATACAAAATAAAGATGAGTATTCTGTTTTTGATCGTAACGGTGATCGCAATTATCCTGTTGTCTATCGTGTCATATTTTTTCATGAAGAAGATTCTTATACCGGTAAATGAAGCCTATCAGAAACAGGATCTTTTTATTGCTGTGGCTTCGCATGAATTAAAAACTCCCCTTGCCATTATAAAATCCTGTCTCAACGGACTCTCCGGCAATCATCTAAGTCCGGCTGACAAAGACTATTTATCCACAGCAGACAGAGAATGTAACCGGATAACAGATATGATAAATAATCTTCTCACATTTGCAGACATAAAAAAATCCGGCCGGGAAAACTTTAAAGATACCCAGCCGGAAGATATTATTATTGAATGTTATGATCGTTTCGAGCCTGTCGCGATTCAGAAGAATCTCGACCTTATTGTTTCTCTGCCGGATGATCCGCTTCCTCTTTGCTGTATGGATAAGGACAGAATACTTCAATGCATCTCCATTCTGGTTGATAATGCGATATCCTGCACAACAAACGGTCATGTCTCCCTGTCTGTATCCACGCAGAATAAACGACTGTGCTATACCGTGGCAGATACGGGTCCGGGCATAAGCGATGAAGATAAACCGCACATATTTGAAACCTTCTATTCAAAGCGCAACAATCACAAAACACACTTTGGTCTGGGTCTCAGTATCGCAAAAAGCATAGCAGATCTTCATAGCGCTGAACTTACAGTATCAGACAACTCCCCTCAGGGAAGTGTATTTTCCCTAACATGGAATTACAGCTTACCTCCGTATACCGGGAAACCACCGCTCTTACCATAGCTTTCGATATGCTTGAAATGCTTCAGAAGTTCCATATCTTCTGCGCTGATCTCAAAATCAACCTGTGCATTGCTCTCCATATGTGCAGGATTTGCTGTCTTTGGTAATGAGCTCGTTCCAAGCTGTAAGGTATAACGGATACAGAGCTGTGGAACAGATACATTGTATTTTGCAGCCATAACTTCAATCTCTGGTTCATGAAGGATCTCACCATGAGCGATCGGTGAATATGCCTCAACTGCGATTCCGTTCTTCTGGCAGTATTCTAACAGTTCCAGTGGAGGCTTCTTCGTAGGTCTTATGTTCAGCAGCGACCTTTGATACTACAAACAGCTTATCACGCTGAATACCGCAGGTTCTGATTCCTTCCCCTGCGCCTTGCTCGTTGCCATATGCCTGTGCTGTATCAAAATGACGATAACCAAGCTTCACAGCCGCCTTAACTGCATCTGCCATGTCTCCATCGTCTATAAACCAGGTTCCAAGATCTAACTGTGGAATTTCTACACCATTTGCCAATGTTAAAGTATTTGTATACATATTGTCTCCTTGTTAAACTTTATGCTAGACATATTCTACAACTTAAAGTGAACTTAAGGTCAAGCGTTTTTATATATCTTTTTAGTAAAATGTAAAACTTAATTTCCGATTATAAGACTTAATTCCTGATTATAAAACTTAATTCCCGATTGAAAGATTTAATTCTTTATAAAAACAGATATTTCTCTACTTCCGTCAGTGAATCCAGAATGACATCCGACAGCTCCTGCATTTCTTCCGTGACCGGTGCAAGATCCGGCACCATGATCGGATGCAGTCCCGCCGCATGTGCAGAACGGATACCATTATAAGAATCCTCTATGGCATATGCCTGCTCCGGCATCACATGGATCTGTCTGCATGCTTCCAGATAGATATCCGGTTCCGGTTTGCTCCGCTTTACCATATCTCCGCAGATTACCCGATCGAAATACGGAAGGATACCTGCATCCCGAAGCTCCTGTTCGACAACTGCTTTCCTGGTAGAAGATGCCAGCGCAACCTTTCTTCCATTCTTTTTTAATGTCTGCAACAGACCGGTAACTCCCGGTTTCATCGGAAGCTTTCCTCCTGCCGCCTGTTCATGGAACAGTGCCGACATCTCCGCCTTATACTCATCATAAGGGAAATCTGCTCCATACACCCCAAGCATCAGTTCTTTTGTCGCATCCTTATTCAGTCCCAAACATTTGTGACAGGTGTCTTCTATATTTTTGATTTCATATTTATCTGCAACGACCTGCCAGCACTTTATAACCAGCAGCTCCGAGTCGAATATAACCCCATCCATATCAAATATAACCGCTTCAAATCGTTTCATTGTTTCAATCATGCACCTCCTTTGCTTCAACATATCACAGCTTTTATCACCCGTCAATGCATTGTCATTATGTATTAATTTTAATAACACACAGCATAAACATTCCTGTAACACAACGAAAAAACAGACAAATATGTAAATCCTACATACTTGTCTGTTTTTCATTCTATCGACGACAGCTAATTACTGCGCCTTTGCTGTTTTCTTCTTCTCTACCGCTTTCTTGCTGTTCTTGCCATTTGCAGCATCCTTCTTCTTACCAAATCCGGTCTTGAAGTAGTACCACAATGGACCAGTTACACAGATAGAAGAATAAGCACCGATTACGACACCGGCCATCAGAGTAAATGCGAACTCTTTGATCGCTGCTACACCCATTACATATAATACGAAGATCGTAACAAATGTTGTTAAGGATGTATAAATATTTCTGGTGATCGTCTGGTTAATACTTAAATTAACGATATGCTTGTAATCTTTCTTTGTTCCTGCATTTGCGATATTCTCACGGATACGATCGAATACGATGATCGTTGCATTGATCGAGTAACCGAAGATTGTCAGCATACATGCGATACAGGTATTACCAACGGATAACCGAAGTAAGATATACAGAACAAATACCATAGCTACATCGTGGCAAAGGGCTAATACCGCACTTACACCAAACTTCACATCCTTGAAACGGATTACAATGTAGATGAGCATCAGAACGGCTGCAAGTGCTACAGAAAGGAATGCATCCCTTGTCATATCGCTGCTGGCTGAACCACTGATATTATCGGAATTTGTTACTGTCGCACCGAGCTTCTCGCTGAGTGCAGCTGTTACCTTTGTCAACTGAGAATCATCACCCTGAGTCGTAAGCTCTGTGGTCTTGAATACGATCTCATTTGTACCGGAAACAGTCTGAACAGAGATATCTGCCTCACTGATGCCTGCTGCCTCAGCGATAACAGGAACAATGTCTTTCTCTGCCTCAGATAATGAATATGCTTTGTCAAATTCTGCTGTGATTGATGTACCACCTGCAAAATCAATACTTAAATTCAATGCACTTCCCTTTGTCTTTGCAAAGATCGGCATGAAACAGAAGCCGATCACGATGACAAGAACAGAAGCGATAATACAATATTTACCACCCTTTACAAAATTAACCTTACCAGGCTCTTTTGCTTTTCCAAAATATTTTACATCTGTTACGCCAAGTGTTACAAGTGCATTCAGTACCATCTGAGAGATAACAAGTGCTGTGAATACAGATAATACGATACCGATTGCCAGTGTGATTGCAAATCCCTTGATCGTACCGGTTCCGAAGATACCAAGCACAAGTGCTGCGATCAGGGTTGTCACGTTACCATCGATGATCGCTGATAACGCATTATGGAATCCGGCTTTTACAGACTGCTTAACAGAAGCACCTGTTGCCAGTTCTTCTTTAATACGTGTAAAGATAACGACGTTCGCATCGACCGCCATACCTACAGAAAGGATGATACCTGCAAGACCCGGAAGTGTCAATGTAACATTGAACAGGTTCATAACAAGTAAGATCATAAATGTATAAAGTGTCAATGATAATGATGCGATCAGACCCGGAATTCTGAATACGCAGATCATGATAATGAAGATACAGATAATACCAATGATACCTGCTTTGATCGTTGTTGATACTGCTTCTGAACCAAGAGTTGCTCCGACAATATTAGAACGTACCTGCTTCAGTGTCAGTGGCAATGCACCGATACGGATCGTAGTAGCAAGGCTGTCTGCCTCTTCATATGTTGAAATGCTGTTGATAACAGCATTTCCGTCTGTAATTGCCTGCTGTACAGTTGGTGCACTTACAACTTCACCATCATATACGATATAGACGATCTTTCCTACATTTGCTGTTGTTACATCTGCAAACTTCTGAGCACCTGCTGTTGTGAATGACAACTGTACTACATTGTCATCACCGGTCTCTGTAGAATCAATCTTGGCATCTGCACCCTTAATATCATCACCGGTAAGAGCTGGAGTATATTCCTTGCCCTGTGACCATAATTCATAATTCTCAGGATCTAAGAACTCTAACTTACCTTCGATACTCAGGTCTTCCAGAATTGCATCTGCATCTGTTACACCCGGAATTTCGGCAGTGATCTTACCATTTCCCTCTGAATATACGTTATGCTCTGTTGTATGGGAATCAATACGTTTCTGCAGCTTATAGATCGTATCCTGAACATCTGCATCACTGTAATCCTCATCCTGAATCTCATAGGTTACACTTAAGCCACCCTTCAGATCAAGTCCAAGGCTGATATACTTTGCTTTTCCTCTGTCGCCTACACCAAACAATGCAACGTAGATGGAACCCGCAAGCACAAGCAGGAACAGGATCAATACCCATATGGCTTTTTTTCTTGCTTTCTTCATCTTATTTACCTTTGTCCTCCTTATTGATTTTCTTCTTCATCTGCTAATGCGGCTTTGATCATGATCGCACATTCGATACGCTTCTTCTGAAGTTCACATCCGATATCATACGCATCTAATATATTTCCATGGAATTTATATGAGTTCGCCGCACAGCCACCGCTACAATAGAATCTTGCAAAACAGTCCTTACACTTGTCCTTTGCATAGACATTGCAGAGCTTAAACTCATCAACAAGTTCCGGCTTCGTAATACCTTCATTTACATTTCCAATGCAGAACCCATCCTCACCGACAAACTGATGGCACGGATAAAGGTCGCCCCATGGTGTAACTGACAGATATTCTGTACCTGAACCACACCCCGACAGACGTTTGGCCACGCATGGTCCCCCTGTCAAATCTATCATAAAGTGGAAGAAATTGAAGCCCCTTCCTTCTTTATGTCTTTTGATCATCTCTTTTGCAAGGATATCATACTGATCTAACAGATATGGGATATCCTCTTCCTTTATCGCATAAGGCTCGTCCGGCAGAGATACAACCGGCTCAATGGAGATCTGGTCAAATCCAAGATCTGCCATGTGTAATACATCCTTTGAAAAATCCAGATTGTTATGCGTATAAGTGCCTCTTACATAATAACTCTTTCCGGCACGCTTCTTTGCAAATTCCTGAAACTTTGGAAGTAACAGATCATAGCTTCCCTTTCCATTTCTGGTCGGACGCATGTAATCATGAATCTCTTTTCTTCCGTCGATGGATAATACGACATTTGCCATCTCTTTATTGGCAAATTCCATTACCTCATCATTTAACAACACACCGTTTGTTGTCAGTGTGAAACGGAATTTCTTATTATGCTTCTCCTCCAGGCTTCTTCCATATCGAACGGTCTCTTTTACGACATCCCAGTTCATAAGTGGCTCACCGCCGAAGAAATCGACCTCAAGATTTACACGGTTACCGGAATTGGCAACGAGGAAATCCAGAGATTTCTTTGCTATGTCAAGTGGCATCAGACCTCTGTCACCCTTGTACTCACCTTCTCCTGCAAAACAATATCTGCATGCAAGATTACAGTCATGTGCAATATTGATACACAGAGCCTTTACCACTGTTTTTCTCTTTTTAAAATCAATGATATAATCTTTGAATATGTCTTCTGTAAATAGTGTTCCGTCTTCTACCAGGCCGGTTACCTCGTCATAGGCTTCCGATACTTCATCCTTATCATAGGATGGCAGCAATTCTATTACCTGTTCTTTTGTATGATTTTCGTAATTTGCAATAATATCATACACAAGGTCATCCACTACGTGAACAGACCCACTACATACATCGAGTACGATATTATATCCATTACTTTTGTACTGATGTACCATACAAATTCTCCCATCTTGTGAATTAATTTTTCTGACACGCAACGAAAGAGGACTGTCATTTGTTTGACGGTCCCCTTTGTGGTTGTCTGTCTACAATGATCTCTTACTTGTTCTCAGCATTCTCACAGCTCTGATTTCCGACTGTGCATGATGTCTTACAAGCTGACTGACATGATGTCTGGCATTCGCCGCATCCGCCCTTAACCATTGTGTTCTTCATTGTTCTGTTTGTGAGTGTCTTTATTCTCTTCATAGGTACACTTCTCCTTTTTATGTCATATAGCGAAATTATAACACAACATGCTTTAAAGTCAAAGTATTTTTACGAAAAACTTGTCTCTAACCCAGCATTCCGCCAAGCATTCCGGCCGCCAGACACAGGATCACATTCGTCAATGTCCCTCCGGCAGAGATATGGATCGTACCATTCATAATGAAAGATACAATACCGATCACCAAAACATAACACACTCCAAGCATTAATCCCCAGATATATTTTTGCTCCTTTACCATCTTGCCGGTAAGAAAACCACCAAGGAATACAGAGATGCCATGAATGATGATAATACTCAGATGAATCACCGTATCACCCAGTCCCAGCTTGTACATGAGGAATGCCGTTATAAGCAGCAGGATTGCCGTTATTATGTAAGATACCGCAAGTGCCTTTAAAAGGCTGAAAATTTTCTGTCCTGTAATCATAGAAAAACCTCCTGACACTACTATATGCCGGAAGGTTTTCTTTCATTCCAGAGATCATTCTCTATTCTGCTATATCAATCATTTTCAGATGTCATTTTCGAAGTCAAACTGCTTCATCAGTCTTCAAATAATTCCGTCAGCTCAAATATATCGTTGCTGATACGGTCTGCTTTCTTCTTCGTTTCTTCATCCGGTTGGATCAGATCGATCACCATAAGGGTATACAGCCCTGCATCGTGGGAGGCTGTCACACCATTAATGGAATCCTCTACTCCAACTGTCTCCTCCGGCTTCGTACCAAGCTTCTCACAGGCTTTCAGATAGATGTCCGGGTATGGTTTTCCGCGCTCGATCTCATCCCCACAGATCACATCATCAAAATACGGAAGCAGTCCGCTTCGAACCAGTTTATCCTCTGCCCGTTCCCGATCCGTCGAGGTTGCAACCGCCATCTTGATCCCTCTTGCCTTTAAAGTCTTTAGTGTCTCGATCACGCCATGCTTTAATTCAACACCATGCTCATTCATATATGCTTCGACCATATCCACTGTACGTTGTCTGAATGCAAGATAATCAAAATCCTCGCCCATCTTTTCTTTCATCACATGTGCATTTGTCTTCTTGGTTCCACCTGCCATCCGGTCACAGATCTTCGACATCTCATTCTCCGAGATACCGATGGACAATCCATTCTTCAACCAGCACATTCTGTATACCTTCTCGGAATCGATCAGGACTCCATCCATATCAAATGCTACCGCTCTTAATGCCATTTATGTCACCTCATTGAAAGACCACGCCTGTTCGGGCGTGGTCCCTTTCTTTCTATAGTCATGTTTTATTTACTACTGTGGCTGTTTCTTCTTTTTTTCATGATCAGAAGAAGGATCACTGCCACAACTGCAAGAATTGCAAGAATAATGATAACGATCAGGATCGGTGATGTCTTTTCCTTTAACTGGAAGGAGAATACCTCATCTGTTGCACTGTCATAGGTCGATGTAACATTTCCCGCTGTATCTCTTGCAGATACCCGAACCTTATAATTACCATAGTTCTCAACCTGGAACTCATACGAATTCGTATCCTCATACAGTGCCGGATCAATAGTATCTCCGTTGATCACGATCTCTGTCAGCATATCATCTGCATCTTCCAGACCGATCTTCATGGTAAACGGATTTCTTACAACGCTCTTATCATCAACGCCTGTGATAATGATACGAGGTGCTGTTCCATCATAGGTAAAGTCAAATGTTTCAGTTGTCACATGACCAACCTCATCGGTAACGGAAATCGTCATTGTATGATATCCATCTGTCAGATCTGAGAAATCTACAAAATCAATACCATCCAGCTTTACACTTGCCTTAAATACAGATGTATCATTAACTGACCAGAGTGCATCATATCCCTTTTCCTTGATATCCGCAAAATCCTGACTGTTCAGAAGAAGTTCTCCATCTTCTGATCTTCTCTCAGTAAATTCAGCCATCTTTGCAGTCTTGTCAATTGTTGGCGGTGTATTATCTACCGTAAATACCATGTTGTAATCATCTGCCTTGTTGCCAAGTGCATCTTCTGCTGTAACTGCTATGGTATATACACCATCCTCATCAAATCTCTGGCTTCCACGGCTGACTGCCGCATTACTGCCAAAGTTTGTAAAGTAAGAGGAAGATACGTCCTCGCCATCCTTCTGTACAGATATATTTACCTTATTCGAAGCAAAGAAGGACTCTGTTACTTCTATGTTCATATCTACATAATCTGTGTTGTTTACAGAGCTTCCACCAACTGTCTCATACTCATTTACGACACTGTTCTTGCTGTTCACTGCTGATACCTTAAGCTCTGGTGCTGTCTTATCTACCTTGAATGTCTTAGTAACAGCCGTTGCAACATTACCTGTCATGTCCTTTGCATTAAAAGTGATTGTATATTCACCATCTTCATCAAAGGTATAGGTCGCAGTATGCGGATTACCGGATGAAAAATTACCGGTATTTAAGGTTGCAACTGTTGATGCTCCTGTTCCATCCGTCTTTTTGGTGATCGTTGCCGTAATGTCAGCACTGTTCATTGCTTCTCCATCATAAGAGAATGCAAATGCCTCATTTACTGTCAGTGTCGCCGTACAGGATGTATTCTGTGAATCTGCAACGCCTGTTATCGATAATACAGGTGCTGTCTTATCAATCCGGAAGGATACATTCTCTGCGATCTGTTCATTACCAGCCTTATCATCCGCAGAAACAGTGATCTCATAATCGCCCTCATCTGAGAATACGATCTCCGGATTTACAGAAGTGTTATTCCATTCTACTGTTCTGTAATCTCCGTCATATGCAACTGCACCGGAAGCATCCTTCCGTTTTACATGTACGGTATAGGACTTTCCTTTATAATTATCTGCAAGGTTCACATTAAGTGCTACATTTCCATTATTCAGCTTATTCACAGTTGCAATTCCGATCGTAGGCTTTGTCTTATCAATTACAAATGCAGCCTCATCCTCTGTTACATTTCCAAATGCATCCGTAACTGTAACCTTCAGATTATAAATTCCCTGTGCATTCCGTTTCACTGTATAGATTCCGCTCGTTCCCTTCATTGTGAAGGTGTCATCTGCATCACCATTTGTATCTTTATTCTTATCGGAAACCACGATCTCGTGTGTTTCGGCAAACTGTTCTTCTACTGCTATGTCAAATGCGATATCTTTATTGTAATAACCGTCATTTGTCTGCTCCAGCCGTGGTGTGATCGTTACCTTCGGCTTTGTTGCATCTACCTTGAAGCGGGAACCTGCTACATCGTATGAAACCTTATTGCCTGCCTTATCCGTTCCTGTTACCTTGAAGTAATAGGAGCAGGCTTTTCCCTTCTTCTGACCGCAATATGCAGAAGCCTCCAGCGTCTTGCCATCCACCTTCTTGATCGCCAGCTTCTTCTGTGTATATTTGCTTTCATCAAAGCATTTGTAATACTCTGTGATCTGGAAATCCTTCAACAGCAGCTTCTGATTATCTGTAACTGTGATCTTCACATTTGTACCCTGTGTCAGACCATTCTCCGGTACACCTTCAATTGTCGCTACCGGGCTTTCCTTATCGATCACAAACTTAATATCTCTTACATAGTTTACATTTCCAAATGCATCCACTGCCTTGATCGTCAGGTTATATACACCAGGTGTTTTTCTCTTTACTGTGTAAGTTCCGGTTGTCTCATTCAGAATGTATGTCTCATCTTCGTCTCCATTCACGTCCTTGTTCTTATCACTTACTGTGATCTTCGTTTTTAATGGAAACTGCTCTGTTACTGTGAACTTGAAGCTTACATTCTTGTTGTAGTAACCATCATTCTCAGAATCCGGATAGCGATCCAGCACGATATCCGGAAGTGTGGAATCGACCTTGAATCTGGAATCATTGATTTCATATTCCACATCATTTCCGGCTCTGTCTTTACCGGTTACCTTAAATACATAAGAACATGCCTTGCCGCTCTTCTGTCCGCAGTATGCAGATGCCTCTAATTCCTTTGCACCTACCTGCTTGATCTTGAGTTCCTTCTCAATGTATTCTGTACCATCAAAATATTTATAACACTCAACGACTTTAAAGCTTTCCGGATCCAGTCTCTCATTATCTGTGATCACGACACGGATCGTTGTACCGGTTGACTTCTTGTCATCCGGAACACCTTCAATCTCGACCAGAGGCTTCTCTGTATCGATCGTGAACCGGATATCGGATACTGTTGCTGCATTTCCGGATGCATCTACTGCTACAACCGTCCATTTATACCGGTCAGCCTTTGATACAGTGAAACCAAATGTTTTCTGCTTTACATCTTTATAAGAAAATGTCTTATATGCTTTTGCAGCATAATCGGCTTCTGATTTGCAGTTCTTATAGTCGTCTGTATTTAACACATATACATTTGCGCCAAGTTCAAACTGCTCTGCCACTGTAATATTGAATCTGACCTTGTCATTATAATACTTTGTTCCGGTACCCGCGATTGCCGGTTCTACCGTTACTTCCGGTTTATATGGATCATAATAGAAGGTCTTGCTTCTCTTTTCTGAGCTGTTGCCGGATCTATCAGTTGCACTTACCGCAATGTAATATTTCATTGGCTTTCCATCAATAACCTTACAGTTTTTGATCGTAGCTGTAACTGTCTGATCCGAGCTGTTCTTTGCTGTGATGATCTCTTCACCCTTTACTCCGGCACCTGTCGTTGCATCATAGTCGTAAGTTTCATACACTACCTTCACAACCACATCGGAAGCTGCAATGCCATAATCATCTGCTGCCTTAACTGTAATCGTCTGTGTACCATCATTTTTATAAACACCACTTACCGGAATACCGGAGAAGCTGATATCTGCCAGTTCATTGTCGATAACAAAGGTACATTTTGCAGTCTTTGTGTTGCCAACCTCATCATATGCTGTTACTGTAACTTCATATACACCGGCTTTTTTGTAAATAAAGGATGCATTCATGGTCTGACCGATCGTTTCGGTCTCCAGATCCATCTTCTGCTCCTGATCTGCAACAGCCTTGCCGTCACAGGTTGCTGATGCAGTAATCCTGCTGATCAGAAAATTATCAGATGCAGACGCCTTTACTGTTACATCTGAACCATTCCAGTACTGCGTAAGCTTCAGACTGTTTGTGGATTCTTTATCTGCAATATCAACCGCTGGCTTTTCAGTATCAACCGCAAACCGGTATGCAACCCCATTTTCATTGGATTTTGTTGCAATATTTCCTGATTTATCACTGATATAGAATATGATCGTATAAATCTTATTCTCTTCAATTCCATTTGTTAATACAAGTGTTTTATCAAATGTTTTATCCCCATTCGCAGCTATATTTCCTGTAAGAATGGTATTTCCCACCTGATCTGTGACCTTGTAATCACCCAGTGAAAACGCATCCTCAGCCGTTATATGAATGGAAGGATCTTTACTGAAATAATAAATACCATCTGCTGATGCCTTTGCTCCGGCAAATTCCATTGCTGCTATTGATGGAGCTGTCTTGTCATATAACACCTGAATGGATGCATCCGTTGTGTTTGCATCTTCATTCGCAGCCACATAATGATGCTTTGATGTAAAGTGGAATGCATACACACCCTCTGTCGTCAGATCATAGGTCAGTGTAACGGTTTTCAGATTTCCATTTGCTGATATATCTGTTCTGGACGGTGCTACTTCAATACCGGCAGCAGACGCTGCGGAATCCGGAGCCTTTCTTGTTACCGTCTTTACAATATCATCGGCATCCAGATCCAGACCTGTTACTTTATATGTAACCGTTGTTGCACTTCCATTATGTCCGGCATATACCAGTGCCTGATCCTTTGCATCTATTGTTTTCCCCTCGGAGGAAACTGTCAAAGAATCCTGTAATGTTTCTTTATTCACATAAACGGTTACCGTTTTCTTTGTTGTATTTCCGGCACAGTCATATGCGTCAAGTGTTACTTTATACACACCAACATCCGGCAGTGACAGTTCATCTCCGGTCAATGTAACTTCCTCACCATTTACATAGACCTTTGTTTTAGCCGTATCGATCTGACTGTCAGCATCAGAAATCCGGAATATCAAAGTCTCTCCTGTCTTGGCTGTTACAGTATATTCTGCCTGATCCTGCAGTGATACACCACCATTTGCCTGACTCAGGATAAGTGCCTGTGGAGCTTTTGTATCCAGATTAAATGTGATCTCTTTGGTACCGGTCTGACCAAGACGGTTTACTGCCTCATATAAGACTGTATGTTTTCCTGGTTTATCTGTCAGTTCGGAAATCGTAATATCATCATATGTATAAGAATACTGATTTGCATCTGCTGATATATCTGTTACAGTTTCAATGATCTCACCATCAAGGCTGATCCTTGCCGTATCGATCGGTGCATAATCCTCAACTGCCGCTACTCCTGTCAGTTCTGCACCACTGAACCATGTATCTGCATCATATGTATAATTCTGGATCGAAATCGTTGCACTATCGTTTCCCTTTATGCCACGGAAAGAGCCCTTTGTAATTTCTGGTGCTTTTTCATCGATATATACAAATGATCCATTTTCATCAAATTTGTAAGTACCGATAGATTCATATATATGATCTGTGACTCTGAAGATTACTTTATAATCCGCACCTGCTACAGACGATTTCGGAATCAATACCGTTTTACTGCAGATACCGGTATCTCCATCTTTATCCATACATACCGACTGCCAGTTATTCATGGTCGTTCCATTCACAAAACAATATTCCAGATCCAGATCTGCAAAATTACTGTCGCCTATATCCTCAAGCGCCGATACCGTTACACGAATACCATCACCCTTTTTATTCAGGAACTCACCAAGTATCCCTTCCGTAATCTTTAATTCAGAATCTTCATCTACCGTTACATCCTGAATCCGAATATCTGAAGTATACCGGATCGTCACCGGAATAAATACCTTTTTTCCTTCCCTGCTATATGCTGTAAATACATATGATCCGGATTCCGGAACCTTTACATCAAAGGCTCCACCATCTTTACCGATTGGTATTTCTTTCTCATTTCCACCATTTAATGTATATGTAAGTTTAACAATATCCGCCGGATCTTCCGGTGTCTGTTTTATATATCCGTCAACCTGTTCCGTTCCATCTGACACATACCCCTTTACAGACACAACATCCCCTTTTTCAGCATAATAAAAACTATCTCCATTTTTATCATTTATCTGTGGAATGCTTTTATTTCCCGCCTCTGCTGAAATATGCATAGTTGGTCCAGCAACAGATAGATTATCCCCATTTTCAGCATTTTCTCCATATACACGTATTATCCCCGCAAATTCATAAGTATCCTTCTCATCTGCTGCTTTATACACTGCATACTGATATTCATCCTCTGAATCTGTGATCCGAATCTCCTCGATCTCCGAAGCCTGCTTTGTGGTCTTCTTATCAGATGCATCACAGGATGTTGCTATAATCTGCTTCTTATCAGATGCATCCAGTTCCTGCATCAGGTAGTCACCCTTAAATGTGACAGCAGTCTCTTCCGGAACAGAAATCTCAACCTCTTCTACACTGCCTGTCTTTACGCTTCCATCTTTATTTTTCTTATATGTAACTTTTTGGGGAATATACGTTTCAAGATTGATCACTTCTTTTGTATATTCGTCTTCTGCTTTCATTCCGATTCTGTTATCAATTACCACCAGTGATAACAGCATAACCGCCGTCATGACCAAAGCCACAAAACGATGTAAATATTTGTTTTTCTTCATTTTGGTCACTCCCTTCTATATCGATTCATCCGTATGAACTACAACAACATCAACTAACAGTTGGAATTTCTCAGCTTCTTCACCCTGTATATCGGTCTCACTACTGCCAGAAGCTTCTGTATCCATAGTGAGAACATCGGTTGCATCATCATCGGTGCTTAATACGTCTGTTGCATCACTGTCTGTACTTAAGACATCCGTTGCCGCATCTGCTTCGTCCTCTAATGTCAGAATATCAGTCTCACGCTCATATTCATCATCCGCCCGAAGAACATCGGTCTCTTTTTCATAATCCTCCTCTGATCTCAGGACATCAGTTTCTTTCTCATAATCCTCTTCCGGTCTCAGGATGTCGGTTTCTTTTTCGTAATCCTCTTCCGGTCTCAGGATGTCGGTTTCTTTTTCGTAATCCTCTTCCGGTCTCAGGATATCGGTTGCTTTCTCAGAATCTGCTTCTTCCGGTCTGGTATGATGATGGCTTCTGCTCTTATTCAACTCATCCACAGCCTTCTTATATCTCTCATTTCCTTTCCTGGAAACTTCTTCGGATGCTGACTTGCCCTTGATATCACGCACCTCGATCTTACTGGTACTGCCCTTTGATTTGATCGCATCTTTTTTGGAAGCACCGCTTCCCTGTAAGCTTTCATAACCCTTTTCGCGGATCTCTTTGATCTGTTTTCTGGCTGTGCTTCCGGAAAGATCTCCGATCACCTTCGGGATATCCAGTTTTACAAATAATATAACTGCTATCACTGCAAAGACAACTGCAAGAGCTATACCGCCGAATAACATTACATTACATATCGTTTCATTCATTGTTATCACTCCTCACTCCCTGTCACTGCAGTATTTCCATTTATAATATCAGAAATTGCAGAGTTTACGATCAACGAGTTCCATTCATTATTACCACGGGAGACAAGAATATTGATCTTACTGCCCGCATCGTATACCGCTTTGATCTTCTGGATGCCATTCTGCTTCCAACGTTTCGGATTGGATCCGTATTCTCCGGAATACCGGTCATACAGATATGTCAGATGACTGACATAAATATCGGCTGCATTATCAACCGTTCCCATACTGCTCTCTGCGGAACTGTATACCTTTTCAGCCTGATCATAATAATCCTTATTGTCGCTGATCTTTTCAAGCGCTATGTAAGTTTCCGCTTCTTCCTTCATATATTTTACATATGATTTCTTTGTTGTATCCGGAAGATTTGGATCCGTGATATCGATACTTGCCAGATAACGGTTAAGTGAGTCGATTGCACTCAGATAATAGGTTTCCTTCTCCGCATCTACATTTGTATTCTTTGCCTGATAGGAATATACGGAATACAGGATTCTCGCATACTGTGCCGTGTAATATTTTACATTACGGTCCTCCGGAAGTGCATTGGAAAGTGCTGTACTGTTTTCATCCAGCTTTTCGTTTGCCTCCGTCAGCAATGCAATCGTTCTCTGCGGCATATCTGCCGTATCACTTCCCAGATTATCAACATAGATAGAAGCGATATTCAGATAATTTACATATTTGCTTGGATTTGTATCTTCCAGTTCCTCACTGTTATAAGTTTCAAAATTAACCAGATTCTCTTTACTGTTTGCAAAATTGGAATTCTTCTTGATCTTATTCTCGCAAATTGCCGAATAGTATGCAGCCTGTGCTGTCTCATCCGGGAAGTTTGCCGAATCATTTACCTGATTAAAATACTGCATTGCAGCTTTGTAATCCTGGATTTCGTTGTAATAAATGATCGCAACCTCATAGACAACATCTGCATTTACCTTGTCAATATACTTGGTGACGTAACGTACACCTAATTTTGCTCCACTGTCCACGTTCTCGGACACAGTGTCAGTGTTCTGATCCATATCATAATAATATGCATACGTATCAAGAAGTCCCAGATAGGCATCTGAGGATGATTCATCCAGAGCAATTGCTTCTTTATAGATCTTGATTGCTCCATTTATATCATTATCCTGCAGCGCATCTTCTGCCTCCAGTATCTTGTTGCTGTAGTTCTTCTCCTTGATCTCATTCTTCTTTACCCCGCCAAAAATGGCACAGCCAACAGACAGAAGGGATAATCCTGCCATCACGCCAAATGTGACCAGCTTTTTCTTTGCCTTTGCTCTGTACTCATTGTCCAACTCATTGTAATGATCCAACGCATACAGAAGTTCTGAACAGGACTGATATCTGTCATTTGGATTTGACTGGCAGCACTTGATAATGATCTGCTCCAGACCAGATGAAAGCATTGGATTCCACTGACGGATCGGTTTAATCTCATATGGTGGCTCACATGGATTCTTTCCGGTTACCAGATGATACAGCGTCGCACCCAGATTATAAATATCCGTTCTGGCATCAGTATTATAGATACCACGTCCCTGCGCATCACCGAACTGCTCCGGTGCTGCATATCCTCTGGTACCCAGTGCTGTCGTATCTGCGTTATTTTCAATTATGTACTCTTTTGCTGTTCCAAAATCGATCAGCTTTACTGAACCATCCGGCTTTAACATAACATTGGATGGTTTCATATCTCTGTATATGATCGGTGGATTCATGGAGTGCAGATAATCAAGTGCACTGGCAAGCGCACGACCCCACTCAATTACATCGGACTGCTTCTGTGCACCCTCTGCCTTCAGAACTTCATTTAACGGCTTACCTTCTACGAAATCCATGATTACATAAATCGTTCCATTCTCATTTATGATATCAACGATTCGAGGCAATACCGGATGATCCACATTTTTCAGGATATTTGCTTCGCGCTCCAATCCTTTTAAAAGTGTTTCTACACTCTTGGAACCATCATTCTTTATCTCTTTTACAGCCCACTGTTTATTCAGACGGTTATCCATCGCCAGATAAACAATTGACATTCCACCCTGACCAACTTTTTTCAGTATTTCATATTTTCCATCTAATACTGTTCCTAATTCTGTCATCTTATCTCCCCACTACTCAGCCTTGACCAGCAATACTGTTATATTGTCTGTTTCCTTCCTGTACTTTACAAGATCTGTTAAAAAAATACAGCCCTCTTTCATCTTATCTTCATCTGGTGCTGCCAGCGGACTGAGTTTCGCCATAATCTCATCTCCGCTTATCTTATGTCTGAATCCATCTGAACATAACAAATACGATGCATTTTGTGTAATATAACCTCTGATGAAATCAGGTTCCACTACCGGTGATGCGCCTATACACTGTAACAGTATGCTTCGTCTGCTATCTGTTTCTGCCTGCTCCGGGGTCAGTCTTCCTGCTGCGATCTCCCTTGCAACCAGTGTCTGATCCTGTGTAAGCTGCTCCATTTTATCTGTCAACTCATATACCCGGCTGTCGCCCACATGTATAATATAATATCTGTCCTCATACATAAGAATGGCTGACAACGTGGTTCCGATCATAATTCCCCGGCTTTCACCATATGCTTTCAGCTTTTCATTCTCTGTTACAGCTATGCGATCCCACTGCTCCTTCAAGATCGCTGTATTAAATGTTCCTGTTCTGACCAGTTTTACAAAATCATGTTCAAACCAGCCACAATATGCATTTATGACCTCTTTGCTTGCAAGCTCTCCTTTTGCCAGTCCGCCCATGCCATCACAGATAATCGCAAAGGCTGCCTGTCCATTCGGAGTCTCTGCAATCTTGATCGCAAGAGAGTCCTGATTGTTTTTCTTTTTTATACCCACATCTGTGTGATATGCCGCTCTATATTTCATACGCTTCTCCTGATTATTATCCCCATATCCTTATCTGACAAAATAAATGAAACCTTCATCACCCAGAGAAACCTTTGCATTATTTGTCAAAAATACATTTTTCTGTCCAGCTATGTTCTGTCCATTCACAAATGTACCATTTGTGGAGGCATTATCTCTGATATAGCTGACACCATTCTTTCTCTCAATGATGCAGTGGATTCGGCTGACATCTGAATTGTCTGTTACTGTATAATCTGCTTTGGTTGCAGATCTTCCGATTGAAAATTCCGGTTTATTTATATATATTTTTTCATTTGTTGCTATTCTTAACAGATACGGCACTGGCACCTGAGGCTTCTTCTCCTCAACCAGCGGTACCGGTGCTGCCTCCGGCTTCTTCTCCGGCATCGGTGGTACCGGTGCTGCTTCCGGTTTCTTCTCCGGCATCGGTGGTACCGGTGCTGCCTCCGGTTTCTTCTCCGGCATCGGTGGTACCGGCGCTGCCTCCGGTTTCTTCTCCGGCATTGATGGTGACGGACGATTTGGGATTGGCGGCACGATTGGTTTGCCATCCGGTCCCATCTGCATTGGCATTGGCCGTCCCGGCATTGGCTGTCCCGGCATTGGCTGACCGTTCATTGGCTTGCCATCCGGTCCCATCTGCATCGGCATTGGCCGTCCCGGCATTGGCTGTCCGTTCATTGGCTTGCCATCCGGTCCCATCTGCATTGGCATTGGCTGTCCCGGCATCGGCATTGGCCGTCCCGGCATTGGCTGTCCGTTCATTGGCTTGCCATCCGGTCCC
>NZ_QULF01000009.1:0-26947 GCF_003481465.1 Clostridium sp. OM05-9
GAAAGTCCGGAATGCGAATGCCTGTGGCGATTTCGGGAGTTCGAAGAACGGAGAAATCGAGGTTATTCACAGAGAAGAAGAAACAAACGAAAGGACAGCGGTTATGAACGGAACAAGATTAATAGAAAAAGACTGTTATATCAAACCGAAAAAAGCGTGGCGGTTATTAAAGACAGCAGATGATGAGAATGTAACCGCGTACATATATGGAGTCAGTGGAACAGGAAAAAGCACCCTGATCACTCGCTATCTTGGAAAGAGAAAATACAAAATGCTTCATGCAGGAACGATAACACTGGAGGAACTTCAGATTCCGGAAGGAGCGGTGCGGAAGATCATAGTGATCGATGATCTGCATGAGTTGATCTGGGAAGAAGATGATGCAATCCAGGATGCTATTTTCCGGTTGATCGTGAGGGAAGATGTCTGGGTGATCTTGTCAGGACGATGCCCGGTTCCGCCGTGGCTTACCACGATCCGGTTTCGGGAAGGCTTCTATATCATAGATGAAACCATGCTTATTATGGACATGCAGGCTATATTAAAATATGTGGAACAGACACAGATGGTTTTAACAGAAGCCCAGAAGCAGCGTCTGTCACGCGAAACCGGAGGTATGGCATTTGCATTGTGCGTGGCAATGTCCATGTATTATGAACTGGGATATACAAATGGACTGACTGATTCAGAGTATGATGAATATTCCAGAAAAGTAACAGAGCAGATGTGGAATTATCTGGAATTTCATGTATACGACAAGTGGGATATCCGTATGCAGGAATTCTTGATGAAGATATCGATCGTGGATACATTTACGGTTCGTCTGGCAGAGATGATCACAGGAACAAATGATGCAGAAAATCTGATCGAACATGCAAGATGGATGGGTAATTTCTTAGATGAACAGATGGGAGCAAACGGAGAAAAAATCTATAAGCTTCGAGATCATATGCGGTTATCCATGCAGCGCAGGATGCACAGAAAGTACACAAAGGAACAGATAAAAAATGTATATGAAAATGCCGGACTGTTCTATCAGTTAGCTGGTGATCCAATGCAGGCACTTACAATGTATGAGAAAGCAGGTTCAACAGAACGGATGCTTTCTATCCTGATCGACAATGCAAGAAAATCACCAAACAGCGCATATTTTTATGAATTGAAGCAATATTATCTCGCACTGCCGGAAGAGAGCGTGAAAAAAAGTCCGGAGCTTATGTGTGGCATGAGTATGCTGCAATCGCTATTGCTGAATCCGGAAGAAAGTGAACGGTGGTATCAGGAACTGCAGGCATATGCAGACAGTCATCAGGGCAGTAGCCGGAGAATCGCAAAAAATAATCTGCTGTATCTGGAGATCGGATTGCCGCACAGAGGTTCTGTGGATATGGTCAATATTATGAAGCAGGCATACCGGCTGGTATTTGACCGGCAGGCAACGCTTGGAGAATTATCAGTTACATCCAACCAGCCATCGATGATGAACGGCGGCAAGGATTTCTGTGAATGGAGCAAAAAAGACCGCGAACTGGCAGGCAAGATAGGTAAGCTTGTGGAATTTGTCCTTGGCAAATACGGCAAAGGGTTGGTCAATCTGGCATTGGCAGAGAGCTTTTTTGAAAAAGGCGAAGACAATTACGAGGTTGCTGTCCTTGCAAATAAAGGACGGATGCAGGCAGAAGCAGGCGGCAAGATCGAGCAGTGCTTTGTAGCAGATGGAATCCTGGCATGGCTGCATATCATAAATGGAAAAGTTCAGGAGGCGGAAGAGATTCTGTGCAGCTTTTATGAAAAAGCAGAAAAGGAAGGTGCAGAAAAGCTACTTCCGAATATACAGGCATTTCTGATCCGGTGTGCATTGTACAAGGGCGAGTGGTCAGAAGTGAACCGATGGATGGAACAGACGGCAGATGAAAATGTGGAATTTTCGATCTATGAGCGTTTCTTATATATAACGAAGGTGCGGGTATATATCCAGCGTGGAAAATATGATCAGGCATATAATCTGCTAGTAAAGCTGCAATATTATGCAGATGTCATGAAGCGTACTTATATCCGGATAGAATGTAATCTGTTGATGGCGGTTACTTTGTACCGGATGGGAAATGATGACTGGAAAGTGGTTCTTCAGAAAGGTCTTGCAGAAGCGGAAGAGTACCATTTTGTAAGGGTGATATCCAGAGAAGGAGCGGCTATATATCCATTGCTACAGGCATTTCCGGATGACGAGGGTAAGGCAGAGGAGGATGCAGAACTGGTGAAAACACACCGCCAGTATTACAGACAGGTAATGAAGGAAACGGAGAATGTTGCAAAGTCGTATCCGGGGTATCTCAAAGCAGGAAAGGCTGAGGTCCGGTTAAATGAAACCGGTATCCGTATCATTAAACTTCTGGCAGAAGGATATTCCAGAATACAGGTTGCAGAGCAGCTCGATATGACGGAAGCAAATGTAAAATATCATATGGCACAGGCGTATAAAAAGTTAGGTGTAAAAGATAAAGCTGGTGCAGTACTGGAAGCAAAAAACAGACAGTTGATCTGACTCTGATAAGGGAGTCTGGGTTCAATATATTCCTGAAACGACTAAAAAACGGTAAAATAAGACAGAAAACGGGACATTTTTGCAGGGACTATTGCAAATTGACCGGTATTTTTGTAAACTGATGCTGTATTGGTTTTGGGGACGAATACAAATGGGTTAAGGAGGAAACAAGAATGGATGAGAGAGAAGTATATGGAAATGAAGTCCGGAAACTTCGAGACAGTATGGGAATGAACCGTAAAAAGTTCTGTGACTATTATGGAATTCCATATCGTACCGTGCAGGATTGGGAGGCAGGAAAAAGAAAGATGCCATCCTATGTGCTTCGGATGATGAAGTACGTTGCTGAAAAAGAGCAGATGATAAAGGTATCATAATGTTCTGATTAAATGAAATGATCTGTAGGCAGGATAGTCAGAAATGACAGACTTGCATGCAGATCATTTTTTGATTTATAATGTTGTGCAAGTCGGATTTTGAAACGAACAAGGAGATAAGCAGATTTTTATGAAATTAAAGGAATACATACAGACAAAACGTATCATTGCAGATGGAGCGTTTGGTACTTATTATATATCGTTATATGGGGATGGGAGCAGGGCAGAAAATGGTGCAGGACTTTCCAATCTTCCGGAGCTTGCTAATATAAAAGCGCCGGAGCGTGTTATCGGGATCCATACAGAATATATAGAGGCCGGCGCACAGTTTGTCCGGACGAATACATTTGCATCAAATACAAAGAGTCTTTCTGCTGATATGGAAAAAGTGAAAGAGAATATCCGTGCAGCGGTTATGTGTGCAAAAATGGCAGCGGGCAAAGTGGATCGGGAAATTTATCTTGCAGGTGATATCGGACCGATTCCTGTCGAAGGTATGCTGCATTCTGACCGGCTGACACAGGAATATATTGCGATTGGAGAAACATTGCTCAGTCAGGGAATCGATATCCTGTTATTTGAGACCTTCCCGGAGCTCGAAACGATCCTTCCGGCGGTTACATATCTGAAAGAAAACCATGACTGTACGATCCTGGTACATTTCAGCGTGAATCAGTTTGGTTACAGCAATACAGGGCTGTCTGCAAAACGTCTGATCGCAGAGGCAAATGCCTGCCCGTATATTGATGGTACCGGTTTAAACTGTGGTGTCGGTCCCGGACATATGGAGAAGCTGATCCGGAAGATCGTACCGGACGATACGACATTTCTGTCGGTGTTTCCAAATTCCGGATACCCGAAGTATCTGAACAATCGTCTGACATTCACAGATAATGCAGAATATTTTACTGAGAAGATGGAAGAGATCGCAGCTCTTGATGTCGGTATCTTTGGCGGCTGCTGCGGTACAACACCGGAGTATATCCGAAGGATCGCAGCAGGCATATCAGCCGATCATCCGGTTAGGAAAACAGAAACAGAGGCAGAGAAGATTACTGTCTCTGAGCATCCGGCATATGGATTTATGGAACGCCGGGTGAAAGAGCCTGCCCACAAACTGATCGCAGTTGAACTGGTGCCACCATTGAATGCAAATGATGAAAAGCTATTAGATGCGGCGCATATATTAAAAAATGCAGAGGTCGATGTTGTAACTTTCCCGGATTCCCCATCCGGAAGAACCAGAGCGGATTCCGTATTGATGGCAGAGAAGATCAGGCTGGAGACCGGATTATGTGTAATGCCGCATATCTGCTGTCGGGATAAGAATGCGATTGCGATCCGTTCTACGATCCTTGGTTCAAGTCTGAACCACATCACGAACTTCCTTTTGCTGACAGGGGATCCGGTTCCGGTACTGTTCCGTCAGACAACAAAGAGTGTATTTAACTTTGATTCGGTTGGAATGATGAAGATTGTTCAGGAGATGAACAGTGATACATTTACCGACCATCCGGTTACCTATGGCGGGGCGATCAATCACAACCGGATGAATACCAAGGCAGAAACAGAACGGATCAGAAGAAAAATGGCAGCGGGAGCGACCTTCTTTATGACACAGCCGATCTTTTCAGCCGAGCAGGCAGATGTTATAAGGCAGATGAAAAAAGAAACCGGGGCAACGATCCTGGTTGGATTGATGCCCCTTGTCAGCCGCAAAAATGCGGTATTTATGAAAAACGAAATGACCGGTATTGAGATACCGGATACGATCATAGAACGATACCGGGAAGATATGAGCCGGGAAGAAGGAGAAGCCTGTGGTGTCCAGATCGCCAGAGAATTCATGGCGGTGACAGATGATTTTGCAGACGGATATTATTTCTCATTCCCATTTAATCGTGTTCATATGCTGAAGAAGATCCTAAAATAGAAGCAAACATTTTCTCCGGAGGATTGGACAGGTACATGATCGTAAGCATGAGCGTGCAGGCTGCCCAGATGATCGGTTCTGTGATCGCAACACCGAGATAGCCAAGTGCAGGAGCAAGGAACAGAACAGCAAGGATTTTTCCTACCATTTCCATGGTACTGGAAAGAACCGGTACGATCTTTCTTCCCATACCCTGCATTGCACAGCGGAGAACAAATAAAGGCCCAAGGACATAGAAGCAGCAGACGCTGATCCTTATATACATAACTGCCGGATCGATGACTGCCGGGTCATTTGTTCCTGCGATCAGCCGGATCAGAAGCGGGGAAGCAGGGAATCCGATCAGAATGATGATCGTGGTTGCGATCGTATTGATAATGATGCCGGCACGGACACCTGTTTTTACACGGTCGATCCGCTTTGCACCCAGGTTCTGGCTGACAAATGTTGTAACTGCATTTCCGATGATATAGAGAACGACATCCAGAATGTCGAAGATCTTTCTGGCAGCCGTATGTGCAGTAATGATATTTGTTCCTAATTTATTGATCGAGCTTTGTAAGGTGACAGTACCGAAATTAACGATGCAGCTCATGAAGCCCATAGCCAGAGCGGACTGTACCAGATCATTAAAATCTGCACGGGCAACACGGAATTCGTCTTTTTCCGGAATCAGAAAACGACACTTTGTAAATATATAGATAAAACATGCAATTCCTGCGACTGCCTGCGAGATGACAGTTGCGATGGCAGCACCAGCAACGCCTGACTGGAAGACCTGAATGAACAGCAGATCCAGACCGATATTTAATACAACGGATATGCTCAGGAAGATAAGCGGTGTTTTGCTGTCACCGACAGCACGCAGCAGATTTGCACCAAAATTATAAACAGCGGAGAAGATCAGTCCGGCTAAAATATATTTGACGTAGTTGTCAGCCATATGTATAATTTCCTCAGGTGTATCAAGAAGCACCAAAAGGTCATAGATAAACAGTAATCCTACGATGGTAAGTACAATGGCGGAGACAAGTGTGAGAATGGCAGAAACACCGATGCATTTTCTCATATTTTTCTTATCCTGCGCACCAAAATATCGGGCAATCGGTATGGACAGACCCAGAGTGGCACTGTTTAAGAAGCCGATCAGGGTGTTGGAAATAACACTGGTCGCTCCAACTGCGGCAAGTGCTTCCGGATTGATACAGTTTCCGACGATAGCGGAGTCACAGAAGTTATAAAGCTGCTGTGCGATCTGACCTAGGATCATTGGAAGAGCGTAGAGCCAGATTACTTTTATTGGTTTTCCTTCGGTTAAATCTTTCATATATATAAACGGCAGCATTTAAAATTGCTGCATCCTCCTTTCTGCTTTATAGAATTATATACATTTTTGTAAAAGTGTAAATAGCTTATACGGCAAAAAGGTATGGAGAAAATGATTGAGGTAATTTAGTGAAAATGACGGTTTGCGGAAGAAAATGATTTCTGATGCAGGAAAATAAATGCGCAGCAAAACCGGGTAACCGGATATGTAAGATAAATTTAGATTTGATAAAATAGTTATATGCTAGAATAAAATAACTGGAAGGTCTGGTCACATATGAAGAAAAAAGGCTTTTTATTTTTTGTAGTCTATATTCTGGTACTGGTGGGTATCGGAGTGATGGCTGTTACAAGAGCAGGAGAAACAAGCAGAAGAAAGATATCCATATATAAAGAGGCAACACCGGAGGATGGAACCGGGCAGGGAACAGAGACCTTGCAGGAGGTACTTCATCTGACAAGAGAGGCAGAGATCCTTGAAGTTGCAGAGCTTCCGCAGAAACAGGAATATAATGGTCTGCGGTTGGATGATAACGGGATGCCTTATGCGATCAGGATCAACCGGACACTGAATATCGTAACGGTATACAGTCTGGATGATGAGGGATATTATACAGTGCCGGTAAGAGCAATGCGGTGCTCGATCTCACTGGATGATACAACACCGGTCGGATTGTTTACGACGACAGAGAAGCGTCTGGAATGGGCATTTCTGCAGGGAAATGTATATGGACAATATGCATATCAGATTCATGGAGGAATTTATTTCCATTCTGTGCCATATACAGAAAATAAACATGATAAGCTGGAAACATGGGAATATAACAAGCTTGGTGAGGGTGCATCCCTTGGCTGTATCCGGTTATGTGTGGCAGATGTCAAGTGGATCTATGAGAACTGTCTGCCGGGGACACAGGTTTATCTGTTTAACAGTGACTATCCGGGACCGCTTGGCAGACCGCAGCAGCCATATACATTTGCAGATGTGTCTGAAACCGGATGGGATCCGACAGATACGGCAGATGGCAGCCCGTATGAAGGAACGGCAGCGATCTATGGCGCAGAGGATCATACGATCAAGATTGGTGAACCGTTTGACAGCAGAACAGGTGTCATGGCATTTTCATCGGACAGACAGAATGTAACAGACCGGCTTATGGTAGATGGTACGGTGGATAATCAGATACCGGGGGAATATAAGTTAGCGTATTCTTTCTATGACAATGGAAAGAAAATAGAGCGGGATATATTTATCCGGGTTGTTGATACAGAAGCTCCGGTTATTACGATGCTGCCAGACCGGTTATATCTGGCCGGATATCATGGAGATAAAGAAGAACTGGCAGACCTGATCGCCAGAAATATTACTGCTTATGACAATGAGAAACAGATCATCCAATACAGATGGACACCAGAGAAGGATACAACAGAGGATGCAGAGCTTGTTATAGATCTTTCCAGGGTGGAGGATATACCGGGAAGCTATGAGATATCCTGTTACGCAGAAGATGCGGCAGGCAACCGATCCGAAAGTTATACAATATGGATCGAACTGGAATAAACAATGGTTGAAGATATCCTGATATAAAGGAGAGAAGCATAATTGGAGATTAAGTCAGAAAATGAACAGAAACCCGGCTACGAGGTTCTGGCGGAAACAGAGGAACGGGTTATCCTGTTTGCTGCAGCGATGGATGGTGTGGAGGTTTCTGAAACAGAAAAGTCGCTGGACGAACTGGAGGAGCTGTTAAAGACAGCAGGAGCACAGTCGGTTGGACGTCTGATCCAGAGCAGGGACCGGGCAGCCAGTGACCTGTATCTTGGAAGAGGAAAGGTAGAAGAGCTTCGGAGCATGATCGCAATGTATGATGCGACCGGAGTGGTGTGTGACGATGAGCTGTCGCCGGCACAGTTGATGAATCTGCAGGATGCATTGGAGATCAAGGTTATGGATCGTACAATGGTCATCCTTGATATATTTGCGGCACATGCAGGCAGTTATGAAGGCAAGCTGCAGGTCGAGCTTGCACAGTTGAAGTTCCGTGCGACCAGACTGGTCGGAATGAGGGATTCCCTGTCACGTCTGGGTGGCGGAATTGGAACCAGAGGACCTGGTGAGAAAAAGCTGGAGATTGACCGAAGAGTGATCAGAGACCGTATATCCAAGCTGAAAGCGGATCTGCGGCAGGTGGAAAACCGACGGACGGAACAGCGAAAGCAGAGAAGCCGGACCGGAATCCCGGTTATCAGCATCGTAGGATATACGAATGCAGGAAAATCCACCCTGTTGAACAAACTGACGGATGCCGGAGTGTTGGAGGAAGATAAGCTATTTGCAACACTGGATCCTGCAACAAGGAATGCGGAGCTTCCGGCGGGGCAGCAGGTGTTATTTACGGATACAGTCGGATTCATCCGAAAACTTCCGCATCATCTGGTAGAGGCATTCAAGTCAACACTGGAAGAAGCCAGATACAGTGATGTGATCCTTCATGTGGTGGATGCATCGGATCCGAACTGGGATGATCATGTTGCTACAGTATATACAACGCTCAGACAGTTGAATATTGATGACGAGAAAGGCCGGCCGGTGATCACGGTATTTAACAAGATCGATAAGCTGCCGGAGGATGCCGATCAGTCATCGATCAAGGATCTGAGAGCGGATCGTATGGTTTATATGTCGGCAAGAACCGGAGCAGGTATACCGGAGCTGTTGTCGGTGATCGAAGAAGTTCTCCGGGATCAGAAAACCTATATCCGCCATACATTTTCCTATCAGGAAGCGGGAAAACCGGGGCTTATCCGAAAATATGGCGAAATGATCACAGAAGAATATCTGGAGGATGGCATTTTCGTGGAGGCGTATGTTCCGAAGAGCCTGATCGGGCAGCTTGGCTTGTCTGATGAGGATTAAAGGAATATAGAGGTATTAAAAGTAAATTAAAATCAGGCAAATGCTTTGACAAATCCGGAGATATCTACTAATGTAAGATTTGTCAGGGCTTAAGACAAATATAAACAGAAAGCTGATTTCTGTAACATATTTATTATGAAAGGAAAGACAAATGGACGAAAATAATATGAATCAGGGATTTCCAGAAAATCCAGACGGTTATCAGGCAGCTCCGAATAATGGGGAATATGCCAATTACAACGCAGATCCAAATGGGAATGCATATGGCGGTTACAACGCAGATCCAAATGGAAATGCATATGGCGGTTATAATGCGGATCCGAATATGGGTGGCTATGCAGACTATAATGCAGACGCAGGCAATGGCGGTTATGTACAGCCGGAAATGAATGCATATGGAGATCAGGTTCCATATCAGGTTCCTGCACCAAAGAAGAAAAAAGGCGGCAAGATCGCATTGATCTCACTTATCGCAGTGGTATTAGTTGCTGCAATTGTTGCTGTTGTATTCTTCCTTGTAAGAAAAACACCGGAAGAAGTGATCAAGAGTTCGATCAAGAAAACAATTACTGATACGGTAGATAAATCTCCGGTGGAGGAGGCAACCGGTATTTCAGAATTCAGTGATGACAAGATGGATTTTGATGTCAATATGACAGTCAATAGTATCTATCAGATGGATGGTATCGCAGGATCTAATCTGGATCTGAATGGTGCATTTGAGAAGCAGAGTGACAATTCATATAATATGAATCTGAATGGTTCTCTTTCGATCGCAGATCAGGCATTATCCGCAAGTGTGTATTGTGTTGACCGGGTGATCTATTTTGAATTGCCGGAATTATACAATGATGTGTTTAAGATGGATCTGGCATCTATGATGGATGCACTTGATACATCTGATCTTGATACAGATACACAGAATAAAGTGAAGGAGCTGTATGAGAAATATATGACTCCTGCAAATGAGGATCTTAAGAAGGCAATTTCTTTTGATAAGGTCGGAAATGCAACAGTAGAGAATCACAATGGAGATTCTGTTTCCTGTAAACAGTATACAGTTACACTTCCAACTGCAGATGTAAAGGCATATGTTACCGCATTATGTAATTATCTGAATGCATATGCATCTGAATTTATAACAGATGAGCAGCTTGAGTCTGCTGACATAACAAGATCAGATCTTGCACAGATATTTAATTATGTACCAACCTATTATGGTATGCTGTTCTCAAGAGATTTTGTATTAAATGTATATGTAAAGCATAATGAAGTTGTTAAACTGGGTATGGATTACAAGTTTACTGTACTTAATGCGGAGGCCTCACTGGCAGTTGACTTTATGGGTACAGACAGTCCGGCTGATGATATCTATGCAGCACTTTCTGTTACAAAGGATGAAGAAGAACTTGCATCTGTTACGATCAGTGACAAGAGTGAGAATGGCAAGGGTTCATATACAAAGAAGCTGGAAGAGACAGTTGTTGTAAATGGAGAAACGACCGCAACCCTTACACAGAACAGTTCATTTGTAAAATCAACAAATGCATTTGAGAGCCATATGACAGTTTCAGCAGCAGAACAGCCTGTATTTGCTTATGATCTGACAGGAAGCCTGAAGGATATCAACAAAGGAAAGTCTTATACAGTTGCTATAGATTCCCTGAAGGTAACAAACGGTGATTCTACTGTATATGCAGATTTGAGCGGGGAGATTAAATTAGGTGATCTTGGTACTGAGATTAAGACACCGGATTCTTCCAAGAATGTGATCGATTATACAGAAATGACAGATGATTACATGCAGAATAATATGAACACAGACAATCTGGAAAAGATCGTATCTGCATGGAAAAAGGCACTTGGTTCATCAGCAGATATAAAGGATGATATCAGTCTTGGAGATCTGACATCTTCTGATATTGATCTTGGAGATATCTCAGACATTGAGGATGATTCTGAGATGGTCGTAGACAGTGCTGATATTGATGATCAGGACTATTCCGGCATCAAGATGTCAGGCGACAGCTATACGATCGCGATCAAGGATCCGTCCGGCTATGACCGTGGATATGCAGATGATTCTGAAGTTGATATTTACAATGATAAGTACAATGTATACTACACACTGACACCGGACTGTGATAAAGAAAAAGAATGCGAGAACTTTGAAGCATATTTTGATTATCTTGGAGAAGATGGCAAAGTAGTTGATAAGAAGATGGAGCAGGTTACAGGTGCAAATGGCCAGACACTGGACTGCTATGTAATAAATTCAGAAGTTTACGGAACAAATATCCGTGATTATTATTACTTCTATCCTGTCAACGACAAGGATTACCTGGTTGTAAATGTCAATGTATGGGCAGACGGAGAAGGCGAAGAAGTAAAGGCAGATATAACAGCCATAGCAGATGAGCTTGTAAATGATCAGGTCATTGATATACAGAAATAGCAGGAGAAAAGAATTCCGGGAGCACAGATGATATGAATGTAGTAGAAGTGAAAAGGGTAAGGATCGGTGAGGGCGCAACTAAGATCTGCGTACCGATGGTTGCACCGACAGACTATGATGTAGATGCGCAGATCCGTACGATCAAAAGATCTAAGACAGATCTGGTAGAATTCCGGGCAGACTGCTTTGAGGACTGTCTGGATATGGATATATTAACAAAGACGCTGGAAAAGATTCAGGATAAGTTATCTGAGTTCCCGATCATTTTCACATTTCGTACCAGAAGTGAAGGCGGCAGTCATGATATTACACCGGATCAGTACCGGGAAATGCTTCTGCATGTGATCAAAAGCGGATATGCGGATCTGATCGATGTAGAATATTTCTATGATATTCCATTCGTGACGGAAGTGATCGAGACAGCACATGCACATGGCGTAAAGGTTATCGTATCGAATCATGATTTTAAGACTACGCTACCGATGGAGCAGATCGTAAACCGGTTTAAAGATATGATCAATACCGGAACAGATATTGCAAAGATTGCAATGATGCCGGAAGATGGCTCGCAGGTTGTTGATATGATGCAGGCTGCAAAGGAGCTTCAGGAATCTGGAAATCAGACACCATTGATCGTTATTTCGATGGGTGAGCTTGGTGTATCCACAAGAACGACCGGAGAAATGTACGGAAATTGTATCTCATTCGCAACTGCGGGAATCCCTTCTGCACCGGGGCAGATCGATGTAGAAGCACTTCGCAGTCAGCTGGAAATGATACATAATATAATTGGCAGCTAAAGATGAAGGATGGAGACTGGATGGTTTTATTTGCAGAGAACAGGGATTTTTTTGCAGATAAGATTCTCCGGTCTTTCTTCTTATAGAACAGGAGAGATCAGCTTGAAAGAATATATTAATCAATATCTGGACAGATACAGGAAAGGGGATTATTACCCATGGCATATGCCGGGACATAAAAGGCAGGATGTATTTAAAGATGATTTCTGGGAAAATATGTTTCTCCGGGATTTTACGGAAGCAGAAGGGCTGGACGATCTTCATGAACCGGAGCTGTTCATGAAGGACAGTCTGGAGCAGATGCGGCGGTTTTATGGTACGGAGAAAACCTATATGATGGTAAATGGAGCCACCGGGGGCATCCTGACAGCCCTGTATGCCTGTGCACCGGAGGGGGCATCTGTGTTGATGGGACGGAATTGTCACAAATCGGTTTGCCATGCAGTCAGTCTTCTGAATCTGAAGCCGGAATATGTCGTACCGGAGTTGCTGCCGGGAACGGATATATTTGCAGATATCACACCGGAACAGATGGAACAGGCATTAAATGAACTAAAAAAAACGGATAGGCTGCCGGCTGTGGTTGTTATCACATCCCCAACGTACGAGGGCGTGATATCAGATATCTGTGGGATTAAAAATGTGCTTGAGCCATATAATATTCCATTGATCGTAGATGAGGCACATGGAGCACATCTCCCGTTTTTGCCGAAACGAAATCTGTCAGCGGTCGCAGCAGGAGCAGATCTGGTCATACAGAGTACGCATAAGACGCTTCCTTCACTGACACAGACAGCACTTCTTCATGTGAACCGGAAGGAGCTGGTTCCGAAGGTGGAGCGGTATTTGCATATTTTTCAGACATCATCACCCTCTTATCTGTTCACACAGAGCATGGAGAAAGCAGTCGTATATGCGGGGAATCATCCGGAAGTATTTGATGCATATAGAAAACGACTAAAGCATTTTCGAAAAAAATGTAAGGAACTAAGGCATATCAGACTGTTACAACCGAAGCAGACATGTTATGCTTATGATAAAGGTAAGCTTGTGTTTACTGTATCAGGTGTGCACCCGGCAGAACCGGGAACGGACAGCCGAAACGACATTCCGGCTACAGGACCGTGGCTTGCGCATGTATTAGCGGCGGAATATCAGCAGGTGGTTGAGATGGCAGGAACGCATCATGTGATCCTGATGACCTCATTTGCAGATAAGAAAAAGGCATTTGAGCATCTCTATGAGATATTGAAACATATAGATTCGGAGCTGACAGAAGCAGCGGATAAAGCAGGAAGAAATGCAGATCAGATGAACCATGCAGATTCCATGTCGGTGCTACCGGATATGGAGAATGCCGTTTTATGTAGTACAGGGTTTCATCTGCCGGAGCAGGTTATGACGCCGGGAGCAGCGTGGAGACTGGATAGCAGCAGAGAGAAGCTGGCAGAGGCGGAAGGAAGCATAGCGGCAGATTATGTATATGCATATCCACCTGGAATTGCAGTTATAACACCGGGCGAGAAGATCGACGGGCAGGTGATCCGGGATATTACGCAGATGGTGGAAACTGGTCTGAATATGATCGGAGTCGAATATCAGACGGATGGGATCTATATTCCGGTTACAGAACCTGTGCGGTAAAGAAAACATCAAAAGTTCAGATGTTTAGATGACGATCATTCATTTACAAATATGATTAAACACATAAAGGAGCATGGAATATATGCAGGGAATATTTATAACGATGGAAGGTCCGGACGGAGCCGGTAAGACAACACAGATCGAACTGTTAAAGGATTATCTGAATAAAAAGGGATATGATGTACTTATCACCAGAGATCCGGGCGGAAATGCTGTCAGTGAAGCGATCCGTGAGGTCATTTTGAATAAAGATTTTACAGAGATGGGATATATGACAGAGCTGTTATTATATGCAGCAGCGAGAGCACAGCTTGTAAAGGAGAATATCAAGCCGGCATTATCTGCAGGCAAAGCAGTTATCGCAGACCGTTTTGTGGATTCATCAGCCGTATATCAGGGAATCGGACGGGGACTTGGAATTGATACCGTTTATAAAGTAAATGAATTTGCCTTGCAGGGCATCCTGCCGGATATGACATTTTTAATGGACCTGGATGCAGAAGTCGGTATTGCCAGAAAGAAAAATCAGGCAGAGCTTGACCGTATGGAACAGGAAAGTCTGGACTTCCATAAGAAGGTTGTTGAGGGTTATAGAAGTCTTGCAGAAATGAGTCCCGATCGTATCGTAAAAGTCGATGCAGCTTTGCCAAAAGAGGCAATACATGATATAATAACTTCGTATGTAGAAAAATGGCTGGCAAGACCATAGCATAAGCAAGGAGAATAGCATGATAGAATTTTCTGAAATTATCGGACATGAGGATATAATCCAGCATTTTAAGAGAAGTATAGAGATGGGAAAGGTATCCCAGGGCTATATCATAAATGGAGAAGAAGGCAGCGGAAAGAAGACTCTGACGCGTGCCATAATCAAGACTCTGGAGTGTGAAGAAGGCGGAACGGAACCATGCTGCAAGTGCAAATCATGCAAGCAGATGGATACGGATAATCAACCGGATGTTACATGGGTCACACATGACAAGCCAAATGTGATCTCGGTAGAGGAGATTCGTGATCAGGTAAATAAAGATATAACGATCAAACCGTATAGCAGCCGGTACAAGATCTATGTGATCGACGATGCACAGCTTTTAAATGCAAATGCACAGAATGCTCTGCTCAAGACAATCGAGGAGCCACCGGAGTATGCGATCATTTTCCTGCTGACCAGCAATATTGACAAGATCCTTCCGACGATCATTTCCAGATGTATCGTACTGAATATCAAGCCTGTCAGAGAGCGGGATGTACTGGATTACCTGATGAATGAGCTGAAGCTTCCAAAGGAAAAAGCAGATTTCTGTATGGACTTTGCGCAGGGAAATCTGGGTAAGGCGATCCGGCTTGCGACCAGTGAAGAATATAAAGAGATCATAGAGGATGTAACAGGAATTCTCCGCAGGATCCCGGATATGACAGTCGATGATATTATATTTGCGATCAAGAATATGAACCATCATAAGCTGAAGATCAGTGATTATATTGATCTGATGATGATGTGGTATCGTGACATCCTGATGTTAAAGATCACAGGAAATGCCGGACGACTGATGTTTAAGGAATATTATACAGATATCCGCAAACAGTCAGCTCATATTTCCTATGAGGGTATCGAGAATGTTTTAAAGGCGATGGATAAGGCGAAGATCCGTCTGGAAGCAAATGTTAATTTTGATGTGGCTATGGAACTTATGCTTCTGACTATAAAGGAGAATAAATAATGAAAGAGATCATAGGAGTCCGGTTCAGACCGAACGGCAAGATTTATTTCTTCTCACCGGGAAATCATGATGTAGAATGTGGACAGTTTGTTATCGTGGAGACTGCCCGTGGCGTTGAATTCGGCAAAGTGGTTCTGGGAAAGAGAAATATAGACGATGGCAAGATCGTATCTACTTTAAAGACCATCATAAGAGTAGCTACAGATGAAGATAAGAAGAAAAATGAAGATAACAAGGAAAAGAGCAAAAAAGCATTTGTGATCTGTAAAGAAAAGATCGCAAAGCATAAGCTTGATATGAAGCTGATCGAGGCGGAGTATACATTTGATAATAACAAGGTGCTGTTTTATTTTACAGCAGATGGAAGAATTGATTTCCGTGAGCTGGTAAAGGATCTGGCATCTGTATTCAAGACCAGGATCGAGCTCCGGCAGATCGGTGTCCGTGATGAGACCAAGATGGTCGGCGGTATCGGTATCTGCGGCAGGGAGCTGTGTTGCCATAAGCATCTTTCGGAATTTGTTCCGGTATCGATCAAGATGGCAAAGGAACAGAATCTGTCTCTGAATCCGACAAAGATATCCGGTGTGTGCGGCAGGCTGATGTGCTGTCTGAAGCATGAACAGGACACATATGAATACTTGAATGAAAAACTTCCAAATGTTGGCGATTTTGTCCGTACAACAGATGGAAACAAAGGTGAAGTCTTATCTGTAAGCGTTCTTCGCCAGAAGGTAAGAATTGTTGTTACGGATAAGGATGACAATAAAGAGGTTATGGAATATCCGGTCAGTGAATTAAAATTCAAGCCGAAGAAACGCAGAAGTACAGAGCGTATCAGCGACGAAGAATATAAGGCATTGGAAGCACTGGAAGATAAGGGAGGGAAATCCAAGTTTGATGATTGATCTTCTCCCTGATGAACGAATCGATGATCTGCAATGCAAGGGACATCAGATCATACAGAATCCGAATATGTTCTGCTTTGGTATGGATGCGGTGCTGCTTGCAAATTTTGTAAAGCACAGACGGGATGGCATGTACATGGATCTGGGAACAGGAACCGGTGTGATACCCATCCTGCTGGCGGCAAAAGAGCCGTCTGACGGCACCTGCCAATTTATCGGTCTGGAGATTCAGGATGCCTGTGCAGAGATGGCTGGAAGAAGTGTCCGATTAAATGATCTGGAACAAAAGGTTCGAATCGATCATGGAGATATCAGAGAGGTCTCCTGTAATTACAGGAAGGCCTTTTTTGATATTGTGACATCGAATCCTCCATATATCAGCGGAAATCATGGACTGACGAATCCGGATGAACCGAAGAATATTGCCAGACATGAAATCTGCGTGACGCTTTCGGATGTGATCGAAGCAGCAGCATATCTGCTGAAGCCGGGCGGCAGTTTCTATATGATACACAAACCATTCCGGCTGGCGGAGATCTTTGAAGGGCTGCTTGCAAATGGATTGGAACCGAAGCGGATGCAGCTCATTCATCCATATATTGATAAAGAACCGAATATGGTGATCGTAGAGGGCGTAAAGGGCGGTAATTCCAGAATCAAGATCGAGCCGCCGCTGATCGTCTATAAAGAACCGGGCGTTTACACGGAACAGCTTCTTGCCACGTATGAAGGAGAAGCAAAGAAATAAAACAGACAGAACAGGAGAATCTACATGGCGGGTATATTATATCTGGTCGCTACACCAATCGGGAATCTCGAGGATATGACATTCCGGGCGGTGCGTACACTGTCCGAAGTGGATCTGATCGCAGCAGAGGATACGAGAAACAGTATCAAGCTGTTAAACCATTTTGAGATTAAAACGCCAATGACCAGTTACCATGAATTTAATAAATATGATAAGGCGAAGGTTCTGGTGGACAAGCTTCTTGCAGGAACAAATATTGCTGTTATAACCGATGCAGGAACGCCGGGTATCTCGGATCCGGGCGAGGAGCTGGTACGGCAGGCACTTGCAGCAGGAGTAACCGTAACAGCTGTACCGGGGGCATGCGCCTGTATCACGGCGCTGATCTCATCGGGATTGCCGACCAGACGGTTTACATTTGAAGCATTTCTGCCACAGGACAAGAAAGAAAAGGCAGAGGTTCTTGCAGAATTAAAGGATGAGACCAGAACGATGGTGATCTATGAAGCACCACACCGGCTGCAGAAGACACTTGCGGAATTATTTGATACACTTGGTGACCGCAGGATCACACTTTGCCGGGAACTTACGAAGCGGCATGAAACAATCGAACAGTTTCTGTTGTCGGAAGCGATCGCCTATTATGCAGAGCATGAGCCGAGAGGTGAATATGTGATGGTGATCGAGGGCATGGATGTGGCTGCGGCAAAAGCAGAAAAGCAGCAGGAATTTCTTTCGATGACGATAGAAGAACATGTTGCCATGTATGAGAAACAGGGCATGACGAAGAAGGATGCGATCAAACAGGCGGCAGCAGACCGTGGCGTTCCAAAGCGTGAAGTATATAATGTGGTTATGCGATAGAAATAAATAGTTGTAAAGTTCATGCCGGAATGAATCATGTGAGATAAAAATGGTGATTTGCAGGCAATTATAAACAGATGAAAGGTGAAAGGGGTATAAGCATATGACGTGGTTGGAGATATCAGGAACAGTTGGCAGGGTGGCAGCCTGCCTTGGATTTTTTATTGCAGGTATGGTGATCTTCTATCTGCTGACAAAGGTGATCTACCGGATACCGGAGAAACAGCAGTTAGAGCGGCTGCATGAACCGGGAAAGTTCAGAAATGCAGGGATCGTTATATTTGGTGGTCTGGCAGCAGTTTTATTTACCGGATTTTTCGGAATGGGGTTACAGGGGATTATTTATTTCCTGTTTCTGGCGGTTCTTACGGTAGTGACCTTTATAGATATGGATACCATGGAGATCCCGTTTATACTGAATGTCATTATTTTCGTGATGGGTGTGGTATCTCTGATCCTTCAGTTCGTGTCCGATGCAGCTCCGGGATCTGAGTTCCTTGCAATGGATGGGGTTACGATCGTATCCAGACTGATCGGTATGATCTGTATCAGTCTTCCGTTATATCTGATCGTTCTTATTATTCCGGAAGGCTTTGGCGGCGGAGATATCAAGCTGATGTTTGCTGCCGGCTTCTTGCTTGGCTGGAAGGCAACAGTAGTTGGTTTCTTTATCGGACTGATCCTTGGCGGAATCTATGGCGTGATCTGTCTGGTTCGCAGAAGCCATGGTAAAAACGATCATTTTGCATTTGGCCCTTTCTTAAGCGTAGGTCTGGCTATTACATTATTCTGTGGAAATAATCTCATGAACCGGTATATTGATTTCTTGAAAGCAGCAATGAACCCGGAGATGTAAAGAGATAAATCCCGAGCTGATATTATTTATAGAAAAAACTGCTTGTGTATTCGGATGAGATTGAGTATACTAAAGGGTATGGATGTTTAACGCGTTAAAGCGTTTGAGCGAAAAAGTTGTAATATACGGAGGAATATAGGTATGCCAATTATAGATTATCTGGAAAGAAATGCCAGAGAATTTGGGGATGATGTAGCGCTGGTTGAGATTAATCCGGATGTCACAGAGACGAGAAGAGTGACATGGAGAGAATATGAGCTGATCGAGGCGAATCCAACCTGTCAGTATAGACGGGAGATCACATGGAATGTATTTAACGAGAAAGCCAATCGTTTTGCAAATCTTCTGGTTTCCAGGGGAATCCAGAAAGGAGATAAGATCGGTATCCTGATGATGAACTGTCTGGAATGGCTTCCAATCTATTTTGGAGCATTAAAGACAGGAGCTTTGGCAGTGCCGCTTAATTTCCGTTATGATGCAGAGGAGATCAAATACTGCGTAGAGCTTGCGGATGTGGATGTACTTGTATTTGGACCTGAATTTATCGGGCGAGTTGAGACAGTTGTAGATGAGATCGCAGAGAAGCGTATTCTGTTATATGCCGGTGGCAACTGCCCAACATTTGCAGAGGACTACGACAAGCTGACAGCAAACTGTTCCAGTACCTTTGAAAAGAGAGATATTAAAGACAGTGACGATGCAGCGATCTATTTCTCATCAGGAACAACAGGTTTTCCAAAGGCAATCTTACATAACCATGAGAGCTTGATGCATGCAGCTACAGTTGAGCAGAAGCACCATGGACAGACAAAGGATGATGTATTCTTATGTATTCCGCCTTTATATCATACAGGTGCAAAGATGCATTGGTTCGGAAGCCTGATCACAGGCGGAAAAGCAGTTCTGTTAAAGGGTGTTAATGCAAAGACGATTCTTCAAACTGTATCCGATGAACAGTGTACCATTGTATGGCTGTTAGTACCATGGGCACAGGATCTGCTGCTGGCATTAGAATCAGGTGAAGTAAAATTATCAGATTATAAGCTGGATCAATGGAGACTGATGCATATCGGAGCACAGCCGGTTCCACAGAGCCTGATCAAACGTTGGAAAGAATATTTTCCACATCACCAGTATGATACAAACTATGGCCTGTCAGAGTCTATCGGACCGGGTGCGGTACATCTGGGCGTAGAGAATATCGATAAAGTTGGTGCAATCGGCGTGCCGGGATATGGTTGGCAGGTGCGTATCGTAGATGAAGATGGTAAAGATGTGAAGCAGGGAGATGTTGGAGAACTGCTATTAAAGGGACCTGGCGTTATGACCTGTTATTATAAGAATCCGGAAGCAACGGCTGAAACATTAAAGGATGGATGGCTGTATACCGGAGATATGGCAGAGCAGGATGCAGATGGCTTCATCTATCTGGTTGACCGTAAGAAGGATGTTATCATCAGCGGTGGTGAGAATATTTATCCGGTACAGATCGAGAATTTCCTGAGTAAATATCCAAAGGTCAAAGACGTAGCAGTTATAGGACTTGCAGATCCACGACTTGGTGAGATCACGGCAGCGATCATCGAGACAAAGGACGGTGTGGAATGTACCGAAGATGAGATCAATGAATTCTGCAAGGAGCTTCCAAGATACAAGAGACCAAGAAGAATTATTTTTGAGGATGTACCGAGAAATGCAACCGGTAAGATCGAGAAGCCGCTCCTTCGTAAGAAGCATAAGAGCGATAACCTTGTTGCAGCCGAGAATAATGCATAAAGAGATCACAGATCGTGGTATTATACAGATAAAGAATGCAGAACCTGATATGTATTCTTTACAAATCCAGATGTGTGTGCTTAAATATATAGTCGGAATTACAAAATACAACAGGAAGGTAAGATGATCATGAAGACACCATTTGTAACAAAAGCACAGGTTGATGAGATGATTAAGAAATACCCAACACCATTTCATCTTTATGACGAAAAAGGAATCAGAGAAAATGCAAGAAAGTTATATCAGGCATTTTCATGGAATAAGGGATTTAAGGAGTTCTTTGCGGTAAAGGCAACCCCAAATCCTACTATTCTTCGTATTTTAAAGGAAGAAGGATGCGGTACAGACTGCTCATCACTGACAGAGCTTATGATGTCAGATAAACTGGGATTTACCGGAGACGAGATCATGTTTTCATCCAATGATACGCCGGCAGAGGAATTCATCCTTGCAAAGAAGCTTGGTGCAACGATCAATCTGGATGATTTCACACATATTGACTTCCTTGAAAAGACAGCAGGAATTCCCGAGAAGATCTGCTGCAGATATAATCCGGGTGGAACCTTCTCTATTTCCACAACGATCATGGACAACCCCGGAGATGCCAAGTATGGCATGACCAAGGATCAGATCATTGAGGCGTATCGTATCCTGAAGGGCAAAGGTGTAAAGAGATTTGGAATGCATGCATTTCTTGCAAGCAATACAGTGACGAATGACTACTATCCGGTTCTTGCAAGAACCTTATTTGAGGTAGCGGTTGAGATTAAGGAAAAGACAGGCGTAAAGCTTGACTTTATCAATCTGTCAGGCGGCGTAGGTGTTCCGTATACACCGGATAAAGAGCCGAATGATATCCTTGCGATCGGCGAAGGCGTAAGAAAGGTATACGAGGAGATCCTGGTTCCTGCAGGAATGGGTGACGTAGCCCTTTACACAGAGCTTGGACGATTCATGTTGGCTCCTTATGGCCATTTGATCACAACAGCGATTCATGAGAAACATACACACAAGGAATATATCGGTGTAGATGCATGTGCAGTTAATCTGATGCGGCCTGCCATGTATGGTGCATATCATCATATTACAGTTCTTGGTAAAGAGAATGAACCATGCGACCACAAATACGATGTAACAGGTTCGCTGTGTGAGAATAATGATAAATTTGCGATTGATCGTATGCTTCCAAAGATCGATATGGGAGATGTTCTGGTAATTCATGATACAGGTGCACATGGCTTTGCAATGGGATATAACTATAACGGCAAACTGAAATCCGCAGAGGTTCTCCTCTGTGAAGACGGCAGTACCAAACTGATCCGCAGGGCAGAGACACCGGATGATTATTTTGCTACATTAGACGGCTTCTGGAATGTGGATCTGAACGAAAAATAAGTTCACCTGAGACGGTTGAGAATCGTTGTGCCGGGTTACAGAAAAAAGCAAAAAAAACAGCCATTTTGGAGAAATATTTGTTCCCAAAATGGCTGTTTTAGTTTATACTGAATTTTAGTCAGGCTTTTTCAGGTTCCGGGTAATCAATACCAAATGTGTCAACAGTTACGGAAGCCATTTTCTGTTCTTTTACAGGACGATCACCGTAAGTTGTTCGGGTTGTTGCAATCTTATTTACAACATCCATTCCTTCGATTACTTTGCCAAATGCAGCGTATGCACCGTCTAAATGAGGAGCGGCCTTGTGCATGATAAAAAACTGGGAACCTGCAGAATCCGGTCGCATGGAACGAGCCATGGAGAGAACACCTTCAGTGTGCTTCAGGTCGTTCTTGAAGCCATTCTGTGAGAATTCACCTTTAATGCTATAGTTTGGTCCGCCCATTCCGGTTCCTTCCGGGCATCCGCCCTGAATCATGAAACCATTGATGATACGGTGAAAGTTCAAACCATTGTAAAAGCCTTTTTTTACGAGTGAGATAAAGTTATTAACTGTATTAGGAGCAATGTCCGGGTACAGCTCAGCCTTTATAACATCACCGTTTTCCATTGTAATTGTTACTATTGGATTTGCCAAAATAAATCGCATCCTTTCATTTATGATGAGGCTATCATATCATTACAGGCTTTACAAAGTCAATGTTGGATGCATTGTTTTGGGTTGGGGTAAATTTTTATTGGGGAATAAAAAGTTACAAACAGAAAAAGGAGAAACGCAGAGTGAAGAACGGAAAAGGTATTAAGGTAATTATTGTATTGGTCGTCGTTATTGCCCTTGTTGTGATAGGCGGATTAAAGATTAAAAATGTCTATGATGGATTTATGGATGAGTACAAGGGGACGGAGAGCACATCGGGAACAGATGTAACGATCGAGATTCCGGAAGGAGCATCGTCAAAGAAGGTGGCAGCGATCCTGCATGACGCTGGACTGATCAAGTATGAATATGCATTTGTATTACGAGTGAAAGAATCAGAATACAGAGGACGGATCCAGCCCGGTACATTTACACTGAACACCGGAATGAGTACACTCGAGATGATAGAAGAACTTTGTTATGTAGAACCTGTCAAGGAAGTTGTTGATACACTGACGATACCGGAAGGATACAGTATCGAACAGATCGCAGCAAAATGTGAGGAGCAGGATATTTGCAGCTCGGAGGAATTCCTGAATGAAGTAAAGAACGGAAATCATCAGATCCCGTTCAGTACCGGAGACATGAATACAGATGGTGCGAAGTACGACCTTCAGGGATATTTGTTTCCGGCAACCTATGATATTTATGAAGATACGACTGCGGCAAGTCTGATTGATACGATGCTGGAAAAATTCCGGAGCGTTTATACCTCAGAATACAGTGCTAGGGCAGCAGATCTTGGATATACAGATTATCAGATCCTGATCATGGCATCAATCGTGGAACGTGAAGCAAAGATTGACAGTGAGAGACCAATCATTGCAGGTGTTATCTATAATCGTTTAAAGATCGATATGATGCTTCAGATGTGTCCGACGGTTCTGTACCCTCTGACAGACGGAATGTATGATAAGTCAGAGGTTACTTATGATGATCTGGAGATCGAATCACCATACAACACTTATAAAAATGCCGGACTTCCGGTAGGACCGATCTGCAATCCGGGTCAGGCATCGATAGAGGCTGTATTATATCCGGATGAGAACGATTATCTGTATTATCATACCAGTGATGCCGGAGATGGAAGCCATATCTTCTCATCCACATATGATGAACATATTAATACGCAGTAATGTATTGGGCAGATTGCCGATTTCTTTTTAAAAAGACTTGCGATATATGGTGAAATTATATATACTTATAGAGTATGCATGAACAATGGGATAATTTGTTACCTTATATGCACAGCAGAACGTGTGATAGGAGGATTGTTTGATGAGAAAAGTGAATTTCAAAGTAAGAAATATAGGCTCTGAAAAGTATTTGTCTTATGTTTTGGATGATGAGACAGATCTGGATGAAGAGTTGCTTGATTACCTTGATGATAATAAAATTGCAGAACTCATTGATATCATTTATGAAGAAGATGATGAGAATGATTATCTTACATACAATATAACGGACAGAACAACAGTTGGAGCACTCCTTTCAGGCACGGTACATGCAGAGATGATGCTGGGTATAATCAGAGGGGTTGCATCAGGAATTATGAATATGCGTGATCTGGGAATCCCTGTTTCATATGTTATTCTGAATAAGGATTTTACATATGTAAATCCTGTAACGTTTGATGTAAAGATGATCTGTATTCCGGTAGGATCGGATGTGGCAGCAAATGCGGAATTTAAGGCTTTTGTAAAAGGTCTGATTCTGAATGCAACATATGCGGACGATGAAGATTGTAATTATGTTGCTAAGCTTATAAATATGCTGAATGTAGAGAAGTTCACGATCCGTGGTTTTGTAAGTCAGATCACAGAGCTGATGGAGGCTGCCGGATTACAGGTAGAAGAAGAATTTATGGATGTTGGAGATTCCGGCGTGGAGGTTTCTCAGGGTGTGGATATTCCACAGGGTGATACCTCTCTGGATGATCTTCCGGAATTTAGGGATATATCATTTGACGATGATGACGATGATGGCCTTGAGATGTACGAGGAAGAACCGACAGAAGAGAATACGATCTTCAAAGATCTGGATTTGAATGCAGATGTTGACAGCGCACTGAATTCTGTAAATATGGATCTGTTCGATGAGAGTAATCTGGAAGAGCTTACACTGGATGAAGATGCAGAGTTAGAAGAAACGGCTCATGATGAGGCAGAACCGGAAACAGAAGAAGCAGAGGCAGAAGATATTAAGCTTGCGACAGAGATTCCGATAGAGACACCGGAGGAGGCAGAAGAGTCAGAAGGTATGACAGAGATGCTGACGGGTGCTGATCTGGCGGACATCGGTGAAGAAAAGCCACATGCATTTAATATCAAGGAGATTGCACATACTGCTGAGGGTGTGACAGAGATTTCTGCTGAAAGTAAGATGGAAGAAAAACCGGTATTGATCGATACTCAGGATCTGGATAATCTGATCGAGAAACCACCGGTTATGAAGAACATAAGAATCAACCGTGCAAAGATCATTCAGAAGGCTTCTGTTGAGATGGAGGATGATGAGGTTATTGATAATCCAACGGAGCAGATCCGGGGAGCGGGTGACGTAGATGAGGCGGATGCAGTAGAGCCTGAAACCCTTACAACACCGGTTCCTGTTGAAGAAAAGGAAGAGCCTGAAACAGGAGCGACCGGAACAACGGTTGAACTTACAGGTGGCATGAGTGTTGTACAGGATCAGACACCGGAGGAAGAGAAGAAACCTGCACCGGGTGTGCCGAAGGCAATGCCATATATTATCCGTGTAAACACAAAGGAACGTGTTATGGTAAATAAGGCAGTATTTAAGCTTGGTAAGGCAAACCGTGGTGTTGATTTCACAATTGACGGAAACGGTGCGATCAGCAGAGTACATGCGATCATTTATCAGAGAGATGACGGTTGTTACCTGAAGGATAACAAAGCGACAAATGCTACACTGGTAGATGGCGTGAAGCTGGAAGAAGGTCAGGAAGTTAAGCTTAAGAATGATGCGACGATCACAATCGGCGGAGAAGATTTCATTTTCAAATTAAGCTAATATATATTATCACCCGGATCGGGTGAACACGAGCAGGTAGGAATACCTGCTTTTGGTGTATACATGGAAAATAATTATCCGGACAGTATTGGAATTTCCGGATCATGAATGGAGAGAGGGACATGAAGAAGAACAAAGTATTACTTACAAAAACGGGAGATACATATAACTGCAGATATGTGCTGGATCAGACTGATATTATTGATGAAAAGGTAGATAAGGGTGTGAGTGGAAAATTTCCACAGATCATACCGTGCAGACTGGAAGAGAAAGATAATCAGAGAGAATTTATTTATGAGATTGGCAACAAGGTGCAGTTGACCGAGTTCCTCAAGAAAGAGATCAACAAGAAGCAGATGCTGACATTACTGTATAACCTTTTAAGCGGTCTGGAAGCATTTGGAATGAACATGATCTCATTAAGCTACGTTGCCAAGGATATCCAGTATGTGTTTGTTGCTCCTGAGAGCCTGAATGTTTATTTTATTGTTGCAGGTGTCGATAAGGAGATCACGGATTTGAATGAGGTTCGCAATTTTGTAAAAGATGTTATCTGTAATGCACATTATTTTGAGATGGATCGGGATAATTATGTAGCAAGACTGATCACATTTACGAATAAACTTGGAACATTCTCAGTTGGTGATATGAAAGAATTTGTCAATCAGCTTCTGATTGATATGGGAATCTACATAGAGGAAGAAAAGAAAAAAACAGAGAAAAAAGAAGAAAAAACTGCAAACGACAAGGTAAGCCGTATTGGTGTTATGCAGAATAATGCAAAGATGGTACGGCCTGGTGCTTCTGCCGGAGGATCGGTGCCGCCAATGCCAAACCGTCAGGTACCACCGATGCCGAATGGACAGCCAATGCCGGGACGGCCAATGCCAATGCGGATGGGACCGGATGGCAAGCCAATGAACGGACAGCCGATGCCGGGACGGCCAATGCC